>PAJL01000048.1 GCA_002706045.1 Flavobacteriaceae bacterium
CTATTTTAGATTTTACACGTAAGATTGCTTTAATAGGAGGAACTGGTTATACTGGTGAGATTAAAAAAGGAATTTTCTCTGCACTTAACTTTATTTTACCAGTATTCAAAGAAACTTTACCAATGCATTGTAGTGCTAACGTGGGTAAAGATGGAGATACAGCCATTTTCTTTGGACTTTCAGGAACAGGAAAAACCACCTTGTCTACAGATGCCAATAGAAGTTTAATTGGTGATGACGAGCATGGTTGGACTAAAGAGAACACCGTTTTTAACTTTGAAGGAGGTTGTTATGCTAAAGTTATAAATCTATCCGAAGAGCAAGAACCAGAAATTTTTGGCGCGATTAAAAAAGGCGCCATTCTCGAAAATGTAATAATGAACGATAAAGGCGAAGTTGATTTTGCTGATACTTCAATCACACAAAACACGCGTGTGAGTTACCCAATATATCATATTGAAAATATTAAACAACCGTCTATTGGTAAAAATCCAAAGAACATATTCTTCTTAACAGCAGATGCTTTTGGTGTTTTGCCTCCTATTTCTAAATTAACTCCTGCGCAAGCGGCATACCATTTTATATCTGGTTATACTGCTAAGGTTGCCGGAACTGAGGCTGGTGTTGTAGAGCCACAACCATCTTTCTCTGCGTGTTTTGGTGCACCATTTATGCCATTACATCCTACGGAATATGCAGAAATGCTAAGTAAAAAAATGTTAGAAGCAGGTGTAAATGTATGGCTAGTTAACACAGGTTGGACAGGTGGGCCTTATGGAGTAGGAACACGTATGAAGTTAAAATATACACGTGCTATGATTAATGCGGCTCTTAATGGTGATCTAGGATTGTATGATTATGATCATTACCATATTCATTCAGTGTTTGGTGTAGCACAACCAAGAACATGTCCAGGTGTACCAACAGAAGTGTTGAGTCCTAGAACAACTTGGAATGATGATGAGGCTTACTATAAAATGGCATTTAAACTGTCTAACGCATTTAGAGAAAATTTCAAAAAGTTTGAATCTTATGCTTCTGAAGAAGTAAGAAGAGGTGGTCCTCAGCGTTACAATTTTTAAGGTTTAAAATAAATATATTAAAACAAAAAAGCGAGTCTAAATTTAGACTCGCTTTTTTTGTCTAGAAATTTGAATGTATGTAATTTTTTGAATCATGAAATCTATTTTATAAAATTAGCTACAAAAAGATGACTTTTTAAGTTTAACATTTAAGATGTGTTATTTTAAAATGTTGTGACTATATTTGGATTATCCTCCTAAGAATGATTGGTGTTTTTTAAGCTAATCATCTGTATGAAACAAAAACTTTTACTTCTTTTAGTTTTTACAATATCTTGTAAAGCACAGCAACCCATTTATGATAACCCTAACTACGGCGATGAAGATGGTGTGTATTACAAGGACTTAGATAATGATTTTAATCGATTTGAAGGTACTTGGGTATATACCAATGGTACAACAAGCTTAGAAATACAGTTTGTAAAAAAAACCAATATTCACATACAGGATTTAGGAGATAACTTTTATACCGATGCCCTAGTGGGCGAATACAAGTACATTCAATTTGGCTCAACCGTTGTAAATACTTTAATGAATTTAAGTGCAAACCATAGCAATCCTTATGAATATAATATTATTGGGGACTATATTAGTAAATATGGTGATCCATTGTGTGGTGATCTATGTAATCCAAATGATATTGTAATTACAGGAGGATGGGGTGATCCTGAACGTGATATAGAAGGATCTAGTCCTGAATTTTATATGCGTCATTATGAAGAAGATGGTGTAGAGAAAATATACATAAGATTTAAGGACGTAGGAAACATTACTATAAATAACGGCGAGCCACAAGAGCATACTACATATAGGTTGCCTTTGGGTGTATATACGTTAACCAAACAATAATGAGATATTTACTAAATATTGTTTTGATATTAACAGTGTCTTATTGTAAGGCTCAATCCGTAATAAAACCTTTACAAAGTAGTGAAACATGTCCGCCTGAAGATACTAACTGTTATGAAGAAGACTTAAATAACGAATTTGAGAAATTTATAGGCACATGGAAGTTTCAAAATAATAATACAGAAATTACTTTTAAACTTAAAAAAGAAGAACATTATCAAACATCACCTAATTCTAACTATCAAGATCTATTAGTTGGTGAATATCAATATATAGAAAACGGTATAGAAGAGGTAAATACTTTAGCAGATTTTGATAGTAGTACTATTTTAGGTTTTCAGCATAATCTAAGCGGTGGTGTTTTTACATATAATTTACCAACATATTGCGATGACAATAGTACTTCATCTGAGATAAAAATTACTTTAAGCATAGAAGACCCTAACGACCAATATACTTCAGGAAAGGTTATTTTGCGATATATAAATGATGATGGCATAGAAAAATTAGAAACGTGTATTTATGATTATACTAATGATGGCGATGATCCCAATGCACGTATTTCTATACCTGATGGAAATTATGTTTTTGTGAAACAATAATTATGAAATATATACTTTTAATACTAATAATATTCAGCTTTTTATCCTGTAAAGCACAGAGCCCTATAATTCCATTAGGAGATTACGGAACGGAGATTACCGAAGGCTCATACCAAAAAGATGTAGACAACCTATTGAGCCCATTTGAAGGCACTTGGAAATATGAGAACGGTAACACATCTCTTACCATTTCCTTAAGAAAAATAACAATGTATTATAATGGCAGGGACTACAGAGACGACTTAATTGGAGATTACAGGTATGTTGAAGATGGGGTAGAGTTTGCAAATTATATACCTGAATTTAACAATACTAATGATGCTAAGCATACAGTTAAAGGTAATGCGTTGATTCAAAAAAATTGGTTCCCAAGATGCCCAGAGTGTGATGATGGAGAACCTCGATTTGTGTTAAGTTTTTTAGATCCAGAACGTAAATATCTTTCAAGTGAAATAGCTGTTAGGCAATATACCGAGGATGGTGTAGAGAAATTAAAAGTATGGTTATATGATGCAGGTTCAGCAGTATTACCATTCGAGGGTGCGCCAGAGAGTATAAGAGTTCCTTATGGAGAATATGTGCTGGTAAAGCAATAGTATTATAGGATTGGGTTTAGTTAAAACCATAATATATGAAACAAATTTTATTATTAATCTTGTTTTGTACAGGAATAATATCTTGCAAAGCGCAAATTATTGAAGAGCCAATTTATAGTTCAGAAAATTATGGTGAAGATGGTTATTATTTTAAAGATACAGATAATGATTTTAACCAGTTTGAAGGTACTTGGATTTACACTAATGGTATTGATAGTTTAGAGATACAGTTTGAAAAAAAAACAATGATGCATGTACAAGATAGTTCTTTTAACTACTATGAAGATGCAATAGTAGGTGAGTATAGGTTTATTGAAAATGGAGTTGAAATTGTCAACACACTCCCTAATCTACAAGATAATTACTCAAGTCCATATAGCTATAATATTTCAGGAGGTTCTATACATAAATATGGTGATCCAAGATGTGGTAATCTGTGTAATCCGAATGACATTGTTGTTATCTGTACTTTTGCTGATCCAGAGCGAGAAATTTCTGGTATGGAGGCTACGTTTTACATGCGGCATTTTCTAGATGATGGTGTTGAAAAGCTAGAAGTGTATTTATCAAGTGGCGGAAATTTGGACGCAGATAACGAATATTTCAATTTTAGATTGCCTTTTGGGGAATATCTACTGGTAAAGCAATAGTATAGGACTAAGTTTAGTTGAAACCATATTATATGAAACAAATTTTATTATTAATCTTGTTTTGTACAGGAATAATATCTTGCAAAGCACAAACGATAATTGTACCATTAGGTAGCGAGCAGGATTATGAATTCACATCTGACTATTATAAGAAAGATGTTAATAACGAATTAGAAAAGTTTACCGGTACTTGGAAATACACTAATGGTTCAACGGAGGTTATTTTTAAACTTAAAAAAGAAGAACAATATCAAACAACTAATAATTATTACATAGATTTATTAGTCGGTGAATATCGATATATAGAAAACGATATAGAAGAGGTAAATACTTTAGCAGATTTTGATAGTAGTACTATTTCAGGTTTTCAGCATAATCTAAGCGGTGGTGTTTTTACTTATAATTTACCAACATATTGCGATGACAACAGTACTTCATCCGAGATAAAAATCACTTTAAGTATAGAAGATCCTAACGACCAATATACTTCAGGAAAGGTTATTTTGCGACATATAAATGATGATGGCATAGAAAAATTGGAAACTTGCATCTATGATTACACTAATGATGGCGATGATCCCAATGCACGTATTTCTATACCTGATGGAAATTATGTTTTTGTAAAACAATCATGAATTATATAATTTGAAAAATTACAGTATTAGGTGTTTTATCTTGTATGAAATGAATAAAAAAAGCGAGTCTAAATTTAGACTCGCTTTTTTATTCTATAAGTTTTCTTCCTATTTACCTTTGTTTACAGAATCAATATATTTCTGTAGTGCCATGGTCATAGAAGGTGTTTCAGGTGTTGGTGCAGCAATATCTACACGTAGTCCTTTTTCTTTTACAGCCTTAACAGTTGTGTTTCCAAATACAGCGATTCTTGTATTATTTTGCTTAAAATCTGGGAAATTGTGAAATAATGATTCAATTCCAGAAGGGCTAAAGAATACTAAGATGTCGTAATACACATCAGCCAAATCCGATAAGTCACTGATTACAGTTTTGTAAAAAGTAGCTTGTTTCCAGTTTACTCCTAAATTATCCAATGTTTCAGGAATAACAGGTTTTACCTTGTCTGTTGTTGGTAATAAGAAGGTTTCATCCTTATACTTTTTGATTAAAGGAGACAATTCCTCAAAAGTACGTTTACCAACATAGATTTTGCGTTTTCTGTAAACAACATATTTTTGTAGGTAGTAAGCAACAGCTTCAGACTGGCAGAAGTATTTCATAGAATCAGGAACTTTAAAGCGCATTTCGTCCGCAACTCTAAAGAAGTGATCTACAGAATTTCTACTTGTAAGAATGATTGCTGAAAATTTACTAAGGTCAACTTTTTGTTGTCTAATGTCCTTAGCAGAAACTCCTTCAACATGAATGAAGGGTCTAAAGTCTACTTTTACTTTTTGCTTTTCTTGCAAATCAAAGTACGGAGAGTTCTCTATTTTAGGCTCTGGTTGTGATACTAAAATTGTTTTCACTTTCATATGTAAACCTTTTGTTGTTTAAGTGTTATACTCCCTAATTACCTTATATAAAAGTACATAAGGCCCAATTTCGAGAGCGCAAAGATACAACAAAAAATAGAAAAAATTGGGATTTATTAATTTTTGATAGTTTTTAAATGAAGTTAAAAATCCAATGAGGTTTATTATAAAAACAATAACCAAAGTTGAGATTATGATAATTTTTGATGAGATGTTAGTGTACAGTAAAAATAAATTTGAGGCTAAAAACACTAATCCAGAGTAATTTACAAATGTTGTTTTTTCAAATAAATAATCATCGATGAGGTTATCAATTTCAAAAAGACTTCCTATTAATCGTTCTACAAGTGTTTTTATAATGACTATTGCAGCAACGGCTACAATTATTTTTAAGAATGATGCTAATTCAAATTCAAAAGGAGTAACAAACGTTGAATAGGCGAAGCTTACAAAAATACTCAGTGATAAGGTTAGGTTTATAAATAGCAGACTGTCAAACAGGTCTACAAACTTCTGATCTTTAGAATATATTTTAAGGTATTTAGAATTTCCTACAACGTATAAGAAGTCGTTAAATCTTAAAGTATTTATAAACTTAGCGGCTACAATTGCAAACAATCCTATTATTGTAGCAATGGTAAACCATTCGTATGTAATGAAATTTCGCATTGTGCTAAATTAATAGAAAAAAGCTTATCACAATATGCCAAAAACTTTACTTTTGCTTAATTGTTTACCCTACTAACTTATAGTTTTTAACAGCTAGCTGATGTCGGATGCTATTGTAATTATACCAACTTATAATGAGATTGAAAATATAGAATCAATCCTAAAGGCGGTATTCTCACAATCAAAAGACTTTGATGTGTTGGTGGTAGATGATAATTCGCCAGATAAAACTGGTGATAAGGTTCTAGAATTACAAAGTGACTATAAGGATCGGTTATTCTTATTACAGCGTAAAGAAAAAAGTGGATTAGGTTCAGCCTACATTTCAGGTTTTAAATGGTCTTTAGAAAGATCTTATAATTACATTTTTGAAATGGATGCTGATTTTTCACATAATCCTGATGATTTAGAACGCTTGTACAGTGCTTGTGCAACCGAAAACGCAGATGTTGCAGTAGGTTCTAGATATGTTAAAGGCATTACGGTAGTGAATTGGCCGTTGTCTAGAATTTTACTATCCTACGGAGCTTCGAGATATGTTAGGTCCATTACAGGAATGAAAGTGAAAGATTCTACAGCTGGTTTTATTTGTTATAAAAGAGCTGTTTTAGAGAAAATTAACCTTGATAGAATAAAATTTGTAGGTTATGCGTTTCAGATAGAAATGAAATTTAAAGCTTACAAAAAAGGTTTTAAAATTGTAGAAATACCTGTTATCTTTAAGGATAGAACCAAAGGAAAATCAAAAATGAGCGGAAGTATCATATATGAAGCTATTTTTGGTGTAATAAGTTTAAAATTAAAAAGTTTGTTTGCGAAATCATAAGATTATGAAGCAAAATACCCTCATAAAAAATGCTAAAATCGTCAACGAAGGAAAGATTGTTGAAGGTGATATTCTTATTGAAGATGATATTATAAAAGAAATAGATACATCTATTAGTGTAAAGTCTGCAGATGTAAAAGTTATTGATGTTGAAGGTAACTATGTTTTACCAGGCATGATTGATGACCAAGTACATTTTAGAGAACCTGGCTTAACACATAAAGCAACTATAGAGACAGAATCTAAAGCAGCTATTGCTGGTGGTATAACGTCTTTTATAGAAATGCCAAATACCAATCCACAAACTACAACTATTGAAAAGTTAGATGAAAAGTTTGCTATTGCTGCAGATACTGCATATGCAAACTATTCGTTTATGTTTGGTGGTACCAATGATAACTTGGATGAAATCTTAAAAGTAGATAAGAAATCTGTAGCTGGTTTAAAGTTGTTTTTGGGCTCGTCGACAGGAAATATGTTGGTGGACAACCCAGAAGTATTAGAAAAAATATTNTCTAGTACTGATATGGTAATCTCTGTGCATTGNGAAGATGAAGCCACAATAAGAGAGAACNTAGCAAAATACAAGGCGCAATATGGTGATGATATTCCTATGGAAATGCATCCTATNATACGNAGTGAAGAAGCGTGTTATATATCATCTTCAAAAGCTATAGAATTGGCTAAGAAAACAGGGGCAAGATTACACGTTTTCCATTTATCTACAGGAAAGGAAACAAGTCTATTTTCTAATAAGGTACCGCTAAAAGACAAAAAAATTACTGCAGAGGTTTGTATTCACCATCTTTGGTTTTCTGATGAGGATTATGCCAAAAAAGGAAGTCATATTAAGTGGAATCCAGCTGTAAAAACGGCCAAGGATAGAGAACAATTATGGAAAGCTTTATTGGATAATAGAATAGATGTTATAGCAACAGATCATGCGCCACATACATTAGAGGAAAAGAATAATCCTTACACAAGTGCTCCGTCTGGTGGACCTTTGGTTCAGCATGCTTTAGTAGCGCTTTTAGAAGCGCATCATCAAGGTAAAATTCCTATTGAGAAAATTGTTGAAAAAGCGTGTCATAATCCAGCAATACTCTTTGATGTTGAAAAACGAGGTTATATCAAGGAAGGCTATTATGCAGATTTGGTTATTGCAGATATCAATAGTCCATGGACAGTAAATAAAAGTAACATTTTATACAAATGTGGATGGTCTCCTTTTGAAGGAAATACTTTTAAAAGCAGGATAACCCACACTTTTGTCAATGGGAAGTTGGTATATGAAAACTTCAAAGTTTTAGGTGTTAAGGCTGGTCAAAGATTAACTTTTAATAGGTAATATGCTCAGAAAAATATTTGTCATAACAATTTCTTTGCTAATCTTGGGTTGTGATGGTTTGCAAAAACCAGAAAAACCAAAAGACTTAATTTCAAAGGATAAAATGTCCGATATTTTGTACGATATGTATATTATCAATGCAGCTAAAGGTGTTAATCGGAAGCTTTTAGAGAAGGAAGGTGTTGTGCCAGAAACTTATATTCTTACAAGACATAATATTGATAGTACACAATTTGCTAATAGCAATAATTACTATGCTTATGATACCGANNTTTACAAATCNATTGTAGAGAAGGTGAAAACNAAATTGGAAGCAGATAAGNAAAAGTATGAAGAGATTCGTGATAGGGAAAATGAAGANGCAAAGGAGCGTAGAGACTCTATNNCAGAAGNAAAAANNAANATTNAAAGTANAGNATCTAAAGCCNATTAAAGAAGANGATANTTTGATTCTTAAGAAAAGTCTTCAGAAAACAATTGAGAGACCTGAGAGATAGTTTTATCTATATCTTTNAAGTTGTAGTTTAAGGCTTTCTTTACTTTNGTATTGTCNTATTTAGTCACACTTATAGCAGATTTAGCAGTTTGNTTAGCTAATTGTCTTCGTTTTCCAAAAAGTTTAAAACTTAACCAATCTAACCTCCATGCNATATTAAGCAACCATGGNTTAGCTTCTTTTGTAGGAGGTTTTACATTCAGGGCTTTTGCTGTTTTAGAAAGAAAGTCTTTAAAGCTTAGATTTTCNGAAANCAGAATAAACTTCTCATTCTTTATATCACTTTCNATCAATTGGTGCATAATATCAACNACATCAAANACATCAACATATCCNGTAGTTCCGTGAGTGTAATAGGNNATNCNATTATATACTTTCTTGAATAAACTTCCGCTTCCACCAGTATTCCAAAAACCAGCNCCTAAAATAATTCCNGGATTTACAATTACAGCGTCAAGACCTTCTTGTGTACCACGCCANACTTCTAATTCGGCACCATATTTTGTAATAGCATAAACACTATTGTCGTCTTCCGGATTCCAAACCGTCTTTTCGTCAATTAATTTATCAGAATTATTGTGATGTCCAACTGCAGCAATAGAGCTTACATAGCATAGTTTTTCAACATTATTGCTAATAGCTAAGTTTACTATATTGGCTGTACCATTAATATTAATTCTTCTTAAGGTTTTATACTTATCAGGTTCAAAGGATACAAAAGCAGCACAGTGGTAAACTTTAGAGACACCATAAAAAGCATCTTGAAGTTGAGGAATGTTATTTAAATCGGCCTCAATCCATTCAATCGACTCAAATAGGCTTTCAGCATTATCAGAATAGTATGAAAAGACATGCTTTGTGCGGTTCAAAGTTTCTTTTCTTCTATAAATNGCTCGTACAGTATTACCTTCATTTACGAGTTTAAAAAGTAAATGAGAGCCAACCAANCCTGTNCCTCCTGTAACTAAAATCATACTGCGAATTTACGCTTTTTTAAAATTGTCTTTTGTCTTTTAATGTGGAAACATATCTTTGCTGGAAATTAAATTGAAACGACATAAAAATGGCTAATAAATTTGTTGAAGAATTACGTTGGAGAGGAATGGTACACGATATCATGCCAGGTACAGAAGAGCAATTAGATAAGGAAATGACAACCGCTTATATTGGTTTCGATCCGACTTCAGATTCGTTGCATATAGGTAGTTTGGTACCGATTATTTTATTGGTTCATTTAGAAAAAGCAGGTCACAAACCTATAGCTTTAGTAGGTGGAGCAACAGGTATGATTGGAGATCCTTCTGGGAAAAGCGACGAGCGTAATTTGTTGGATGAAACTACGTTAAATCATAATGTTGCAGGCATTAAAAATGTGCTGTCTCGCTTTTTAGATTTTAATTCTACTAAAGAAAACGCACCTGTTTTAGTGAATAACTATGACTGGATGAAGAATTTTAGTTTTATAGATTTTGCTCGTGATGTTGGTAAGCGAATTACGGTGAACTACATGATGGCTAAAGATTCTGTAAAAAAGCGTTTGAGTGGTGATGAAGGTAGNGTAGGGATGAGTTTTACTGAGTTTACTTACCAGTTAATTCAAGGTTACGATTTCTATCATTTGCACAAAAATATGGNTTGCAAANTACAAATGGGAGGTAGCGATCAATGGGGAAATATTACAACNGGAACTGANCTTGTAAGACGTATGAATGTTGGTGATGATACCGCAAAAGCTTACGCNATGACTTGTCCGTTAATTACAAAAGCAGATGGTTCTAAATTTGGTAAAAGTGAAGGTGGAAATGTTTGGTTAGATNCTGANAAGACAAGTGTTTANAAATTCTACCAATTTTGGTTAAATAGTACTGACGAAGATGCTGAAAAGTATATCAAAATTTTCACATTCTTAGATAAAGAAACTATTGAAAATTTGATTGCTGAGCATAATGAAAATCCTGGACGTAGAACATTACAAAANCGNTTNGCAGAAGAAGTAACAACATTTGTTCATAATAGAGATGAATACGAAAATGCTGTAANAGCATCTCAAATTTTGTTTAGTAAANACTTTAAAAACGATATTAAANANTTAAACGAGAATTTGTTTCTAGATGTTTTTGAAGGTGTAAAACAAGCTNAAATTTCTAAANCAGAGTTCGATGAAGGTATTGATATGATTGGAGCTTTAGCGGCTAAAACAAATTTNTTGAGTTCTAATGGTGAAGCCAGACGTGCTTTNAAAGAAAACGCNATTTCCGTTAATAAAGAAAAAGTAAAAGAAGATTATAAATTAACTTCAGAAGACTTAATAAACGACCGATACATTATTTTAAGTAGAGGAAAGAAAACAGATTTTATTCTTAAGGTAGTATAAAAATAGTGCCCGAAATTTCTTTCGGGCACTTCTAACCAATCAATCAACTAATGAAAAATCTTTCTTTTCCTTAGCGATTATTTAGTCGTAATACAGTTGATAACCTTACAAAGCCATTAAATTACATCCTCTAATNTCAGAGTTGTCAAAACGACCNATGATTTCAAAAGTCTCATTTTTATAGACTTTACCTAAGTCTTGAGTGGCAATAAAAGCNCAAGAATTNAGATTGGCGAGGTCTATAATATTNATACCTCCAGTTTTATTGGGCTGTTGTATAGAGAGCGCATCTTCAGTATCTCTGGTTAATATTTTCATCCAAGGCGGACATTCAAAAACACCATTNCCTTTAGAATAAGCTTGACTTAATAATTCCGTCATGCCATACTCGCTATGAATGCTGTCAATGCTAAAACCAGATTTCAAGATTTCGTGTAGTTCTTGTCTTATAATTTCTTTTCGTCTGCCTTTCATACCACCTGTTTCCATAACTATAGTGTGGTTTAGATTTAACTGAAATTCTTCAACTAAATCTAGTAAAGCGAAGGATACACCTATAAGTATAGTTTTTTGTTTTTTATCTTCTAAATGGTTTAATGTTGTTGCTAATTCAGCGAGATTATTTAAATAAAAGCCACTTTCAGGATGTTTAGATTTTTTAATGAGATCATCTACCATGTAAATCAATGAAGAACCATCACGCTCTAAATATGATGGCAATAATGCTAAAACCACATAATCTTCAATATTACCGTAAAAATGATGAAACCCTTTTCTGAAACTTTCTTCATATAAATTAATATCACTAACAAAGTGTTTGCTCGTTATGCTTCCCGTTGTTCCAGAACTGGTAAATGTTTTTTCAATGTCACTTTTAGAACTTAAAACCTCATGAGATTTAAAAAATTGAATCGGCAAAAAGGGTATGTCTTTAATCGAATTAATGTCAGATGGATTCTTATAAAGTAAGTCGCAAAATGAGCGATAGACCGAATTGTTTTCAAACTGAAATCTGAATGTTTTAAGAGCTAATTCTTCAAACTCTTGAGATGTTTTTATATTAAAAATTTCAGTATTGCTAATCATGCTGCAAAAGTATAGAAAATAAAAAAGCGTTGCTCGAAAATTTCAAGCAACGCTTTTTATAAGTTAAGAATTATGCTTATTTAATTACTAATTTCTTAGTTACAGAAGCATTATTCTGAGTGATTTTTACAATGTAAATACCAGACTTTAAGCTAGACACATTTAAAGTGTTGTTTGTTAAAGTTTGGTTTTTAACACGCTTACCTAATATATCATAAACTTCTACCAACATATCACCAGTATTGTTAGAAGTAATATTTACAGAACCAGTATTAGTTGGGTTTGGATAAAGACTAAAAGCGTTAGAGTTAANATTATCAAGACTAAGAGGAGCTGCAATATCACTAGCATATCTTGGGAAAATCTGATAATCAGCATTAAATTGACCACCTAAACCAGTGATGCTTGAAGCAGCAGTTGGTATAGTTTGTCCAATTAAATTTTCATCACCAAAAGCAACTCTACAAATAGTTACATCTGTTCCATCAGCAACATTATAGTTTGTGTTGTCTACGAAAACACCAGTATCTTCAAAAGTTACGTTGTTTAAAGTGATTAACCTACTTTCGTAAGTCTCTCCATTTGTAATAAGTTCAGCTGCACTCACAACTATTGGTGTTAATGTATTGCCTGTAGAAGAAGCACTGGCTACATTAGCGCTAGGAACAAACTGAAGTGTTCCAGCATACTCAGTTAGTTGACCTTGCAATCCTGTGATGCCATCACCATTGTTAAAAGAAGTACTCAATGTACCAGCAGTATCATCAATTAAGATTCCTGCATCTCCATCTTGGATATATTTTTGATTTCTTGAACCGTCTGTAACAATGTAAGAAATTATAGCTTCACCAGTTAATTCGTAAAATTCACCAAGAGTTCCTGCTCTAAGAGCTGTAATGTTAGCAACAGAGCTAGAAGAAGCTACAGAAAATGACACTGTTTTAGTATCTACAACAACACCTCCTTCTAATAGATCTACAGTTACATTGTAAGTCTGTCCATCAGTTGTAGTTATTGTGTACGGACTTGTTACATCTGTATCCGTAGAATTGCTATCAACAGTAACGTTTACTTGGTTTCCTGCAGTGTTTAAATCAATATTTAAAGTAGAGAATTCGATATCTACAGAAGTTGTTCCTGGGTTNAAAANNGTAGCNTCAGCAGGTGAATCAATATTCACGGANGGTGTTGTTACTNCTTGTTCTANAAAAGAAAAATCATCCCAATATACAATAGCAGTTCCNTAAGATCTTACNTCAAAATAAAAACCAGCAGCANTTGCAGGNGCTGTTAGNGTNACTGNGTACTCTGTCCATNGNTTNNNATTANNATCAAAGTAAGAGTTGTTAGGTCCTCTTAATTCGTCTGCNTTATCATNAATATTACTATCTGNGTTGTCTCTCCAATAACTCCAAATTCTAGCATCAGTACCATCTCCAGCTCCAGCGTCAACTTTATACCATAAAGAGATAGTGTAACTATTGCCTGGTGTAATACCACTTATAGTTTGACCCAAATCTTTTGTGCCGTCAGCAGTATGCATTACAGCGTAATTGCCGCCATGTACTTCAGTAGACTCTTGGTCAACATTTTCAATTTTTGTCCAACTAGTAGGAGTGTTTACGTCAGTCCAAGTTTCAAAATTCCCATTTAATAACAAATCTTGTCCGAAGGACAAAGAAGAAATTAACAGGCTAAAAAATAAAAAGTAAATTTTTTTCATAATCGATTTTTAAAAAATTAGACTGTAAATATACTAACAAATAGTGACTCAAGAGAAATGAAAGTGTTAATAAGTTTCTTCTTTACAATTAGTTAACAAAGCAATTTGTAGACTATAGTAATTTACAGTATCTTAGAAATTAATGTTAGCGAATTGTTATCAATTGCAATCACTATACCAATGAACTATTTAAATTTTATCTTTACGCAACCTTAAAATTACCTTAACAGTGAAAAAAAAGGATATCAAAATTCTGCTGGTTGATGATGAGCCAGATATTTTAGAAATCGTTGGATATAACTTATCTGCGGAAGGCTATCAAGTTATAACTGGTGAAAATGGCGTAGAAGCTGTTGAAAAAGCCAAAAAGCATAAACCACATCTTATTATTTTAGATGTTATGATGCCAG
>PAJL01000049.1 GCA_002706045.1 Flavobacteriaceae bacterium
GCATCGGCATGATCGCTGCCATGATCAGCACATCGATTGGCGTGATCTCCGGCAGCGCCTGTATCCAGATCGCCACCATCATTCCAACTCTCAGCAGTACCAGTTCCTACATTAAGTTTTATTCTTTGCTCTGTAGCAGAACCTTCTCTAAATAATCTAAATCCTTGATTTCTATCATCAGCATCATCACCTACTGTCAATATTCCTGATCTGTTTGGTTCAGCATTCACTTTGTACCAAAAGGCACCGCTCATATTAGAACCGAACATTAAATCATCGATTGGAAAGGTCAAATACGAATCTTCAGAAGCTCTAAAAGAATTTGAACCATCAAATGCTTCACCTGCAAATTCAGGAGTCCCAACTTGAACTGGATCATCCAAGGATACTAATTCGGTAAAAATACCATTAAAAGACATGTAAAAAACTTCACCTGGGAAAATTGGTTCGTAAGGTGGTGCTTTTTCAAATGTAACCGAAGAAGTCGTAGAGTTACCAGCTATATCTGTAGCTGTTACAGAC
This sequence comes from Flavobacteriaceae bacterium, assembly GCA_002706045.1. Lineage (GTDB taxonomy): Bacteria > Bacteroidota > Bacteroidia > Flavobacteriales > Flavobacteriaceae > Winogradskyella. The sequence continues at coordinate 523 of PAJL01000049.1, forward strand.
ACTGTATGCTCACCTGTTGTTACATTATCATAAGTAAGATCTCTTTCTACAATTCTATAATCTAAAAATGTATCATTACTTCCATTGTAAGATGCTATTTGATCATCATCATAACTTACAGTTATTGATGCTACCTCTATATCATCTTCTACTCTAAAAGAAATATCTATTGGTACTACCAATTCGATAGTATTAATTTCGTCACCTTCAGAAGGGTATAAAATATCTACTATAGGTGCACCAGCATCTGGTCCTGGATCAACTTCTGTTATTGGGTCTATACCATCGTAACAAGACGTTACTAGTATTAAACTAAACAGATATATAAATTTATTTATTGTTTTCATATTAGTCATTATTTTAATTGTTCTCTAGAGGTAGAAGGTCTAGCTGATCTTGCGGATAAGGCAAATACTCTGCATCTGCAGTGAAAGTACGCCCATCGTAACTTAACTCGTCGTATTGATTCAATCTTATCATATCAAAATAACGAATTCCCCACTCCATACCTAATTCGGCAAACTTCTCATCCATAACATCATCTGTTGTAACTCCTGAAATAGGAGACATATTTGCTCTTTCTCTAACCAAGTTAACTGCCTGGTCTGCTGTAAGAACACTTCCAGATGCGCCATGCGTCAATGCCTCGGCATACATTAATAAGATTTCAGCATAACGAATAACCAAAAAGTTTTTACCTGAACCATAACTATTTCTTCCAGGTGTTAATTGATTTGATGGCCAATAGTGCTTGCCACTAGCAAACATAAACCTAGTGGTATCATTAAAAATGTCACCATCTAGAGTAGTGTTAGATACGTAGCTCGGTAAAGTTGCGTAATTAGGATCTGACATTAACTCATCCATACCTCTAGGAGTAAAACAAACACTTGTAACTAAACGAGTTTCGTCACCTCTATCTATCATGAATTTTATGTATTTTAAACTTGGCTCATAGAATCCCCATCCTGAAGAAGCAGTAGATACCACTGGTGTCCAACTTGGTGGACCAAAAGGTGCAAATAAATGGTTGTTTACATCACCTGTTGCTTGCCCATAATCCGAAAATTGTAATTCAAATAAGTTTTCATTACTTAACTGACCATCTTCTTTAAAAAGTTCGTAATAGTCATCATATAACATGAATTTATCTGACTCTATAATTTCAGCCGTGGCATCTGCCACACCTTGATAATTCTCAAGCTCAAGGTTCGCCATCGCTTTTATTGCCAGAGCTGTATATTTTGTTACACCTCCTCTAACGTCTGTTCTTTCATTAGGTCTTAAATCTGGTAAAAAGGGAATTGCTTCATCCATAAGATCAGATACATACTGCATCACCTCTTCTTTTGTATCAACACCATTATCTATATCTTCAGAAACATTAGATGTAGTTATAATGAAGATATCACTCCAAAGACGAGACATCTGTAAATGTTGAAAACCACTCAACACTTTTGTTTCAGCTATATACTGATCAGCTAAAGCTATATCACTACCTGTAGCAAACTCTTTATACCTCTGAATTGTTTCTCCTGAATTAACTATATCTACCAAGTCGCCATAGAAATTACTCCAAACTTGATTAAACATCCAATAGTTATTGTCATAATTATATAAATCTGCATTTGTTAGACCACCTTGGGCATCACCAACACCTCCTGCATTTACATCATCACCTCTTACACCAACTAATATTGGATCTTCCCAACCTCTTGAATAAACTTCTGAATAAGCCCCAATTAAAGGCAATACCATATCTCCTGTTTGAGTAAAGTCTAAATCATCAGCTGCAACTTGCCCATCATTCTCTTCTAATTTATCAGAGCAAGAATAAAATACTGTACAGGTAACTAACAAAAACGTTAACCACTTTAATTGTTTAATTTTTTTCATATCGTGCTTTTTTTTATAATTTAATGTTAACACCAAAAGTATAAACTGCAGGTATTGGATAAGGCTGTCTATCAATTCCGTTAGCTACTTCCGGAGTGAACCCATTGTAGTTAAACAATGTCAATGGGCGATCTGCTGTAAAAGTTAATCTAACCTCTGGCATTTTAATTCCTTTAATAGTACTTTGCGGTATAGTATAAGCTAGTTGGATATTTTGAATTCTAAAAAACGAACCGTCTTCCACAAAAAATGTACTCATTCTTTGGTTCCACGCCTTTCTTCTACCTTCTGATGAAGGATAAGAATTCGAAGTTCCTTCTCCATGCCATCTGTTTATAGCAAAATCAGCATCCATATTGGTATCATTAGTAAATAAAACCTCTCCTCGTCTTCTATTAAGTATATCGTTACCTGTTTGTCCTGCAATAGCAACTGAAAGATCAAATTGCTTGTAAGATACTTGTAGATTACCACCATACACAAAAGACGGTAGATAAGAACCGATTACTGTTCTATCATCTGCGTTTATTTCTCCATCTCCATTTCGATCTCTATATTTAAAATCCCCTGGCACTAAATCATTTGCTACAGCTATAGGGTCATTTTGTATTTCTTCATCATTTTGATATACACCTACTACTTCCCAACCAAAAAATGCCTCTATTGGTTCTCCAACCATGGATCTTTGACGAAATTCCGCTTGACCTGTATCAAAATAACCTGCTGCACTATTTACTTTAGTAACCTCATTATTTAATGTAGCAATATTACCAGCTACAGAAAAACTCCAGTTATCATTTAACATTTGAGACCAATTAGCAGCTATTTCTATACCTTGAGTTCTCATCTCACCAACATTTTCTAAAATTGTATTACTCACAATTGGTTGGTCTACAGGAATTACTAATTTTTTTGTATCTCTTATATAGTAATCAGCTTCTAAAGATAATTTACTATCAAAAAGTCTTGCACTTAAACCTAAGTTAGTCTCTTCAAGTATTTCTCTCTCTAAGTCTTGATAATTACTTGAACTTATAAAACCATCTGTAGGAATATCGTCAATAGCTGTAGTGATATTAGAAATTGTTCTAGTACCTGAACTATCACCTAAAGCACCATTTGCTAATTGTCCCCAACTTCCTCTTAATTTAAGAAAATCGAAAATACCATTATCTTCCATAAAGCTTTCTTCAGACACTACCCAACCTAAACCAAAGGCAGGTGTAGTTACCCATATCTCACGAGGGAACTTAGAATCTCCTTCAGTTCTTACAGTAGCGTTTAATAAATACTTGTCATCGTAACTATACTCTAATCTTCCAAAATAAGAAAGCGAATAAAATCGATCACCTATTTCTGAAACCCTATCATTACCGAAAGAAGTAGGATCAGCAAAGTTCAAATACCATGAACTCTCTAACTGTACACCTCTTATATTGTCTCCTGTAGCTTGGAATACGTTTCTTTGCTCATCTCTAAATGAAGATCCTGCAAGAAGAGTTAAATTATGTTTACCAAAACTTTCGGTATATGTTAATGTATTATCCCATATTTGATTAGAATACTCCTGATTAGCTCTTCTAATAGAAGAAACTTCTCTCTGAGAGTTCTGAGACACAAAATATGGCAACCTCACATTTCTTTCAGAAATCGTAGAAAAATCGTGACTGTAAGAGGTTCTAAACTTTAATTTATCTGGTATTAACTGGTACTCCATGTAAGCACTCGCTAATATTTTTTTAATTTTTAACCTGTTATTATTGAATGTCATTACAGGAAATGGGTTTTGAGAGCCACGATACCCTAATACTCTTGCATCAGAAAATGGTATAGGAGTTGCTTCCGTATTTAACTCATCATAAACTGGCAGTATTGGAACAGCAAAATAAGCTTGAAACCATGCACTATTTTCAGGGTTATACTTAGTTGCGTTACTAAAAACCATATTAGCTCCAACTTTTAATCTATCAGACACCTTAATATCAACACTTGATTGAATATTAAAACGCTCATATTCATTTTTCATATCTAATATACCTTCCTGAGAAAAATAACTAGAATTGAAACTGTAATTAGCATTTTCACTACCACCAGTTACACCTATACTATGACTTGAAACAGGAGCCAATCTTAATATTTCATCATACCAATCCGTATTAACATTGGGAATGTTTGGGTTTACTCGACTTCTTCCATAACGTTGAATCGCATTTTCGACAAATTGAATGTCTGCATCTGATCCAGACTCATAAGCCATAGTTACAAACTGTTCAGCATTAGCCATCTTAACAACATTCTGTGCTGTTTGAAAACCTGTATACCCATTATAAGTAAACACTGGCTTTTGTTCTTTTCTTCCTCTTTTAGTTTCAATGATGATAACACCATTAACCCCTTTTTGACCAAAAATAGATACAGAAGACGCATCTTTCAAAACAGAAAAACTTTCAATTTGGCTGCTATCTAAAAAGTCAATATTGTCATAGAACATACCGTCTACGACATAAAGCGGATTATTTCCTGCAGCGTATGATCCCACTCCACGAATTCTCACCGTTGGCGAATCTCCAGGAGAACCATTACTAGTAATTTGTACACCAGCAACTTTACCTTGTAAAGATTGAGCAACGTTACTATTTGGAGTACGCGCGATATCTTCAGACTTCACAGTTGATATAGCTCCTGTTAAATCTGCTTTTTTCTGCGTACCATAACCGACCACAACAACTTCATTAAGAGACTCTACATCATCTTCTAATGAAACATCGATAGTTGTTTGGTTTTCAACAGTAATAACCATTGTTTTAAAACCTAGATAGCTATATTCTAATTGATCACCACTACTGACCGATATCGAATACTTACCATCAAAGTCTGATGTTGTACCTCTTGTAGTACCCTTAACAATAATACTTACGCCGGGCAAAGGCAAACCATCACTTTTACTTGTTACAACACCATTTATATCCATCTGTTGTGCGAAGGCACTAAATGAAAAAAATAGCATTAACAATAGACTAATTTTTGTTTTCATAAAATTAATTAATATTAGATTAGATAGTTAGTTTTTATTCCAGTGTCTAAATTATAATCTAATGTTAAATAGTGTTAACATCGGTTTACATTTTAATTACGCCACATTTATGGAGTATTTGCGTTTTTATTAAAAAAACTTACTGTTGACGTAGCTTAAAACTATTAAAAAAACGTTGTAGTTAAAAACAAAACGGGTAATTGACGTACTAATGACGTAGTTAAATTTGAGTATTGAATAAAATAATACGTCTATTTTTTAATATTCAACAAATAATCAACGACAGAAATGTCATTTTCTAAATCCAACTTCTTTTTTAGACGGTAACGATGAGTTTCAACACCTCTCACAGAGATATTCATTAAAGGAGCTATCTCTTTTGATGAAAGATTCATTTTGATGTATGCGCAGATCTTTAAATCTTTTGGCGTAAGTTTAGAATGTCTAGATTTTAGTATTTCAAAAAATTCATCATGAACTTGAGTAAAATTTTCTTCAAAAACTTCCCATTCATCTTTAAGAACTATTGAATTATCTAGCTTTTTAACTAGCTTTTTAAAAGCGTAGTAATTACTAAACCCATCTTTATTTAACATTAGCTCTTTTTTGATTTCTTGAAGTGTCTCATTTTTCTTAACCAATGCCATTGCATTATTGGCTAACTGCTTACTCTTAAGCTTTATTTCATTATGAAGTGATTCATTCTTTAATTGCACAATGCGCTTTTCGTTCTCTAAGGTTTTTTCACGTAATAATTTTTGTTGCTCTTTCTGATATTTAATCTTAATCACTCTTTGCTCTTTAGCTACTTTTCTATTGTGCATTATATAAAACGAAGCTAAAATCAATGCAAGAATTACAAAATACAACAACAGACCTAACTTATCTCGGTACCATGGTGGCAACACATCAATTTTAATAGAATGAGCTTCAGAAATATTACCAGAAGTATCTCTTGTCCTAAAAGAAATATCATAAACGCCATCTTTTAGATTATTAAAAGTCGCTCTATTTCCTTCAACTTTAGTCCAACCTTCATTTAAACCTGGTATCTTGTATTCAAAAAAATGATTTATAGATTTAGCCGAAGAAAGCTCTACTACAATAGATTTATTATAATTAAAAGCAATAGCCTCAACTGAAGATTTTTCAGCAGATATAAGATTACCATTCACAAGAATTTTTTCGACATCTGGTTTAAATAATTCAATATTATTTTTTGAAGTACTATTGATAATCATAAAACCATTATCCAGATTGAGTGCATAGGAAGAATCTTCTAGCTTTGATATATTCTCATAACCAATTATATATCTGTCTTTCAAAAACTTATCATTAAGAACTAGGCCATCATTATCATCTGTAAAAGATTTAAAACTTATAAACCCACTACTATTCTTTAATGCAAAAGGCTGAACATCCTCTTCAGATATAACATAATTATCTTTTCCCAACTTTTCATTCAGCAGTTTGAAAGGTATAATTGAATCTAATATAGCTTCATATTTTTGCCATCCTTCATTTGCTTTAAAACAAATGTTATTCATGATATTATACAACCTTACATTGTAATCTGAAGTAATCCCTTTATTTTGATAATCGGAAATTGAAGTTATTGTATCATGATTTTCATCAAAATTCACACGAAAAACACCTTTTGTTGCATGAGCCACCCATGCGGTTTTAGAGTTTTCAAAAACTAAAAATCTTGAAGGAATAGTAGTTTTCCCTAAGTGCTTACCCTCCCAGCTACCAGAATGTTTTCTAAACCTCACCAAGCCAGAATAAGTTCCTTGAATATATGTTGATTCTGTTTCTGGTACTTTTTTAATAGTCCAACCACCTGTGTGAGAGGATATCATTTTAAAATCATCACCATCAACCAGAAAAGTACCTTCATTATGACCACAAAACAATTCACCCTCAATAATTTTTAAATCCCAAACCTGACCTTGTGAACCTTCTACAAAGTCTAATTGATCATTTTCATCAAGTTTAAACAATCCTGTATTAGTTCCTATATATATAACATCTTTAAATTCAATTATATCATAAACAGCACCTAATTTCCCAGAAACATCATTATAAAAATAATTACTACTATTAAGCTCAATATTAGCAACACCATTATCTAGCCCAAACCAAAGATTGTTGTCTTCGTCTAAAGACTGCCCTAAAACAGTATTATTTAAAAGTCCATTTTCCTTATTGATATGAAACTTAATATTCCCATTAATGTCTGTTACAAAAACTCCATCTTTTATTGTCCCAAAAATCATTTCACCAGAATCTAANATGGAAAAATTATTAAGCTGGTGTAACTTTATTTGCTCGTTAACTTCANANCTNGTTNTGCTAAGTNTACCATTTTCTAAAAAAAAGCATCCTCTTAATGAAGTGGTNAACAATANCTTATCNTTATATTTATCTATAGATATAATTTTAGCATCTAGAAGTAAGTCATTATTATAAAACTGCTGAAGCTCATTTTCTTTNAGCAAATAAACTCCTTGNTTTAATGTACTTATGTANAGNTCACCATCCACAACACTACAAGATATCACAGTAGAATTTGGCCTTAGNCTGGTAACACTATTACTATCGTAGACATAAACATTACTAAACGAACGGAAGATTATTTTGTCTCTAAACTTAACTATTTGCCAAATCTCTTCGTTAGGAGAAATTTCGCCAGAAACTTCATCACTGAGAGAATTATAGACCAAGGCTCCATATTCATCTTTCTCCCAATAACCAAATTCCTCGTAAGATCCTGTGTAGACAATATCATCAACTGTTAACACTGACCTTACCACCGTTTTGTTAGGTAATTGATAAAACTGCCAAACAAGTCCATCATATTCCAACAACCCACTATTGTTAGCGACATAGACCTTTCCATTGTCTGCCCTAGCAATATCCCAGTTCTGATTTCCTGCTTTATATTCCGCAATACTATAGTTATGTATACTAGGAGAAAATTGACCAAAAACTAATTGCGGGTTGAAAAGTATTAGGAAGAAAATTAGAATTAAATGTCTCATATATTAACAATACGAATTTTAGCTTAAAAGTAACAATTTAACTCTACTCACAGTTCAAGTCTTAAATATTATAAAAACAATACTGTACCAATATCACAAAAAAGATAACAAAGGAAAATTATCCAGAATCTGAACATCATATAAAATTAAATTCAAAATATTGATATTCAGTATTTTAAATAAAGCAAAACAGTCTTGGGTTTAGATTAAAAGAATCATATCCTTAAAAAAGGCTTAGCTAATAACTAATTTAGAACTTCTAAAAGAATGTCTATAAACGTAATGAGTCAACTAAATAAATATAGTAAAACAGTAACACAAGATCCAACGCAACCAGCTGCACAAGCAATGTTGCACGCAATAGGATTAACCAAAGAAGATTTTTATAAACCCATTATAGGTATTGCAAGTACAGGTTACGAAGGTAATCCATGTAATATGCACTTAAATGACTTAGCAAAACTCGCTAAGCAAGGCACAAAAAATGAAGATGTTGTAGGCTTAATTTTTAATACCATTGGTGTAAGTGACGGAATTTCCATGGGTACACCAGGTATGCGGTATTCCTTACCGTCACGAGATATTATTGCCGATTCTATGGAAACCGTTGTGCAAGCAATGAGTTACGACGGATTAATAACCGTTGTTGGTTGTGACAAAAATATGCCTGGCGCATTAATGGCGATGATTCGTTTAGATAGACCAAGTATTTTGGTGTATGGCGGAACCATTGATTCTGGTTGCCATAACGGAAAAAAATTAGATGTCGTTTCCGCTTTCGAAGCTTGGGGAAGCAAAGTCGCTGGTACTATGAATGAAACCGAATATCAAAATATAGTTGAAAAAGCTTGTCCTGGCGCTGGTGCTTGTGGCGGAATGTATACTGCAAATACGATGGCGTCAGCAATTGAAGCTTTAGGAATGACCTTACCTTTCAACTCATCAAATCCAGCAACAGGCGAAGAGAAAAAACAAGAAGCTATAAAAGCTGGTGAAGCAATGCGATTGTTAATTGAAAAAGATATTAAACCAAGTGATATCATTACTCGCAAATCTTTAGAAAACGCTATTCGTTTGGTGACTATTTTAGGAGGATCGACAAATGCAGTGCTTCACTTTTTAGCAATTGCTCGTGCGGCAAATATTGATTTCACTTTAAAAGATTTTCAAAACATAAGTGACAACACACCATTTTTAGCCGATTTAAAACCTAGCGGAAAATACCTAATGGAAGACGTGCATGCAGTTGGTGGTATTCCTGCAGTTTTAAAATATCTATTGAAAAAAGGCTTAATCCATGGTGATTGTTTAACTGTAACCGGAAAAACATTAGCCGAAAATTTATTAGATGTTAATGATTTAACCGAAGGTCAAGATGTGATAAAACCTATCGAAGAACCTATAAAAATCTCAGGTCATTTGCGCATGCTGTATGGCAATTTAGCTGAAGATGGAAGTGTTGCCAAAATCACAGGTAAAGAAGGGTTACGTTTTCGCGGAAAAGCAAAAGTGTTTGAAGGTGAATACGCAGCAAACGATGGTATTAGAGATGGTAAAGTAGAAAAGGGAGATGTGGTTGTCATTAGATACGAAGGACCAAAAGGCGGACCAGGAATGCCAGAAATGCTTAAACCAACTGCAGCCATTATGGGAGCAGGTTTAGGTAAAGACGTAGCGTTAATTACCGATGGACGTTTTTCTGGTGGAACACACGGTTTTGTGGTTGGTCATATCACACCAGAAGCTCAAGATGGTGGTACAATCGCATTAGTTAAAGATGGTGATTTTATCACAATAGATGCTGAAACCAATACTATTCAACTTGAAGTTTCAGAAGAAGAATTATCACAAAGAAAACAATCATGGAAAGCACCAGAATTAAAATTTAATCGTGGTGTCCTTTACAAATATGCTAAAACGGTGTCGTCTGCATCCAAAGGTTGTGTTACCGACGAGTTTTAGAATAGAAACTAATTAACGCCATACTAATTTATGGAAACAAAAACGATAAAAAACAACGAGCAATCTACTTCAAAAACTATTCGCATTTCGGGTAGTGAAGCAGTTGTTCGAAGCTTAATAGCAGAAGGCGTAGATGTGCTTTACGGTTATCCTGGCGGCGCAATTATGCCAGTTTACGATGAGCTGTATAAATTTCAAAACGAAATTCATCATGTCTTAACGCGTCATGAACAAGGTGCAACGCATGCAGCGCAAGGTTACGCACGCATTTCTGGTAAAGTTGGTGTCGCTATGGCAACTTCTGGTCCTGGCGCAACTAACCTAATCACAGGTATTGCAGATGCGCAAATAGATAGCACGCCTATGGTTTGTATTACGGGGCAAGTTGGCTCGCATTTATTAGGAAGCGATGCGTTTCAAGAAACGGATATTGTTGGTATTTCTACACCTGTGACTAAATGGAATCATCAAGTGACAAAAGCTTCAGAAATCCCTGAAGTCATCGCTAAAGCATTTTACATCGCAAAAAGTGGTCGTCCTGGTCCAGTTTTAATAGACATTACTAAGGATGCACAATTTGAAGAATTCGATTTTAAATATGAAAAATGTTCAGGAATTAGAAGTTATAAGCCAATTCCTGAAACTAATCCAGCCGATTTAAAAGCTGCTGCAGATTTAATAAATAATGCAAAAAAACCTCTTGTCGTTTGGGGACAAGGTGTGATTTTAGGTGAAGCTGAAGCTGAATTTAAAGCGGTTATCGAAAAAGCTGGTTTACCATCGGCTTGGACTATTTTAGGGGCTTCGGCAATTCCTTCAACTCATCCATTAAATGTCGGTATGGTTGGTATGCACGGTAATTATGCGCCAAATGTTTTAACTAATGAATGTGATGTTTTAATCGCAATCGGAATGCGTTTTGATGATCGTGTCACAGGAAATTTAGCAACATACGCTAAACAGGCAAAAGTGATTCATTTTGAAATTGATCCGGCAGAAGTTGATAAAAATGTAAAAACAGATATTGCAGTTTTAGGAAATTCAAAAGATACATTGGCGGCAATTCTTCCACTTTTAAAAGAAAATTCGCATACAGAGTGGCATCAAAAATTTAAAGATTTATATCAAATTGAATTTGATAAAGTCATAAAAAACGATTTACATCCTTCAAAAGATAGCTTAACTATGGGCGAAGTGCTTAAAGAGATTAATGCACAAACCAAAGGTGAGGCAGCAATTGTTAGCGATGTTGGTCAGCACCAAATGATTGCGTGTCGTTATGCAGATTTTAACGTCTCTAAAAGTAACATTACGTCTGGTGGATTAGGAACTATGGGATTTGCCTTACCAGCTGCAATTGGTGCAAAAATGGGCGCACCAGAACGCGATGTGGTGATGATTGCTGGTGATGGCGGTTATCAAATGACCATCCAAGAACTTGGAACCATTTTTCAAACCAAAGTACCAGTAAAAATTGTAGTGTTAAACAACAATTTTTTAGGTATGGTAAGACAGTGGCAACAACTATTTTTTGATAAGCGTTATGCGTCTACAGAAATTGAAAATCCAGATTTTGTAGCGATTGCTAAAGGCTATCATATTAATGCAAAAAGCGTGTCTAAAAGAGAAGATTTAGCCAATGCTGTAAAAGAAATGATGGAAACTGAAGGTGCATATTTCTTAGAAGTTATGGTTGAAAAAGAGGATAATGTATTCCCGATGATACCAACAGGTGCAAGTGTTTCAGACGTAAGATTAGAGTAATTATGAGTGAAAATAAATTATATACCGTTTCTATTTATACCGAAAATAATATCGGATTATTAAACCGTATTTCGGCAATATTTCAACGTAGACACATCAATATTGAAAGTATAAACTCTTCAATTTCAGAAATTGAAAATGTGTCTAAATGGACCATTGTGGTGAAGTTAACCGAAGACCAAATGAAAAAAATTATTGGTCAAATTGAAAAACAGGTTGAGGTGATTAAAGCCTATTATCACACCGAAGAAGAAACCATTTATCAAGAGTCTTGTCTGTTCAAAATCAAATCAGATTTATTGTTTGAAGAGCGACAAATTCAAAATATTATTAAAGAAAGTAACGCAAGAATCGTCACTGTAAATAAAGAATTTTTTGTACTTGAAAAATCAGGAAGACGTAGCGAAATAGAATTATTACACAGAGAATTAAGTGCTTTTGGAATTTTACAATTTACACGTTCTGGACGAATTGCAGTCACCAAAACACCAATGGAAATAACTAAAATGCTAGAGGCATTTAATTACTAAAAAAACAAATAAATTAAAATAGAAACTAAATGATTAAAGAAGAATTTTTAGGCTTTATTTAGTCAATTCTCTTTCGTCTATGTTCTATTTTCTAAATCAAAAAAAATGGCAAATTATTTTAACACATTACCATTAAGAAAACAATTAGAACAATTAGGAAAATG
>PAJL01000050.1 GCA_002706045.1 Flavobacteriaceae bacterium
ATGATTTTAATAAAATAGCAAAGCTACTTGTTAACGAAAATGACATAACTGCATTAAACACGCTAAAAAATAAATCACTAGAAGATTTTAAAGCCTTAAAAAAGCAGCTTGTTAGTCAGATAAAAACAATTGAAAATCTCATTGTGGAAACTGCTGAAGCCACATTGAATTTAATAAACGAATGTGGTTTACAACACGACGATTTTAACCGTAAATCTTTACCAAATCATTTTGAAAAACTACAACGAAAAGATTATAATGTAAGTTTNGACTCTAACTGGCAAACAGATTTAATCGAAGGAAANACACTCTATCCAAAACGTGTTACTGAGTTTATTGCTTCAACTATTGAGAGTATTCAACCAAATTTATCCGATGCTTTTACAAAAACTAAAGCTCTGATTTACGAGGTGAAATTTAAGAAAGCTGTCTACAGAAATATTACACCGCTTTCTGTTTTAAATGCCATTCAAAAGGAATTAGACACCTTAAAAGAAGAGCAAAATAAAATGCTTATTTCAGAATTTAATAAAATCATTAGCAATGAAATAAAAAACCAACCCACACCATTTATTTACGAACGCTTGGGAGAAAAGTTCAAACATTATTTTATTGATGAGTTTCAAGATACTTCAACTTTACAATGGCAAAATTTGGTGCCTTTATTAGATAATGCTTTATCATCAGCAAATGGCACCACAATGCTGGTCGGCGACGCCAAACAAGCAATTTATAGATGGCGTGGCGGTGAAGCTGAGCAGTTTATTGATCTATATAACAAAACTGTAAACCCTTTTCATGTTGAACCTAATGTCTTAGCATTAGAGACCAACTANAGAAGNTCAAAANAGATTATTGNTTTTAATAATTCGTTTTTTAAATTTTTGAGTGAACGCTATTTTAGCCTTGNTGATTATGCGGACTTGTATCAAAATTCAAGTCAAAATAAGCATNCAGATTANGAAGGCTATGTTAACCTTCAATTTTTGGATATTCAAAAGGAAGATGATGCCGCTGAACTTTATGCTTCTCAAACCTTAGAAACTATACAACACTGTTTAGATAATGATTATGCATTAAGCGATATTTGTGTTTTGGTAAGAAAGAAAAAAGAAGGTGTTCAGATCGCCAATTATCTTACAGAAAAAGGAGTGAAAATCACCTCTTCTGAAACACTTTTGCTAAAAAATTCTGATAAGGTTGACTTCCTTTCAAACTTCCTGAAGCTATTAATTCAGCCAAATAATGATGAACTTAAAATTGAGCTATTATCCTTTTTAGCTAAGCAACATCAGGTTGAAGATCAGCATCTTTTTTTTGAAAGTTATCTCAAAAAAAACTTATCAAGCTTTCTTGAGGGCTTTAAAGATTTAAACATCTTTTTAAATAAAGAAAAATTACTTCAACAGCCATTGTACGAGCTTGTAGAAGACTTAGTGAGACGTTTTCAGCTTAACAAGGAATCTGATGCTTACGTTCAGTTTTATTTAGATATTGTTTTAGAATTTACGCAAAAGAAAAATTCTGATTTAGTCGATTTTGTTACTTATTTTGAAAATAAGAAAGACGCATTAAGTATCGTGTCCCCAAACAATACTAATGCTGTTGAGATTATGACTATTCATAAATCGAAAGGCCTAGAATTCCCTATTGTTATTTTTCCATTTGCTGAACTAGACATCTATAGAGAGTTAGATCCAAAAATTTGGTTCCCAGTAAATAAAGATGATTATAATGGTTTTGAAACCTTGTTAATTAACTACAATAAGGATGTTGAACAATTCGGTGAAGCGGGAAGAGAAATTTATCAAAACAGACAATCAAAATTAGAATTAGATAACATTAATCTTCTTTATGTTGCCTTGACAAGGGCCGAAAAACAGCTTTTTATTATTTCAAAAAAAGATATTTCTACTAAAGGTGTGGTGAAAGATAACACCTTTTCTGGTATGTTTATTTCATATCTTAAAGAAGAAGATTTATGGAATGACAATCAACTCATCTATACTTTTGGAAAGGCTGAAAAAAATTCACTTAAAACCGAAGCCACAGATAGTTTAAATTCTATTACTTTAATTTCTGTACCAAAAGAAAATCATAATCTTAGAATAATTACCAAGGAAGGTCTATTGTGGGACACTAAACAAGAACAAGCTATTGAGCGAGGTAATCTTGTACATTTAATTTTATCAAAAGTAAGGACCAACCAAGATATCGATTATGCCATGGAAGAGGTGTTGATGTCTGGTGATATCCAAAGTGAACAGTTAGAAACCTTGAAAAAACTCGTTTCTCAGGTTATTGGACACCCTAATTTAAGTGCCTATTTTAATGATAAATACACCATTTACATGGAGCAAGATATTGTGACTAATTATGGTGAAATAATAAGACCAGACCGTTTAAATATTAACTCAAAACAAGAGGTTGTCATTATAGATTATAAAACTGGTGCGCACAAGCCTAGTTATGTAAAACAATTGGAGCGATATGAGCTAATTCTTAATCAAATGAACCTCTCTGTAACCAAAAAAATATTAGTCTATATAAATGACTCCGTTGATGTCATTGAAGTCTGAAACACACTTAGTATCTTTGTATAACTTAATATATAAACTATGTACGGAGATATTAAAAATTACTTACAAGAAGAAATTGAATCTATAAAAGATGCTGGTCTTTTTAAGGAAGAGCGCATAATAACCTCTCCTCAAGGAGCAGAAATCACTTTAAATACCGGAAAAAAAGTACTTAACTTTTGCGCTAACAATTACCTTGGATTGTCATCTCATCCAGATGTAGTACAAGCAGCTAAAGACACTTTAGATTCTCATGGTTTCGGAATGTCTTCAGTAAGGTTTATTTGTGGTACTCAGGATATTCATAAAGAATTAGAGCAGAAAATTGCAGATTTTTATGGTACAGAAGATACGATTTTGTACGCCGCAGCTTTCGATGCTAATGGAGGTGTTTTTGAACCTTTACTTTCAAAAGAAGATGCTATAATTTCAGATTCTTTAAATCATGCTTCAATTATTGATGGTGTTAGATTGTGTAAAGCTGCACGATATCGTTACCAAAATAATGATATGGCAGATTTAGAAAAACAACTTATTGCTGCAAACNAAAACGGAGCACGTTATAAAATCATTGTAACAGATGGTGTTTTCTCAATGGANGGTTTAGTNGCTCCATTNGATANAATCTGTGATNTNGCNGATAAATATGATGCNATGGTTATGATAGATGAATGTCATGCGGCAGGATTTATTGGTGAAACAGGAATTGGTACACTTGAAGAAAAAGGTGTTTTAGGAAGAATTGATATAATCACTGGGACTTTAGGAAAAGCTCTTGGTGGTGCTATGGGAGGTTATACCACAGCAAAAAAAGAAATTATAGAGATTTTACGCCAAAGATCTAGACCTTATTTATTTTCAAATTCTTTAGCTCCTACTATTGTTGGTGCCTCTATTAAAGTTTTTGATATGCTAAAAAACGACACAACCCTAAGGGACAAAGTAGAGTGGAATACAAAATATTTTAAAAAGGGAATGAAAGAAGCAGGTTTTGATATTGTTGATGGTGATTCTGCAATTGTTCCTGTAATGCTTTATGATGCCAAATTATCTCAAACCATGGCTAACATGCTATTAGAAGAAGGAGTCTATGTCATTGGTTTCTTTTTTCCTGTCGTTCCGAGAGACAAAGCCAGAATTCGCGTACAATTATCTGCGGCACATACTCAGGAACAATTAGATAAAGCTATTTCTGCTTTTATTAAAGTTGGAAAGACATTAGAAATAATTTAAAATGGTTCAAACGGCTTTGTGTAGGGGTTTGTAACAATATTTTATTATATTTGTCTTTGTTAGTAAATTTTAACAACTTACTTTTGACAACAATTAACACTTAAAATTAAAATTAATTTGAATATGAAAAATCTTAGCAGATTATTATTTGTCGTAGTGCTTCTTATGAGTTTCAGCACTTCGAATGCTCAAGACAAAAACAATCCATGGGCTATAACAATTGGTGCTAACGCAGTTGATTTTTATCCTGTTGGAGAAGATGCACCACAAGGAGGTTATTTTGATGAATACTTTAACACAGGAGATCACTGGAATATACTTCCTTCTCTTTCAACCTTATCTGTTTCAAGATATTTAAGTGATGGATTTGTTTTCACCGCTACTGGTTCTTTGAATAAAATAGATAAGTTTGGTGATGACAGATTAGAGGATTTAACTTATTTCGGTTTGGATGGTAAAGTTTCTTACAGCTTTATGAATATCCTTGGATCAGAAGTCATTGACCCTTATCTTGGCGTTGGTGGTGGTTATACTTGGGTTGATGATATTGGAGCTGGTACTTTAAATGGTTCATTAGGTCTTAATTTTTGGTTAAGTGAAAAATTAGGGATAAATGTACAGTCTACTTACAAACATTCTTTCGAAGACTATTTATCAAAGCATTTCCAACATTCAGTAGGTCTAACTTTCAAGTTTGGAGGAACTGACACAGATGGTGATGGTATCTATGATCAGGACGATGCTTGTCCAGAAGAAGCTGGTTTAGAGATCTTCAACGGTTGTCCAGATTCTGATAACGATGGAATTCAAGATTCTAAAGATGATTGTCCAAACACTCCAGGTTTAGCTGAGTTCAACGGTTGTCCAGATTCTGACGGTGACGGTGTTGTTGACAAAGATGATAAATGTCCAGATGTTGCTGGTTTAAAATCTTTAGCTGGTTGTCCAGATGCTGATGGTGACGGTGTTGCTGACGGCGATGATAACTGTCCTAACGAAGCTGGTCCTGCTGCTAACAACGGTTGTCCTTGGCCAGATACTGATGGTGATGGCATCTTAGATAAAGATGATAAGTGTCCTAATGAAGCTGGTACAGCTGCAAATAATGGTTGTCCTGAAGTTAAGCCAACTCAAGAAGTAATGGAAACTTTAAATAGCTACGCAAGAACTATCTTATTCGATACAGGTAAAGCTTCTTTCCAAAAAGAAACTGACCAAGTATTACAAGCAATGGTAGCTATCTTTAAAGAATACCCTCAAGCAAATTTTGCTATCGAAGGTCATACTGATAGTGTAGGTGCTAAATCTACTAACCAAGCTTTATCTGATAGAAGAGCTAACGCTGTTAGAGATTACTTAATCGCTAATGGAATTAAAGCTGAAAGATTAACAGCTAAAGGTTACGGTGAGGAAAATCCTATCGCTACTAACAAAACTAGAGCTGGTAGAGCTGAAAACAGACGTGTAGAAGTTAAGTTAACAAACTAATAACTTTCTAAAATATATTTTGAAAAACGCTCCGAGTTTCGGAGCGTTTTTTATTTTTATATAATGGTAAGTTTTATACAATCCGTCTTATTAGATCTTCAACGTAAAAATGAAAACGTTGAAGATTTTGTTTTTATACTTCCCAGTAAACGTGCTGGTGTATTTTTAAAACATCATCTATCCAAAATAATTCAACAGCCTGTTTTTGCACCAAAAATTCTGAGTATAGAAGAATTTGTAGAGGATTTATCTGGATTAAAAAACATACCCAATACTGATTTACTTTTCATTTTATACGATGTTTACAAAAAAACTACAAGTGAAAAAGATTTAGAACCATTTGACAGTTTTTCTAAATGGGGACAAATATTGCTTCAAGACTTTAATGAAATAGATCGTTACTTAATCCCTCAAAAAAAGATTTTTGATTATTTAAGTGCTATAAAAGAGCTAGATCATTGGTCGGTAGAAAAAGAGCAAACTGATCTCGTAAAACGTCATCTTATGTTCTGGAAGCGTTTAAAGGACTACTATTTGGCCTATACCGAAACCCTTCTTGAAAACAAACAAGGTTATCAAGGTTTAATTTACCGAGAAGCTGTAGATAACCTAGAAATTTATATTGAAAACAATAGCGAAGTACAACATATTTTTCTTGGTTTTAATGCCCTCAATGAATCTGAATCACAAATTATCCAAGGATTACTACAAAGTGATTTAGCGAATATCTATTGGGATATTGACAGTACTTTTATAAATGATCCCATACATGATGCAGGGATTTTCACAAGAGTTCATAAAGCACAATGGAAATACTTTAAAAATCATTCTTTCGATTGGATAACATCGCATTACAAAGCACAAAAAAACATCGAGGTCATTGGTGTTCCTAAACTTGTTGGACAGGCAAAATATATTGGGCAGCTTTTAGAACAGCTTAGCCAAACAAATGAAAATCTTACTAATACAGCCGTCATATTAGGAGAAGAAAATCTTTTAGTACCTGTTCTTAACTCAATTCCGGAAAGTGTTAAGGCTTTAAATGTTACTATGGGTTTACCTTTAAAGTTTACACCAATAGCATCATTATTTGAAAAGTTATTTTCGATTCATAAACACAACCCTAAAAATTTCTATTATAAAGACATTGTTGCCATACTTTCTCACCCATCTATTCATGGACTATTTCAGTATGAAAGTCGTAACACTGCTGACGAAATCACAACCCATATTCAAAAAAATAATATTGTTTATGCAGATTTAGAACAACTAAAAAAATTAGCTAAATCTCACATTGATTTGTTAGGTTATTTATTCAATTCGTGGGAAGATAATGCGCTTACTGCTTTAAAAAATTGCTCAAATCTTATTTACAAGATGAAGGCAAACTATACTGAAAATTCTAATAAACTTGAGTTAGAATACCTTTACCGATTCAATCAATTATTTAATCAGTTAACTGAATTAAATAGTACGTACAAACATTTAAAAACTGTTGCAACCTTACATACCATTTTTAAAGAATTACTAAGTTCTGAAACTTTAGACTTTAAAGGAGAACCCTTAGAAGGTTTACAAATTATGGGAATGTTAGAATCTCGTGTTTTAGATTTTGAAACCATCATTATAAGTTCGGTTAATGAAGGCATTTTGCCATCTGGAAAAACAAATAATTCCTTTATTCCGTTTGATGTAAAGGTTGAAAACAACCTACCAACATATAAAGAAAAAGACGCTGTATACACCTATCATTTTTATAGACTTTTACAGCGCGCAAAAAATGTTTACATACTCTACAATACCGAAATTGATGCACTAAAAGGAGATGAAAAAAGTAGATTTATTACACAATTAGATATTGAAGGTATTCATAACCTAAAACATAAAATTGCCTCGCCATCGGTTCCTGTTGTAAACAATAGCTTAAAACAAATTGCAAAAAACAATGCTGTTATTGAGAAATTAAAAACGCTGTCTGCAAAAGGTTTTTCACCATCATCTCTTACCAATTACATTAGAAATCCTATAGCCTTTTATTATGAAAAGGTTTTAGGTATTAAAGAGTTTGAAGACGTAGAAGAGAACATTGCTGCAAACACATTAGGTTCTGTAATTCATAACACTCTCGAAGATTTTTATAAACCTCTTGAAGGAAAGTTTTTGACAATTGACGACCTCATCTCATTTAAAGAAAAAACAAAAGAAACGGTTACCAAACACTTTAAGTTAATTTATAATCAAGGAGATTTTTCAAAAGGAAAAAACCTTATCATATTCGAAATTGCACAGAGATACATTTCCAACTTTATTAATTTAGAAATTGAAAGTCTTAAGGCTGGAAACCAAATTAAAATTCTAGTTATTGAAGCTGATGAAAATGTTGAAATTAAAATTGACGAATTAAATTTTCCGGTTAAATTAACAGGAAAAGTAGACCGAATAGAAGAGTTTAATGGCATTACAAGAGTGATCGATTACAAATCTGGGAAAGTTGAGCAAAACAAAGTTGAAATTGTAGATTGGGAAGACCTTACAACAGATTACGACAAGTACAGCAAATCATTTCAAGTGTTATGCTATGCGTATATGATGCATCAAAATAGTAAGATTCAATTACCGATTGAAGGTGGTATAATATCTTTTAAAAATCTTGGAGAAGGCTTTTTGAAATTTGGAAAAAAACCAACTCCTTTTAGTAGAACAAAAGATCAACTCATCTCTCAAGAAACGCTTCAAAATTTTGAAACAGAATTGAAAAATCTGATTATAGAAATCTGTAATCCAAATGTTGACTTCATAGAAAAAGAACTAGACCAATGATTATTGAGAAAAACATAGTTATGGAAAGAACTAACAAGAAACCCATTCTTTTAGACCTATTCTATAACCAAGAAAATACAAATCAGCCAATCGTTATTTTTTGCCATGGTTATAAAGGCTTTAAAGATTGGGGAGCTTGGGATTTAAAGGCAAAAGCTATAACTAGTAAGGGTTTTTGTTTTTTGAAATTCAATTTTTCGCATAACGGAGGCACTATGGAAAACCCGATAGATTTTCCAGATCTTGAGGCTTTTGGTCATAACAATTACACAAAAGAATTAGATGATTTAAATGATGTTATAGATTGGGTTCAAAAACATTTCAAAAATGACTCTAAAGTAAACATCAACGAGATTTCGTTAATAGGACATAGTCGAGGTGGTGGCATTACCATTTTAAAAGCATCTGAAGACCGTAGAATATCAAAGTTGGTATCCTTAGCCAGCGTTAGCGACTATGCTTCACGATTTGGCTCTGACAGCGATATTGAACAATGGCAGAAAGATGGTGTAAAATATGTGATCAATGGTAGAACTAAACAAGAAATGCCACACTTTTTTCAATTTTTTGAAGATTTTAAAACCAATGAAGAACGACTAAATATTGAAAAAGCAACGAAGTCAATAAATATCCCTCATTTAGTGATTCATGGTTCTGATGACACCTCAGTAAAAATGGAGGAATCAGAAGCTCTACACAGATGGAACCCAAAAAGTCAGTTGAAAATTATCGAAGGTGCCAATCATGTTTTTAATACTTCGCATCCATGGCAGAAGGATGAATTATCAATAGAATTACAAAAAGTTGTTGCCGAAATCATTACTTTTTTAAATTCCTAAAAATCATACTTAAGCGACACTAAGTTCGATATCGCAACAACGTTTTATTTTATTTAGAAGTGTTTCTTTTTTAACAGGTTTGGTCATATAATCATTCATACCCAAATCCATAACGCGTTGTCTTGTTTCTTGCATGGCGTCTGCTGTAACTGCGATGATTGGTATCTTTCCTACGGCTTGACCTAATTCTCCACTTCTAATTAGTTTCGTAGCTTTATAACCGTCCATAATTGGCATTTGCAGATCCATTAAAACAAAGTTATAAACTTCCTTTTTCAGAGCATCGATAGCTTCTGCTCCATTTTCAACAACGGTAAAAGACACATTGTCTAACCCTTTTAATAATTGGCGATTACCATTTGGTTCAGCTTATTATCCTCTACAACTAAAATATGCATTTGCTTTTCGAAGACAATATGGTTTTCGATGTCTCTAGTTTTGTTATCAGCAACTTGAGTTAAAGGTATTTCTATAAAGACATCCGTACCATCATCTACTTTACTTTCAATATTGATTTTACCACCAAACAGAGTAACTAAGTGCTTTGCTATGGTTAAACCTAAACCAATACCACCAAACTGACGTTTGTGATTCAAACGCATCTGATTAAAACTATTAAATACATCATCCTTATCTTCTTCATTCATTCCAACACCTGTATCAGATATTTGAAATGAAAATTCAGACATATTATCTGGTCGGTCTATACATTTCAACTTCATAATTACCTGACCACTATTAGTAAACTTTACAGCATTACTTAATACGTTATTGATGATTTGTACAAATCTATCAGCGTCACCAGAAACCTTGGCTGGTATATCGGTATCCATTTCAAAACTGTAAGCTAGGCCTTTATTTTGTGCTTCCAACTTCCAGTTTTCACTAATCTGGTTTAGGATTAGTGACGGATTGAAATCTTCATGTCGTAATTGCAATTCGTTCTTTTCTATTTTTTCAAAATCCAAGACATCGTTGACATTGCTTAGAAGACTTATGCTCGCGTTTCTAATCGTTTGATATTTCTTTCGATCTTCAATACTATTATCACCATTTCCTATCTCGGCTTCTACTATTCCCATAATGGCATTAATAGGCGTACGTAGCTCGTGACTCATATTAGACATGAAATACGTTTTCAATTCACTGATCTCTTCAGATCTTTTTAAAGCTAATTTTTGTGCTTTCTCATTATCTTGTCTTAATCGCTTTATTAAATTGGTCATGGAAAGCGATAAGAAAACCACCTCTAAACCAGATCCGAACTTAGAACTATTCAACGTGTAAAAATTACTTGGCAATAGTCCTAAATTATTCATTACAAAGCCTAAAAGTCCAACCACCAAGAATAATATTCCAAGAGAAAAATAAGGGTCGATTTTTATTTTTTTGAACCTCATGGTAAACACCGTAGTAAGAATAAGCAACAAACTTATAAGACCATTAAGGTTACTTAAAGGGTAACTTAGTTCAAAAGTTTTTGGACTAATAAAGAGCATTACAAATGACACTACTATAATACCATAAACAACATTGTAAGCTTTCATAAAACCCTTAAGGTTGACTTTTATATTTAAAAAGTACTCACAATATTTTAGTAAGAAAAAATTAGAAAGTAGTGCTGCTATAAGCACCATTCTACTATTAATATAACCACCTGAAGGAAAAACATATTGATATATAAAACCATCTAAAGCGGCTTGCATTAAAGCAATGGAAAACACATAAAAGCTATAGTACAAAAATGACTTCCTCTTAAGACTACCGTAGAAAAAGAGATAAACCAATCCTGCCAAAAACAAAACTCCATAAAACAGACCCAAAAACAATTGCTGTCTATAATTACTAAGAAAAAAGGAAACTCCATCATAGAGGTTTAAAGGGATATTTATGGTTTCGCCATCACTAGATAATTCCATATAAAACTGCTGTACAGTATTTGCAGGAAGAATAATCTTAAAAACCGTTTCCCTGTGACTCACATCTCTGTCACTAAAGTTAATTTGATCACCACTTTTGTGTACTATAATTTTGTCACCTATCTGATAAAGATTTGCAACATCGGTAATAGCTCTTGCGGTTTGTAAGAAATAAAGCTTATCGTGATTTGAAGAATTTTCTAATTTAAATCTTACCCAATAGTTTTCTGAAGTAAAACCAAGGTCATGATTTGCAGATTCTAACTTTTTGTAATTGAGTGTATCACTAGCTAAAACTTCGTCAATTGACAGCACTTTGTCATAAGCTTCTACGTACTCAGCGTATTCAAACAACTCTTTTTCAGAGGTTTCAGGATTGAAAGATGTTTTTTGAGCGAATAGGGAGGTCGCCAAAAAATAGATAATTAGTAAGGGCTTGTTCATGTAAGGGGCATTAAACAGCTGCGAACATACTAAATAATAACTACATAAGGCATTTAACAATCATAATGTTTGTTAAGAAGATAAGCCATAAAATTGATGTTCTCTATTTATTTTGAACAATTTAATTCGGTGATAAATAAAAAAGCCTTAGACAGAATAAGTCTAAAGCTTTGAAATAATTGTGGAGCATATCGGAGTCGAACCGATGACCTCTACGCTGCCAGCGTAGCGCTCTAGCCAGCTGAGCTAATGCCCCAAATTTTATTTAAGTCCACTCAACACCAGAACAGGTAAGGTAGAACTGTGAAAATCTTTTTTCAATATAGTATCATTTTCCCATAATTTGGTGAAAAATCCTCTTTTTCGTCTTACCACACATAATAAATCTGGCGAATTAGATTTGTAATGCTCTAACACTGCTTGAAAAGTTGAAGGACTCTCTGCAACAGTGGTATTAGTAATCATGCCTACCAAATCATCATTAAGTTTAAAATCAGCTTCAATATGATATGATGTTTTCACCAACAGAATATTAACGACTGCTTTAAACTGATTTTTTATAGACTGTAAAGGTTTTAATACTCCTTCTTTTCTAATGATAGCCGATTTTACAGCCAATAATATTTTTACAATAGGCTTATATACATAACCTTCAGGAACAATTAAAGCTGGTATTTGTGTGCGCTTTATAATTTTTCCAGATGTTTTTCCTAAATAAACCTCATCTTTTATAGAATTAGTTCTAGGTTCCAAAATAATTAAATCCACATCCAAAGCATTACAAACCTTCTCTAAGGTATCTATTAATTTCCCTTTAAAAGTTTTAGCAATAACCTCAACTCCTCTTGTATTAATTGAGGCAATATGAGATTCTAAAAAAGCTTGAGATTCTCGTTCTAGTATATGGTCTACTTTTATCATTGTCCCAGCTTTAGTGTAAACATTATATATTTGAACAACGTAAACTTTAGCACCAAAAGCTTGAGCAAAATCAACGGCATATTGTAAATGTGATTTTGCATTTTTTGAAGATCCAACAGGAACAAGTATTGTTTTCATTACAGTGAAATTTAAACAAAAGTAAGCATAATTAATGATTTGAAAAGCAGTAAAAGAAGATATTGACGCCATCCTAAACATCACCAAAGCATGTGCAGCCTACATGATAGAACATGGTATT
>PAJL01000051.1 GCA_002706045.1 Flavobacteriaceae bacterium
CACAAAGCAAATAGGCGAAGAAATTATTAGAGATACTTGTAAGGTGAATTCTAATTTAAAGAGTATAGCCTTAAGATATTTTAATCCTATTGGAGCACACCCTTCTGCAGAAATAGGTGAGTTGCCTATTGGTGTACCTCAAAATTTAGTACCATTTATTACGCAAACGGCTATAGGTATGCGAGAGCAATTATCAGTTTTTGGTGGTGATTACCCAACACCAGATGGTACTTGTATTAGAGATTATATCCATGTAGTAGATTTAGCAAAAGCTCATGTCGTTGCTTTACAACGTTTGTTAGAAGAAAAGAATCTTTCAAACTATGAAGTGTTTAATTTAGGTACAGGAAAGGGAAGTTCTGTACTAGAAGCTATTCAGTCTTTTGATAAGGTTTCTGGTGAAAAATTAAAATACCAAATTGTAGATAGGAGGGAAGGTGATGTTGTTGCAGCTTATGCAGAAACTACTAAAGCTAATGATGTTTTAGGTTGGAAAACTGAATTAACCCTAGATGACGCCATGGCTTCAGCATGGAAATGGGAAAAAAAGATTAGAATTAAATAATTGTATAATTACATTTTAAACCTTTTGTAAAGAAAAAAACAGGTGTTTTTAATAGAAAAACCTGTTTTTTTCTTTTTACGCAAATAAGCTATTTTTAATCATTGAATCTTTTCTTTGTGTATTTTTCAATGAAATTCGTGTCTGATTTTCAATATGATAATCTCAGGAAGACTTAACTAGGGTTTAACATTTATTTCTTGGGATTGGTCATAACTCTTTGTTTTTTTGTAGTTAATGATAATTGAATACCATGAAATTGATAAGCATTAAAAGAGAGACTAAAGTAGAAGGTCGATTTACCAAAAAAATGGGTGTTTTACAAACAAAAGTTACTTATATCAAAAAGCAATTTTTGAGCATACCTTACAAAACACTTCATAAATACCGCGAAACCTATTACGGAGAAGTAAAAGACTGTGAAGATTGTCAATTAGCGAGATAAACTTATTCTGCTAATTCTTTCTTTTTCTTGTTACTGAAAACACCACTGAATAATAACATAATCATTCCAGTAGTAACGGAAAGGTCTGCAACGTTAAAAATTCCTGTTTTAAANACACCGCCAAGGTTTATAAAGAAGAAATCGGTGACTTCACCGCGTACAATTCTATCAAAAACATTGGCTATTCCTCCTCCTATAATACAGCAAAAAGCAATAAGGCTCAAGCGGTCTAAATTTTTGTTTTTTATAATATAGTAAATTACATAACCTAAAACCAANGCTGGTAAANCGAGNAAAAAAATCATTTTTAAGCTTTCGTTCATNTCACTTCCCATTCCTAGAAAAGCNCCTTTATTTTCTACATATTGTAGTATAAACTTATCACCAATAATGGGTTTTATCTCTCTATAATCAAAATTTGCACGAACTATTATTTTCGATATTTGATCTATCGCAATATTGAATGCAATGAGTAATGCAATGAAGATATTTCTTTTCAAAATAGTAGGTTAAAAGTTATGCATTAGTTTCAAAAGTGGCTGATGTTGTTTCAGCTTCTCTGTTGATCTTCTTTACTAACCCTTGTAAAACCTTACCAGGACCAACTTCAGTNAAATGGTTAGCTCCATCNNCAATCATCTGTTGTACAGACTGTGTCCATCTTACAGGTGCAGTTANTTGTGAAATTAGGTTTGCTTTTATTTCATTTTCATCTGTAATAGCAGAAGCTGTTACATTCTGATAAATAGGACANTTAGGTTTGCTAAAAGTTGTNTTTTCAATTGCAGCAGCTAATTCTTCACGAGCAGGTTCCATCATTGGCGAGTGAAAAGCACCACCAACAGGTAATACCAATGCACGTCTAGCTCCTTCTTCTTTTAAAGCTTCACAAGCTTTATTTACGGCTTCAACTTCACCAGAGATTACCAATTGCCCAGGGCAATTATAATTTGCNGCAACAACAACACCTTCAGTTGTGGCACATATTTTTTCTACAACATCGTCATCNAANCCTAAAACAGCTGCCATNGTACTTGGTTGTAANTCACANGCTTTTTGCATNGCTTGNGCACGTTGNGAAACNAANTTAAGTCCATCTTCAAAAGTTAAAGCGCCAGCGGCAACNAATGCAGAAAANTCTCCAAGCGAATGNCCTGCNACCATATCNGGTTTAAAATCTTCACCCAAGGTTTTTGCTAAAATAACAGAGTGTAAAAATATNGCAGGNTGTGTTACTTTAGTTTGCTTTAGGTCTTCAGCAGAACCTTCAAACATAATATCTGTAATAGAGAAGCCAAGNATATCATTAGCTTTTTCAAANAATTCTTGAGCTAAAGGTGAGTTTTCGTATAGGTCTANACCCATTCCTGTAAATTGTGCTCCTTGACCTGGAAATATATATGCGTTCATTTGTTTNAGTATTTAGTGCTGCAAAAATATAGATAAATTATTTAATTGTAATATGATTAAAAATCAGAGTAAATAATTAGAGAAAAGTGGTAAAAGATTCTTTTGTGTTTAGATTGATTCCATAAAGTTGAATAGGTTTCCATTTAGTATTCAAAATAGATTCTTTCATATGATGTTCGAAGTAACTGTTATATTTTTCATCTAAATTTTGTGAGAATATCACTAAGCTATCTATTTTTCCAAATCTGTTTATAATAAAATTTGCAGAGATTAAAGTTATGTTGTCATTCTTAATTACATAATCTTTAGGAATAATAAGATTTTTTCTTAATTTTTTATTTATGGAATCGTGCCAATGTTTATATTCCTGTGAGTAATACCTGTTTTGCATTCCATAAGAGTTATATTTAGAATATAACTTTTTGGGATTTTCATAAACATAAACACTATCTACAATTCTCTTGGATTTTGGAATAAAATCATTGCCGAATTTGTCTATGATTGCTTGATGCATTAATCGTTCATAACATTCATAGTATTTATTGTCATCTGTTACTATGCAACCAACTAATAATTCAATAGAATTAATAGAATAATTTGATTTTAAATATTCTGGTAAGCTATTTATACTTTCAGGAAGAAATGTTCTATCATGGCCAATGAAATAATTTAATATCCCTTTTTTTATATCTAATTCAGCTTTTAAAGAGTCTAGAAGACAAAAAGATTCTTTTGTAGGTCTGATTTTTGAGATTTCGTTATGATAATTAATGTAGGAATTATTGTCATAGATATTTAAACTGTCTAACTTTTCTTCATATTCTGATATCTTTTTGTACTTAGATTCTTTACAGCTAAAAAGACATATTAAAACAAAAGTTATAGTTAGATACTTCATATTGTTTAAACGGTTTTTAAAAACAAAAATTATCTAATCCTCAGATGATTGCTTTGTGAAATGTTATTCTTTCACATAAGTAATAAACGAAAAAGCATATTTATGTTTATCATCTGCCTCATGTATAGTTTTGTTAACTTCTCNCCATTTTGTTTTGTCAATCTCAGGGAAGAANGTATCCGCTTCAGGNAAAGTGGAATGTACACGCGTAATTTCTAGNTTATCAGCCAGNATTAGTGCTTGTTTGTATATTTCNCCNCCACCAATNATAAATGGTTGTTTATCATTTCTTGAAGCATCGAGAGCGTCTTCCATATTGTGTACTACAATAACTCCGTCAGGCACTTTATAGTCAGCTTGTCTAGTAATAACAATATGTGTTCTATTGGGTAAAGGTTTTGGGAAGCTTTCAAATGTTTTGCGACCCATTATAATGTGGTGACCGTTGGTTAGGGCTTTAAAACGTTTAAGATCGTCACTCAAGTGCCAAATTAAATCATTGTCCTTACCAATGGCATTATCCTCTCCAGTAGCAACGATAATCGTTAATTCACGGGAGTTTTTTTTTTCGTCATTGCCTTGCTCATTTTTAGCTTCATTATAAGCTTGGGTTTGAGCAATTTTATTTTCTTCTTTTAAGAAATTCTTTTTCAGTTTTTCAATACGTTCTTGTTGTTGATTTACCAGTTTGTCTAGCTGTTGTTTTTCCCAATCCTTACCCATGAATTTGTGAGTAATAAAAACCGAAACAAAGTGGTAAACAAATAAAAATAGCCAAGCTAAAATGGCAAATACAAACCAATCAACACCAGCAATAGTAAAGTTCTTGCCAATGCCTAAAGCTATGTTTGCTAAAATGATAAATACCGAGCCAATTAAAAAGACAACAAAATGAATGTATAAACGTTTTTTTTGTTTGATACGTTTTTGCGCATTTTCTATAAGCTCTAATTGGTCTTTATCTATAGTTGAGGTCTGTTTTTTCTTTCCGAACATATGTTGTTATTTATAAAGTAAAGATACCCAAATTTTAATGAAATTTCAGTGGTAGATAACGAAGTCTTTTGAGTTTGTATTACGAAAACGATATCATTGAAAATCAAGTATTAACATTAAATATGTTGGTTGTTGAAAAAATAAAATATAAGAATGTTTTTTATGTACTTAAATAAAATGATACTTTAAATTTAAGAAATTGATAATTCTTTAATTTTTAAGCTTTTAATCGATTTGCTTAGGTGTTTTCTTTTATACATTTGTTACGTTAATTAAATCTATTATTATGGCGATTAAAAAGCAGTATCTAAAAAGTAAGCCAGTTTGTAAGGTAACGTTTTCTGTGCCTGCAGAGGAGGCAAAAAGTGTAGCAGTTGTTGGAAGCTTTAACGAGTGGAATACTGAAGCTAATGAACTAAAGAAATTAAAGAACGGTACTTTTAANGGTACTGTAGACTTAGAAAGCGATAGCTCTTATGAGTTNAGATATATTGTTGATGGATCTTACATCAATGATGANCAAGCAGATGCTTATGCNTGGAANGATTNTGCATCAGCTGAAAATGGAGTATTGAATCTGTAGAAATATTTATTTTATAAAATTGAAAAGGCGCTTTCAGAAGAAAGCGCCTTTTTTATTATACAGCAACAACACCTTTAATGTGTGGATGTGGATTATAGTCTTCTAAAGTAAAATCTTCAAATTTAAAATCGAAAATATCTTTCACTTCNGGATTCAGAATCATTTTAGGTAAAGGTCTCGGATCACGAGAAAGTTGTAANTCTAATTGTTCTAGATGNTTATTGTAAATATGNGCATCNCCAAAAGTGTGAATAAAATNACCTGGTTGATAACCGCAAACTTGAGCCATCATCATAGTGAATAGTGCATAAGACGCAATATTGAAAGGGACTCCTAAAAAGATATCAGCACTACGTTGATATAATTGACAAGACAATTTTCCGTTAGCTACGTAAAACTGAAAAAAGGCATGGCATGGTGGTAAAGCGGCTTTACCATTGGCTACATTTTCTGAAAAAGAAACAGAAGTATCTGGTAAAACCGAAGGGTTCCATGCAGAAACCAACATTCGTCTACTATTAGGNTTATTCTTTAAAGTATCAATAACTTCCTTAATCTGATCTATNTCTTCACTNTTCCAATTGCGCCATTGATGTCCATAAACAGGTCCTAAATCGCCATTTTCATCTGCCCATTCATTCCAAATACGAACACCGTTTTCGGTTAAATANTCAATATTGGTATCGCCTTTTAGAAACCACAAAAGTTCATANATNATAGATTTTAAGTGCAANTTTTTTGTGGTCACCATNGGGAAACCTTCACTNAAATCAAATCGCATTTGGTAACCAAAAACACTTTTAGTNCCTGTACCAGTTCTATCTCCTTTTTCGTTTCCGTTCTCTAAAACGTGTTTTACTAAGTCGTGGTATTGTTTCATAGTCAGCCCTTCTTACGTCTTCCCCAAAGGGAAAAAACTTTCAGTTTAGATTACTAAAATTAGTTGAGCTAAAGTAGTCAAAATACGAATTATAGTCTCCTAATATCTATTGGCAGATATTAAAAGTTATTAACGAGTTTCTGGAGTATTACGTTTGCTTTTGGAGAATTAAAAGGTTCTTAACCAATTATCATTCCTGCAATAGTAGCAGAGATTAAAGAAGCAATGGTACCACCGATTAGAGCTTTCATACCAAACTTTGATAATTGTTTACGTTGTCCTGGTGCTAAAGATCCAATTCCACCTATTTGAATACCAATAGAAGCAAAATTTGCAAAACCACATAACATGTATGTTGCCATAATTATGGATTTCTCATAAGTGAGATGTGTTGCATTTGATACATTTTTTAAATCTGCTAATTGGATGTAGCCTACAAATTCACTTGCAGCAAGTTTTATACCTAATAACTGTCCCATCATCATAATATCTTCTTTGGCAACACCAATAAGCCACATTAAAGGGGCGAAAACGGTACCTAAAATAGCTTCAAGTGAAAACTCAGGATAAGGTGTATTAGCTGCCATCCAACTATTTAAAGTTGTTACGTCACCTACCCAGCCTAAGATTCCATTTATCATAGCAATGAAAGCTACAAAAACCAAAAGCATGGCTCCAACATTCACTGCTAATCTAAGGCCTTCAGTAGTTCCGTTGGCGATAGCATCCAAAATATTAGCTCCAATTTTTTCTTGAGAGACTCTAACATCGGTATTAATATTTTCGGTTTGAGGGTATAATATTTTAGAAATGACAATAGCACCAGGAGCAGCCATCACTGAAGCCGCCAGTAAATGTTTTGCATACATTAATCTTAAAGCTGGGTCATCACCACCTAAAAATCCTATGTAAGCTGCAAGTACAGCGCCAGCAACAGTTGCCATGCCACCTATCATTACTAACAGGATTTCAGATTTGTTCATTTTTTCCAAATACGCCTTAATGAGTAGTGGTGCTTCAGTTTGTCCTAAGAAAATATTACCTGCAACACTCAAACTTTCCGCACCAGATATTTTAAGGAGTTTTGTTAATAGCCAACCAAAAGCTTTAACTACTTTTTGGATAATACCTAAATAAAATAATACAGAGGTTAGTGCAGAAAAGAATAATATCGTTGGTAATACTTGGAATGCAAAGATGAATCCGAAAGTATCCATATCAACAACTAATCCTTCAAAGAGAAATTTACTTCCTGCTCTCGTAAAATCTAGAACGCTTACGAATAAACTTCCAACCCATTCAAAAGCTGTTTTTACAAAGCCTACTTTAAGAACACCAATAGCTATAAGAATCTGAAAAGCTAGACCGATGCCAACAGTTTTCCAATTGATAGCTTTTCTGTTACTACTAAATAAAAAAGCAATGATTATAAGTACAATCATACCTAAAACACCTCGCCAAATACTGTCTAATGAGATTCCTTGGCTAGGAATAATAGTGTTGCTTTCAGATTCATTTGTTATAGTTGAAATGTTTTCTGTGTGGGAGATTAAGTCAAAATTCAAGCTTTCCCCAGAAAAAACTAGCGTAGAATCTGTTAGTTCAGTGATTTTATAACGCTCAATGGATTTGATAGAGTCATTGTGATAAAGTACCAACAATTTGTTTTGATACATATAATCACCATTAAGGTCTTCTGAAGCATCTGATGAGAATTCAAATTCACCATCCTGAAAATTCAGCGTATGAAACTCACTATCTGATGATTTTGAAACCCATTTTTTTTCAAGTTCTTGTGCTGTGATTGATGAAAGTCCAATAAAAATAGCAAGAAGGGCCTTGAAAAAGTATTTCATGAAAATGTAAGTGTTAGTTAGCGTTTAGATATTTCGTCTCTAATTTTAGCAGCTTTTTCGTAGTCTTCGTTATTTACTGCTTCATCGAGTAAGTCATTTAGTTCTTCTAAAGATTTGTCTTTGTAGCCTTCCTTTTCAAAAGTTGCAGATTCTATTTCTTCTGCAATAACGTCGTCTACTAAGATGCTATCTTGTTCTTCATCCTCTTTTTTCGGATTTACTTTAAGATAAATACCTGCCTTATCCAAAATGTTTTTATAGGTAAAAATCGGTGCTTGAAAACGAAGTGCTAAAGCAATGGCATCGCTAGTTCTAGCATCGATAATTTCTTCAATTTTGTCGCGCTCACAAATCAAGCTAGAGTAAAATACTCCATCTACAAGTTTATGAATGATAACTTGCTTGACAACAATATCGAATCTATCTGCAAAATTTTTGAATAAATCGTGTGTAAGTGGTCTTGGAGGTCGAATTTCCTTTTCTAAAGCAATAGCTATAGATTGTGCTTCAAACGCACCTATAACGATTGGTAGTTTTCGATCTCCTTCATATTCATTGAGGATTAAAGCATATGCGCCATTTTGAGTTTGGCTGTAAGAAATCCCCTTTATATTTAAACGAACTAAGCTCATAATTATAAAACACAAAGAACTGTTTAAATTTGGACTTTACCAACTGCAATTTACAGATTTGGTTAATTTTCTCATAGTTTCGATGAAACGTAACGGATATGAGAATTTCTAAATTTAAACAGTCCTTAATCTTACTACAAGGTAATAAAATTATGCGTTTTGAGCCTTAAAAGCTTTCAATTTTTCTGTTAATTTAGGTACAACTTCAAAAGCATCACCTACAACTCCATAGTCTGCTGCCTTAAAGAAAGGAGCCTCAGGATCTGTATTGATAACTACTTTTACCTTAGAAGCGTTGATACCTGCTAAGTGCTGAATTGCACCAGAAATACCAATAGCAATATATAAGTTTGAAGCTACAGGCTTACCTGTTTGTCCAACGTGCTCGCTATGTGGTCTCCAGCCTAAATCTGAAACTGGCTTAGAACAAGCTGTTGCTGCTCCAAGTGTTTCGGCTAATTCTTCTACCATTCCCCAATTTTCAGGACCTTTTAAACCTCTACCTCCAGAGACAACGATTTCAGCATCTGCAATACTTACTTTGTCAGTAGCTTTGTCAACTGATTCTACATTTACACCAGATTCTGGTAATGAAGGTGAAAAATCTTCTGCGGAAGCACTAGTATCACTTTCAACTACACCAAATGAATTATTAGATAAACCAACAACTTTTACGTCAGTGTTTATTTCGGTGTTAGCAAACGCTTTATTAGTGAAAACAGAACTCTTTACTGTAAAAGGTGAAACGTTTGAAGGCGCTTCAACAACATTAGATACATAACCTGCATCTAGGTTTACTGCTAAAAGAGGTGCTAAATATTTACTATTAGCACTAGAGCTTACTACAACAACTTTAGAGCCTTCTTGTTTAGCAGCTTGCTCAATAACTGAAGCATAAGTTTTTGCATTAAATTTATCTAAACCATCAGCTTTTACTGAAAGTACTTTTGAAGCACCATACTTACCTAAGCTATCAGGTTTGTCTGCGTTAACAGCTACAGCGGTAACGGTACTACCCATTTTATCAGCAATAGCTTTGGCATAAGAGACAACCTCGAATGCTACTTTTTTAAATTTTCCTTTTTCGGATTCTGTATATACTAAAACGGACATATGTTTTTTATTTTTTCTTATCCCGAAGCTATACGTTCAGGATGTCATTAATGATTTTTTTAAATGAAACTAAATTATAACAACTGTTAAGTACTAAATAACTTTAGCTTCGTTATGAAGTAAGTTCACCAATTCATCTAAATTGTCAGCATCAACTAATTTTACAGCTCCTTTTGGTGCTGGTTTTTCAAAACTTACAGCATTTGTTTCAGCATTAGCATCAACAGGTTCAGCAACAGTTAAAGGTTTTTTACGCGCCATCATAATGCCACGCATGTTAGGAATTCTAAGATCACTTTCTTCAACAATACCTTTTTGTCCACCAACCACTAACGGAAGAGATGTACTTACGGTTTCTTTTCCACCATCAATTTCTCTTACAGCTTTTGCAGAAGTACCATCGACTTCTAAGCTAATACAGTTGTTTACAAAGTTAGCATCTACCATAGCTGCAATCATACCTGGTACCATTCCGCCGTTATAATCAATAGATTCTCTACCTGCAATAACTAAATCGTAACCACCATCTTTTACAACCTTAGCAAGTTGTTTAGCGACAGAAAAACCATCTGTAGCAGGAGTATTAACTCTAATTGCAGTGTCTGCACCAATAGCTAAGGCTTTTCTTAAGGTAGGTTCTGTTTCTGGTCCACCGACGTTTACAACATCTACGCTAGCACCTTGTTTTTCTTTAAACCACATGGCACGCGTTAGACCGAACTCATCATTAGGATTGATTACAAACTGAACGCCGTTAGTGTCAAACTTAGTGTCACCTTCCGTAAAGTTGATTTTTGAGGTGGTATCAGGAACGTGACTAATACATACTAATATTTTCATAAAAAATTATTTATTTAAAGGTCTTTATTTATATGGTCACGAAGATAAATATATAATTTGAATTTTTACTATGCACGCATAGTAAATTTATGATTTTTTCACAAAACTTAACATTTGAATGTTAAATTTTCAGTTTTAAAAGCAATAATTGAGAATTTGATTGATTGATTTTGATTAGGTGGAAGTGCTAAAAGTTTTATAGTGTCTAGGTAATTTTATCCGCTTTATTATTATAAAATTAAACTGAATTATTCCTATTTTTGCTATTCGAATAAAATTATAATAATGAAGACAATTCAATTTAGAGAAGCTATAGCTGAAGCCATGAGCGAAGAAATGAGAAGAGACGAAAGTATCTATCTTATGGGCGAAGAAGTAGCTGAATATAATGGAGCTTACAAAGCTTCAAAAGGCATGTTAGATGAGTTTGGACCAAAACGTGTAATAGACACACCAATTGCAGAGTTAGGTTTTGCTGGTGTTGCTATAGGTTCTACAATGACAGGAAACCGTCCGATTGTAGAATATATGACATTTAACTTTTCTTTGGTTGGAATTGATCAGATTATAAATAATGCGGCTAAGATTAGACAAATGTCTGGTGGACAGTTTAAGTGTCCAATCGTATTTAGAGGACCAACAGCTTCGGCTGGTCAGCTAGCTGCAACGCACTCTCAAGCTTTTGAAAGCTGGTTTGCAAATACTCCAGGATTAAAAGTTGTTGTGCCATCTAATCCTTATGATGCTAAAGGACTTTTAAAATCTGCAATTCGTGATGACGACCCAGTAATTTTTATGGAGTCTGAGCAAATGTATGGTGATAAAGGTGAGGTGCCAGAAGGAGAATATACTATTCCATTAGGTGTCGCTGACATTAAAAGAGAAGGTACAGATGTTACTGTAGTTTCTTTTGGTAAAATCATTAAGGAAGCATACAAAGCTGCAGAAGAATTAGAGAAAGAAGGTATTTCAATTGAAATTATAGATTTACGTACTGTACGTCCTATGGATAGAAAAGCTATCTTAGAATCTGTAAAGAAAACAAATAGATTAGTAGTTTTAGAAGAAGCATNGCCTTTTGGAAATGTTGCTACTGAAATTACTTACTTAGTTCAATCTGAAGCTTTTGATTACTTGGATGCTCCTGTAGTAAAAATAAATACAGCAGATACGCCTGCGCCATATTCACCAGTTCTTCTTGAAGAGTGGTTGCCTAATAGCAATGATGTGGTAAAAGCAGTTAAAAAAGTAATGTACAAATAAANAAATCGCGGTTTTCTGCGTTTAATAAACTTCATTAGTGACCCTCATGCTAAAGTTTGCACGGTTGTTGATGAAGTTTTTTTATTTTAATATGAAGATAAAACTACTTATCANTCTTTTAGGCCTCAGTTTTTTTTCTGNTATAGCACAGACTAAAGTCAGNGGTTATGTTTTTGATGAAAGCAATCAGCCTATTGCNTTTGCAAATGTNCTTTTCAAAGGNTCTACAATAGGTACAATNACAAATGAAGAAGGTANGTTTTATCTAGAATCTGATGAAAATTGGGAAACACTTATTGTTTCTTTTTTAGGATTCGAAATGCAAGAATACCCTTTAACTAAACGCGTTAATTACGATCTTAAGTTTACGCTAAAAGAAGAAGCCTCTTCTTTAAATGAAGTTGTAATTGTTACAGGAAAACAGTCAAAAAAGGCTTCAGAAAACCCAGCGATTAGAATTCTTAAAAAGATTTGGGAGCGTAAGCGACAAAATGGACTCAGCCAATTTAAGCAATACCAATACGACCAGTACGAAAAAGTAGAATTCGATCTCAATACCATTGACAGTGCTTTAATTAAAAGTAAACTTTTTAAAGGTATGGAGTTTGTTTTTGAAGAGGTAGATACTTCAAACGTCACAGGAAAAACTTACTTGCCTATTTTTTTAAATGAATCTGTAAAGAAAGTTTATGGAGACAATATTATTAATAAAAAACGTGAAGATCTTGTAGGTAATAAAAATTCAGGATTTAGTAATAATCAAATCATTATTGATTTTATTGAAGATTTATATTCAGATTTTAATGTTTATGATAACTACCTGAAGTTTTTCGATAAGAGTTTTGTGAGTCCTTTGAGCCGTACAGGAATTCAAACCTACAATTATGTACTTTCCGATAGCGCTTATATTGATAACAAATGGTGCTACAATATTATATACTATCCAAGACGGAAAAATGAACTTACTTTTAAAGGCGATTTTTGGGTCAATGATTCTACTTATGCNATAAAAGAAATTAATCTTCAAGCATCAAAAAGTGCTAATATTAACTGGGTTAAAGAAATTTATATAGAGCAAGAATTTGAAGTGCTCAATGATTCTGTATTTCTTATAAAACGCGATTATTTCTTGTCTGATTTTGCCTTGAATAAAAAGGAAAAGTCTAGAGGTGTTTACGGAAAACGAACAACGTTGTATGATAATTATAAATTCAATGAGTCAAAGGATAAAGATTTTTATGACAAAGAAGTTTATAATTATGATGAAGATGTTTATAACAGGGAAGATGATTTTTGGGAAGAGAATAGGTTAGAGGCTTTAAATAAAGATGAAAAAGGTGTCTATAAAATGTTAGATACACTTAAAACAGTCAAAAAATTTAAGCGTCTCTATAATTTAGGAAGCATTTTAGCTTCTGGCTACATAGAATTTCCGAGTATAAATTTCGATTATGGACCAATCTTTTCAACTTTTGGTTATAATGAGGTTGAAGGTTTGCGACTTAGAACAGGTGGAAGAACTTACTTTGGACCAAATGATTTGTGGAGGTTAGAAGGCTTTTTGGCTTATGGCTTTAGAGATGATAAATTTAAATACGGTATTTCAGGAAAGTGGTTGTTGGATAAGAAGAGTCGTTTAACCATTTTTGGTGGTAACCGTAGAGATATTGAACAAATAGGAGCAAGTCTTACTAGCTCTACCGATGTTTTAGGTAGAAGTTTGGCATCCTCATCGGTTATAACAACGGGAACCAATGATAAGCTTACCAATATTAATCTAGTCAATTTAGGACTGTCTATTGAGCCACTTAGAAATTTTGAAATGCGACTCGATGGTAGTTTTAGAACTTTGAGTTCGGCATCTCCAACNTTTAGTTTNGATTATAACGATCCTGAATCGCCAACAGGAGTTTCTTCAGAAGTTGAGCAGTTTGAAACACGTTTTTCTTTAGCCTATTTCCCTAAGCGACAAATGACAGGTTATGGAGTGGAGCGTAAAGAGCGAAATGATGATTACGCTAGATTATTTGCTCAGATCAGTCGAGGTGATAGAGATTGGTTTAGTAGTGATTTTGACTATACAAAGCTTCAGTTTTCTTATATACAGCCATGGCAAGTAGGTGGCTTTGGTAGATTAACAACATCTATTGAAGCAGGAAAAACTTTTGGTGAAGTGCCATTATCGTTACTAAATGTGGTGCCTGGTAACCAAACGTATTTTTCTATATATAATACGTTTTCTCAGTTAGATTTTTACGAGTTTGTAACAGATACATACACTTCTATGCATATAGAACATAACTTCAATGGACGTATTTTTTCAAGAATACCTTTTTTGAAGAAATATAACTTAAGAGCTATTATGAGCTTAAGAGGTGTTTGGGGTGAATTATCTGATGAAAATATTGCTTTGAACACTACAGGGAATCCAGTTGAAATTCCTTTAATGGCTCCAGATAAAGATATTTATTATGAGTACAGTTTTGGTGTGGCAAACATTTTTAAAATCCTTCGAATAGATTTTAATTTTAGAGGAAATTATCTTGATAATCCAGATGCTAGACGATTTGGTGTGACTGGTAGTTTTGGTTTCTACTTTTAAGATATATCCATTAATATTCTGTTTTGTCTTCTTTTTTTGCCCATTCTTCAAAAGGTTGAATAGCAATATCTCTAGCTAGTTGAATAAATGGAATACTTCGTTTTTCGTAAGGAAGAGGAATTTCTTTATAAATAAACTCGTCATCAAAGCCAATATTGGCAGCATCTACCTGATTACTTCCATAATAAACTTTATCTGGTCTAGCCCAATAAATAGCGCCTAAACACATTGGGCAAGGTTCGCANGATGTATAAATTTCGCAACCTTCAAGCTGAAAAGAATCAAGGTTTTTACAAGCATCTCTTATTGCGGTAACTTCAGCATGAGCAGTTGGGTCATTAGTTGAGGTAACTTTGTTGTTGCCGCGACCTACAATTTTTCCGTCTTTAACAATAACGCAACCAAAAGGACCGCCTTCATTGTTATTCATACCTTTTAAAGCAGTATTAACTGCTTCTTGCATAAAATATGCTTTCTTATCCATGTGCTTATTTATTTAAGACAAAAATAAAACAAGCAGTTAGAAATTACTACTACAAACAGAACATTAGTTTGGTAAAATGTACTTAAGCCACAAATTGTCTTAATGTATTACTGATTGTATTTACTTTAGGTTTAAAAATTGGTTTTAAAAAACGCGAAAGTTGGTCAAATTCAATTAAAAATGCATCATGCCCATGAATCGATTTAATTTCACTGATGTAAACATTATCCTTAATACTTTTTAATTCTACATAAGAATTCCAATTTTCTTCAGGCTTAAAAAATAAATCAGAATTTATGGTAACAATATGAATGTTGGCCGAAATTTTTAAAGCAACATCTAAAAAGCTATCTCTTCCTTCTGTAATATCAATAGTTCTCAATATTTGGTTCATCATCTTGTAAGCAGAAAGATGAAAGCGGTTATTCAAATTATCACCATGATAGTTGAGCCAAGATTCTATATTGTATAAACCAGATTCAGTTTTTGTTCTGTTGAATTTATCCTTCAAGGAATCAGGTGTACGATACAGTGTCATAGCATGCATCCTAGCATCTGATAGCGGTTGACTAGAATGATTGAGAATAGCATCTTGAATATGGCAATTAGCAATAAGCCAATCTGTAGATTTCCAATCTGTAGCAATAGGAATAATATTTTCTGCTAAATTTGGTTTTAACGCAGCTAACTCCCAAGCAATGCCACCTCCTACGGAGCCTCCAATAATAGCAAAAAGCTTGTCGATACCTAATTTTTGTAATCCAATCGCAAATAACTGAGCAATATCTCTAGCTGTAAAGTCTTTGTAGTTATCTAAAAGATGTTCTCC
Organism: Flavobacteriaceae bacterium; assembly: GCA_002706045.1. Lineage (GTDB taxonomy): Bacteria > Bacteroidota > Bacteroidia > Flavobacteriales > Flavobacteriaceae > Winogradskyella. The sequence goes on from PAJL01000051.1 coordinate 15,394, forward strand.
TATGTTGTCAAACCCATTACCTGGAATATTAAAGGCTAATATGCAATAGGTGTCTGTGTCTAAACATTTGTTTTTTCCAATTAAATCATTCCACCAACCTTTCTCTCCAATAACATTTGAATTTCCAGTAAGTGCATGGTTAATCATTATGATTGGTGCTTCATTTAAATTTTTTCCAAAGGTTTGGTAAGATAAATTAATACTCGTGGTTTTGCCTGTGGATGTGGTATATTTAGGAATGTTTATGTAATGTAAATTTTCCATTTCAATTTTTTTAATAGATTAAACAGATGTCTTGCTAANACAAGACATCTGTTTTCTAATAAACAACACTAATTAAAGACTAATTTTGAAGCGACTTTTTCTTAATNACAACAGAAAAAGCTTCTTTTAAATCGGCTTTTAAATCATCAATATTTTCTAAACCAACAGATAGTCGTATTAAGTCTTTGGTAACTCCTGTTGCTTCTTGAGCTTCGTCACTCAGTTGTTGATGAGTTGTACTCGCAGGATGTATAATTAAAGATTTTGTATCACCAATGTTGGCAAGTAAGGAGAATAGTTTTGTGGTGTCTGCAACGGTTTTTGCAGATTCGTAGCCTCCATCTACACCAAAGGTTACAATACCGCTTTGCCCTTTTGGTAGATATTTGTCAGCAAGTTTTTTGTATTTGCTTGTAGCTAATCCAGGATAATTCACCCAATTTACCTCAGGTTGTTCTTGTAACCATTTAGCTAATTCCAAAGCATTTTGACTATGCTTTTTTATACGCAATTCTAAGGTTTCTAGTCCTTGAATAATTTGAAAAGCATTAAAAGGACTTAATGCTCCACCATAATCTCTTAGACCTTCCACTCTAATTTTGGCAATAAATGCAGCAGCTCCTAAGGCTTCGCTGTATACCAAACCATGATATCCTGGTGAAGGTTCTGTAAATTCAGGGAATTTACCGTTTGTCCAATCAAAAGTACCAGCATCAATAATAATTCCGCCAAGAGAGGTGCCATTACCATTGATGTACTTTGTTAAAGAATGAATAACAATATTGGCACCATATTCAATAGGGTTCAGTAAATAAGGTGTGGCCACTGTATTGTCAACAATCAAAGGAACCTTATGAGTTTTGGCTTCTTTAGAAATCGCTTCAAGATCTAAAACGTCGAGCTTAGGGTTTCCTAAAGACTCAACAAAGAATGCTCTTGTATTTTCTTGTGCGGCTTTTTGAAAGTTTTCAGGGTTAGACGGATCTACAAAAGTTGTTGTAATTCCATGTCTTGGAAGGGTTACACTCAATAAATTATAAGTGCCTCCATATAAACTACTCGATGCAACAATATGGTCTCCTGCTCTTAATAAGGTTAGTAAAGTCGTTGAAATTGCAGCTGTTCCAGATGCTGTTGCTACAGCACCAATACCTCCTTCAAGGTCTGCTAGACGTTGCTCTAAGATGTCGTTTGTAGGGTTGTTTAATCTTGTGTAGATAAATCCTGGGACTGAAAGGTTGAAACGACCTGCAGCATCATCGGCATTATCAAATACATATGATGTGGTTTGGTAAATAGGAACTGCTCTGGTTCCGCCATTTTTACTAACGTCGTGTCCTGTGTGCAACGCTTTTGTTGCGAATTTTTGTGTACTCATTTTTCTAAGTTTTTGAGTTAATAAATAAATTAAACCAAAAGCCAAATAAGCTTCGATTGAAGCGTACTTATTAGAAAAATGTTAAAAAGAAATGCTAATCACAGATGAGTGATTAGTCTTGAGTTATCTATCTAAATTGTTCGATAAATGAATCGAAAATAAAGTAGAATTTAGCACCTTCTCAGTAAGTCTAAGGGTTGCTAAGGTTTCAACGGGTCTATTCCCTCCACCTTTCTTGATAACATTTCAGTAAGTTTTGAACTTTGTGAGTACAAATATTGCAATACAAAAAATTAAAATCCAAATATTTTTAGTGATTTTATATGTTTTTTATGAGAATTTTAAGCTTAAGGTGCGTATCTAGTCAAGTATTTTTGGTTTATAATGTCNCTAACAGGTTTGTTTTCAATTTTACTTTCAAGCCAAGAAATAATGTCTAAATACAGAAATGCTCGTCTNTCGTAAGGNTGATCTTCGTAAGTTTTTAGAGTGGTTAATAATTCTTTGAAAGCATCCTTTAAATCATGAGGNTAAATGTGTTGTAAATTCTTGATGAACTTTATCATTTCNTTTTGTACCTCGTGCAANTCATTCATTTTTATTAAGAATTTATAGGTGCTTCTTAACAGAGTTTCTAAATGATAATCAAGTCCAGCTTCATAATGTGCCACCAAGTTTAAAACTCTTGAGAAACAAAGTAAATCCTCTCTCATAGAGAGTGATTTATTCGAAATGATTTTATCTAAATATCTAATACATTCTTTGTTGTTTCCTGCTCCAAAATGTAAACTAGCAAACTTGTAGTAGAAAATCATTTTATGATGTGCATCTATTTTATCTTTAAAGGTTTCTAGTTCTTTTTCAATCTTAGGAATTAGCTCTAAACCTTCTTCAAAACTACCATCAATAAAATGAGCATTTATGTTATGAAAGTTGGTGTAAAGAAAAACTAGTGATGCTACATTTTCATCCTTTGGAAATTTAGGGTGATTTACTGTGGTTTTAAATTCTTCTAACTTCTGAAGGAATTTAGGCTTATTTCTAATGTAGAATATAGCTTCTAAAAGATAATTATTACCCTTTAAAAAGAAAACCGGATTCAGGTGAATCATGCCTATATTTTGATAAAATAAGTCCACCCATTTCGAAGCNTATTTATAACAACTCAAAAAGTCTTGCATTAAAAAACTATACCATAATNGNGCCTTGTAATACCACAANTTTTCTCTAAAGCCTACTTTNTTGAAATTAAATTTTGGAAGCCTGTCATTAAAATATTTAGTCACTTTTTGGCTTTCTTCTTCATTCTTAACATAACCAGTTTTTAGTATAGTACTGTAAAGTTGAAGTGATAAATTAGATAGNTTGCTGGCAATAACATTCTGGGCACTCAGGCTTTTGGCTTGTAATGCAAGTTCATCTGCTCTGTTACTAATGCTTCGTGTAATGTATTGTGACTCAATTATTTTTTCGAGCTCAACAATTTCAAAAGCAAGATTCTTTTCTTCATTAGTAATAGCAAGCTCTTTAGCTTTATCTAAAATTTTTAAACTTTGTTTGTATAAGCCTTTGTGGTATAAAATTGATGCAAAATCTAGCTGTTCTCTAATTTGCGAACGTATGTTTTGATGCGATGGGCTCAATTTTAAGCTGATTAAAATCTGCTTGTATAAATGTGCTTTTACATTAGCAAGTTGTTGCTTTTTTACAATACCACTTTTTACTATTGCAGCTTCATTATAGCTAGAAGCCTTGTCCAAAAAATTAAAAAGATTTAAAAATTTAGAATCCGAGTTTACGTCAAGTCTACCAACGTATAGCTTAAACTGACGTTTTTCTGATTTGGTGAGTGACTTCACAAGAGCGAATAAATTGTCTTTTTGGTCTTTAGTTATCAATTAAAAATCGAGTTATTAAATTGTAAATCAGTTAATTAATATTTGTTTTGGACTTTGGGCATCGTAAACTAGAGCGAAGACTTAGAGCCAAACTATTTTCAAAGTATAAATTCGTAAGACAATACTAAAATATATTTTAATAAATGTCAAATAACCATATTCAAATATTTGATACAACTTTGAGGGATGGTGAGCAGGTTCCTGGCTGTAAATTAAACACAGAACAGAAAGTTGTTATTGCAGAACAACTAGACCTTCTTGGAGTAGATGTTATTGAAGCAGGTTTCCCAGTGTCTAGTCCGGGCGACTTTAAATCTGTTGAAGCAATTTCGCAAATTGTAAAAAATGCAACAGTATGCGGATTAACTAGATCTGTAGAAAATGATATAAAAGTAGCAGCAGAAGCGTTGAAATATGCTGTAAAACCTAGGATACATACAGGAATTGGAACTTCAGATTCTCATATCATTCACAAATTTAAATCTAATAAAGAAGATATAATTGAGAGAGCTTACAAAGCTGTAAAGTATGCAAAGTCTTTTGTTGAAGACGTTGAGTTTTATGCAGAAGATGCTGGTAGAACAGATAACGAATATTTAGCTAGAGTTTGCGAAGCAGCTATAAAAGCTGGTGCTACAGTCTTGAATATTCCTGATACAACAGGGTATTGTTTGCCAAGTGAGTACGGAGCGAAAATCAAATACTTAAAAGAAAACGTAAAAGGAATAGAAAATGCTATTCTGTCTTGTCATTGTCATAATGATTTAGGGTTGGCTACGGCAAATTCTATAGAAGGTGTAATTAATGGAGCTAGACAAATAGAATGTACTATTAATGGTATTGGTGAGCGTGCAGGAAATACTGCTTTAGAAGAAGTGGTNATGGTACTGAAGCANCANCCNTACTTAAATTTAGATACTAATATCAANACATCNATGCTGTACGGTATGAGTCAATTNGTGAGTGATAGTATGGGTATTTATACGCAACCAAANAAGGCNATTGTTGGTGCTAATGCGTTTGCNCATAGTTCAGGAATTCACCAAGATGGTGTTATAAAAAACAGAGAAACTTACGAAATTATAGATCCAAAAGATGTTGGTGTTACCGAATCGGCAATTGTGTTAACGGCAAGAAGCGGTAGAGCAGCATTAGCTTACAGAGCTAAGAATGTAGGTTATGAATTAACCAAGCTTCAGTTGGATGAAGTGTATGCTAATTTCTTGGATTTTGCAGATAAAAAGAAAGAGATTGATGATAATGATATCCATCAAATTATTGAAACGAGTTCAGTCTATAAACAAATAATTTCAGCTTAAATGTCAAAAAAAACATTATTCGATAAGGTCTGGGATGCGCATGTGGTCAGTAGTGTAGAAAACGGTCCACAAATATTGTACATAGACAAACACCTAATTCACGAAGTTACAAGTCCGCAAGCTTTCAAAGAACTGGAAGATCGCGGAATTCCTATTTTTAGGCCAGATCAAATTGTAGCTACGGCAGATCATAACACTCCTACATTAAATCAAGATAAAGCAGTAAAAGATGCGCTATCTAGACAACAGTTAGAGCAGCTTTCTGAGAATTGTAAGAAAAACGACATTACCTTATACGAGTTAGGACACAAGTATAATGGCATTGTTCATGTAATGGCTCCAGAGTTAGGAATCACACAACCAGGTATGACTATGGTCTGTGGCGATAGCCATACATCAACACATGGTGCATTCGGAGCCATTGCTTTTGGAATTGGTACAAGTCAGGTAGCCCAAGTTTTTGCAAGTCAATGTTTGTTATTGACTAAGCCAAAAAGTCTTAGGGTTAGTGTAAATGGAAAACTAAAAAAAGGCGTTTTACCTAAAGATGTTATCCTGTATATCATTTCAAAATTAGGGACAAATTCTGGTACAGGATATTTCTGTGAATACGCAGGAAATGTTTTTGAAGAAATGAGTATGGAGGGTCGAATGACCGTTTGTAACATGAGTATAGAAATGGGTGCGCGTGGAGGAATGATTGCTCCTGATAAAACAACTTTTGAATATATAAAAGGACGTGAGTTTGCGCCTAAAGATGAAGATTTTGAAAAGCAAGTAGCGTATTGGAAAACTCTACCAACAGATGAAGGAGCTACATTTGATAAAGAATATTCTTTTGATGCTGAAGACATAGAGCCAATGATTACTTATGGAACTAATCCAGGCATGGGCATAAAGATTACTTCTAATATTCCTAAAGAAGAAAATGCCTCGTTTAAAAAATCTTTGGCATATATGGATTTTGAAGCTGGTGAAAGTCTAATCAATAAACCAATTAACTACGTGTTTATAGGTAGTTGTACCAATTCAAGAATTGAGGATTTTAGAGTGGCTGCTTCTTTCATTAAAGGAAAACAAAAAGCGGATAATGTTACGGCTTGGTTAGTGCCAGGAAGTAAACAAGTAGAAGCTCAAATTATTGAAGAAGGATTAAAAACTATTTTTGAAGATGCAGGTTTTGAACTTCGTCAGCCAGGTTGTTCAGCTTGTTTAGCGATGAATGAGGACAAAATTCCACAAGGAGAGTATTGTGTGTCAACATCCAATAGAAATTTTGAAGGACGACAAGGACAAGGTTCTAGAACCATTCTAGCTAGTCCGTTGGTTGCTGCGGCAACTGCTGTTGCTGGAAAAATAGTAGATGTCACACAAGAAATAGAGGAAATGGAAGCTGTAGGTATTTAACTTGCGGCTTTTAAGTTTAAGGTCCTTTTCATTCATTACAAATTATAAAATTTAAAATAGTCCTAATCTTAGGAAATAAATATGGAAAAGTTTACAACATTAAAATCATCTGCCATTCCTCTAAATATTGAGAATGTAGATACAGATCAAATCATACCTGCGCGTTTTTTAAAAGCTACGGACAGAGAAGGGTTTGGAGATAATGTATTCAGGGATTGGAGATATAACAAAGATGGTTCTTTAAATGAAGACTTCGTTTTAAATGATTCAAAATACTCAGGAAGTATTCTTGTAGCTGGCGATAATTTCGGTTGCGGTTCTAGTAGAGAGCACGCAGCTTGGGCAATAACAGACTATGGATTTAAAGTCGTGGTTTCAAGTTTTTTTGCTGATATATTCAAAGGAAATGCTCTTAATAATGGCTTGTTGCCAGTTCAGGTTTCTGAAGGTTTTTTAAATCAATTATTCAGTCAGATTGAAAAAGAACCAACAACAACTATAGAAGTTAATCTAGAAGATCAAACTATTTCTGTGCTAGATTCTGATTTGTCAGAAACATTTGAGATCGATGCTTACAAGAAAACATGTTTAATAAACGGGTACGACGATATCGACTACCTTGTTAATAGTAAAGAATTAATAGAAGCTTTTGAAGCACAAAAAACATACTAATTACACCAATGAATTTAAATATAGCAGTTTTACCAGGTGACGGAATTGGTCCGGAAGTTACAAGTCAGGCAATTAAAGTTTTAAAAGCAATTGCGACAGAGTTCGATCATAATTTTAAGTTTACTAATGCAGATGTTGGTGCCATTGCCATTGATAAGTATAATGATCCTCTTCCAGAGGAAACACTAGATGTTTGTATGTCTACTGATGCTATTTTGTTCGGTGCTATTGGTGATCCTAAATACGATAACGATCCAACTGCAAAAGTACGTCCAGAACAAGGCTTGTTGAAATTGAGAAAAGAGTTGGGTTTGTTCGCAAATATTAGACCTGTAAAAGCTTATGAAACCTTACTGGAAAAATCTCCTCTAAAAAGAAATATCATTGAAGGAACCGATATTAGTATTTATAGAGAACTTACAGGAGGTATTTATTTTGGTGAAAAGCACTTGAGTGAAGACGGTAATGTAGCTTCAGATTTATGTGAATATTCACGAGAAGAAATAGAGCGTATAGCACATTTAGCATTTAAAGCAGCTCAATCTAGAAATAATAAAGTCACCTTAGTAGATAAAGCTAATGTTTTAGAAAGTTCAAGGCTGTGGCGAAAAGTTGTGGGCGAAGTAGCTGAACAGTATAAAGATGTAACTTTAGATTTTTTATTTGTAGATAATGCTGCAATGCAAATGATCCTAAACCCAAAACAGTTTGATGTTGTTTTAACGGAAAATATGTTTGGGGATATTATTAGTGATGAAGCCAGTGTTATTGGTGGATCTATTGGGCTATTGGCATCAGCTTCTGTAGGAGAAAAGTATGCAATGTTCGAGCCAATTCATGGTTCTTTTCCTCAAGCAAAAGGTAGAGGAATAGCAAATCCTATAGCGTCAATTTTATCCGCTGCAATGCTTTTAGAGCATTTTAATTTGCATAATGAAGCAGAATTAGTGAACTTAGCAGTAGAAAAATCGCTGAAATTACACATCAGTACTCCTGATGTTAACGAAAAGCACGACAATATCACCACAAATAAAGTTGGTGATTTCATACAGGATTTTATTCATAATCCTAATGACACGAATTTAAATTTTACAAATATCCATTTAGGACAATCTACAATCATATAAATTAGATGCCCACACAACCAAAACTTACTCGATTTAATCAAAATGTATTAGCCAAATATCAGATATACAACAGTATCTTTATGACGTTGCCCTTTGATAGTGTAACTAAAACAGGGGCTTTATTGCCTTTGTTTCATGAAACTTGTCATAAGGGATTTGCCAATCAGGAAGATCCAACTACGATAGTCAATACATTCTTCAAAAAATATCAAGCAAGGAGGTCAGAGGAAAGTCAAATCAATTTATTATTTCGTTTTATTCAATACATAGAAAGACAAGTAGTGCTTTTCGATGCCATTGAAGATGCTGCATTTCCGGTAGTGAATAATATGGATGGTATTGGTACGCTTAGGAGTTTGAAAGAATCGGTTATTGCGAATGATAAACTAGGAACACTTCAAAAATATCTGGAAGAATTTAAAGTTAGAATTGTACTTACCGCACATCCAACTCAATTTTATCCAGGTGCTGTTTTGGGTATTATTACTGATTTAACTGAGGCTATACGAGAAAATGATTTGTTAAGAATTAATGATTTGTTGGCTCAGTTGGGTAAAACACCATTTTTTAAACACAAAAAACCAACACCTTATGATGAGGCTGTAAGTTTAATTTGGTATTTAGAAAATGTGTTTTATAAGTCCTTTGGAACGATTTACGATTACATTCAGCAAAATATTTTCGATGGAAAACAGATTGATAATGATATTATAAATATTGGCTTTTGGCCAGGTGGTGATAGAGATGGAAATCCTTTTGTAACTCCTGAGATTACTTTGAATGTAGCAATGAGNCTTCGNGAAACGGTAATCAAAAATTATTACCGTGANGTACGTCGTCTGAAACGTAAACTCACATTTTCTGGTGTCGAAGATAAGATTGGGTATTTAGAAAATGAGCTTTATAAGTTATTTACTAGAAATGAATCTAGCTTAACGCTAAATGAGTTTAGGGAAATAATGGAGGGAGTACGAGATACGGTTAAAGAAAAGCATCAGTCACTTTACCTAGCAGAAGTGAATAGTTTGTTGAATAAGATTCATCTTTTTGGATTTCATTTTGCCAATTTAGATATCCGTCAAGATAGTCGTAAGCATCACCANTTTTTTACAGATATGGTAGATGCCTTAATTGATAGTGGAAGTAATATTTTNCCAAANAATTATCATGACCTATCTGAAAAAGAACAAGTCGCTATTTTATCAAAAGTAGAAGGTGAGGTTGATTTGTCGTTAATTAATGATGAAGAAACCTTAAAAGCTTTGGAAACCATGAAGGTTATTAAAACCATTCAAGACGAGAATGGTGAAAAAGCGGCTAATCGCTATATTATTAGTAACAACCAAACAACGCTTAATGTTATGCAGTTNTTTGCAATGTTGAAGTTGGTTGCCTTTCANGATGAGCTTACGGTAGATATAGGACCTTTGTTTGAAACAATAACCGATTTGGAAAATGCTCCTAAAGTGATGGAGGAGTTGTATACAAATCCAGAATATGCAAAGCATTTAAAATCNAGAGGAAATAAGCAGACTATTATGCTTGGNTTTAGTGATGGAACCAAAGATGGTGGTTATTTAATGGCTAATTGGGCTATCTATAAAGCCAAGGAGGCTTTAACTGCTGTTTCTAGAAAATACGATATTAAGGTAATTTTCTTTGATGGTAGAGGTGGTCCGCCAGCAAGAGGAGGTGGAAAAACACATAATTTCTATGCGTCTTTAGGACCAACAATAGAAGATGAAGAGGTGCAGTTAACTATACAAGGTCAGACAATTAGTTCTAATTTTGGAACCTTAGACTCTTCGCAATACAATCTCGAGCAACTTATAAGTTCAGGTATTTATAATAGTATCAGTGATAAAGATTTGAGCATGTCTCAAGAGAACAGGGATGTAATGACGGATCTAGCTGAAAGAAGTTATAAGGTATATTCAGATTTTAAAGCACATCCTAAGTTTATTCCTTATTTGGAATTTATGAGTACGCTAAAATATTATGCTAAAACTAACATTGGAAGTCGTCCTTCAAAAAGAGGGAAATCTGAAGGTTTAGTGTTCGAAGATTTGAGAGCTATACCTTTTGTGGGATCNTGGAGTCAGTTAAAACAAAATGTGCCAGGTTTCTTTGGNGTAGGAACNGCGTTAAAGCATTATGAAGATTCTGGTGAGTTTGATAAGGTTAAAACCCTGTACAAGACTTCTGATTTCTTTAAAACTCTTATTGAAAACAGTATGATGTCCTTGTCAAAATCGTTCTTTGATTTAACAAGATATATGTCTGAAGATCCTCAGTATGGTGAGTTTTGGAATATCATTTACAACGAATACGAAACTACAAAACGACTAATTCTTAAACTTACTGGTTACAAAGAATTAATGCAGGAAGAGCCATCGGGTAAAGCGTCGATAGCGGTTAGAGAATCTATTGTATTGCCTTTGTTGACAATTCAACAATATGCATTGAAAAAAATTCAGGAGTTAGAAAAGGCTGAGGTTAAGGATGAAGAACGATTAAAGATTTTTGAAAAAATGGTAACTAGATCATTGTTTGGAAATATTAATGCTAGTCGTAATTCAGCATAAAAAAACTAAATCGAATTTTGATATAATAAAAAACCTCTGAAAATCTTCAGAGGTTTTTTGGTAATTAAATTTATAAAACAATACAAAACATTCTCATTTAGTGATCATTTAATCTGAAATCAGGATAGGCATCCATACCGTGTTCGTGAGCATCAAGCCCCTCTAGTTCTTCTAGTTCAGAAACTCTGATACCAACTGTTTTCTTTAAAATAAATATTATGATGAAGGAAGATATGAGGCATATTAAGGCGTAAGCAAGTACGCCATACAATTGTGGTAAAAATGCTAGTTGGTTAGCGGCTTCAGAAATAGTGGCAACAACATCGCCGTTACTATTAATGAATTCACCACCTTCATTGGTTGTGGCTTTAAATCCAAGTAGGCCTACGGCTAAAGTTCCCCAAATACCACATACTAAATGAACGGCTATTGCACCAACAGGATCGTCTAATTTTAACTTATCAATAAAGCTTACAGTAAACACAATTAAAGCTCCGGATACTATTCCGATGATTATTGAATCTGTTGGGCTCATAACGTCAGCTCCCGCAGTAATACCTACTAAACCACCTAATATACCATTCAAAAACATAGTAAGATCTAGATTTTTATAAGCTATGGTTGATGTAATAGCGGATGATACACCACCAGCTGCAGCGGCTAAACATGTTGTTACTAATGTTAAAGAGGTTAGTTCTGGATCAGCTGATAAAACTGAGCCACCATTAAAACCAAACCATCCAAGCCATAAAATCAATACTCCAGCTGTAGCTATAGGTATATTGTGTCCAGGAATGGCCTGTGACTTACCGTTTTTAAATTTACCAATTCTTGGTCCTAATAAGCAAACCGCAACTAATGCAGCCCAGCCGCCTACGGAATGAACTAATGTTGAGCCCGCAAAATCATAGAAGCCTAATTGGTCTAAAAAGCCACCTCCCCATTTCCATGAACCTGCTATAGGATAAACTAATCCAACGTAAAAAAGGGTGAATATCATAAATGGGCCAATTTTAATACGCTCTGCTACAGCACCAGAAACTATAGTGGCTGCGGTAGCTGCAAACATTCCTTGGAATAAAAAATCAGTCCAATAAGTATAGCCTCCGTTGTAAGCTAAGTCTAATGTTTCTGATGTTGTAAGTGGAGCATCTAAGCCAAAACTAGCAAAGCCTAAATAACCATTGAATTCTCCAGGATACATTAAATTAAAGCCTACTAAGCAATAGAGAAGTAAACCTATTGTAATGATAAAAATATTTTTAAAAAGTATGTTTAAGGTGTTTTTTTGACGTGTAAGACCGATCTCTAAAAAAGCAAAGCCTAAGTGCATAAAGAAAACCAGTGCAGTACAGATCATCATCCATACGTTGTTGATTGTAAGTGATTCCATTGTGGTTATTTTAAAGTATTACCGCCTTTTTCGCCAGTTCTTATTCTGTAAACTTCTTCGATAGTAGAAACAAAGATTTTTCCGTCTCCAACCTGCCCAGTGGCACCGGATTTTAAAATAGCATTTATGGTAACCTCTTCGAAGTCGTCGTTAACTACAATAGATAAGTAACGTCTTTGGATATCGCTCGTGCTGTATGAAACACCTCGATATACATGACCTTCTTTTTCATTTCCAAGGCCTGTTACGTCCCAATAAGAGAAAAAATTCACACCAACGTCGTGAAGAGCGTCCTTCACAGCGGAGAATTTAGATTTTCTAATAATAGCTTCAATTTTTTTCATGATTTTGGTGATAATTGTAATTTTTTTTTGTCTGGCTAGGTTGATAAAATAGAGTTTGTATTATAATTAAGGTTCAAATTTATATATTTTATTTTTAGCCCTAAAAAAAACGGGGTTAATATGTGTATTTTTATGAAATTTTGAATTTCAACCCTGTAAAATTCTAGGGTAATTTGTTTTTAAGTTGTTTTTTTGAATAATCAACACGGTTTTATGTTTGTTATATTTTTTTAACACAAAAAATACATTATTTATATCATTTAAGTGTGTTTATTTTAAAATTAATAGCTTTTTGGGTTAAGCTTTGTGTGTCTTGTCGTTGTGATTTCTGCATTATTTCCTGTAATTATTAGCAATTTTTTATTGCTAAGGCATCTTATTAGATATTTTATGAAAAGTGAATTGACTTTTTTCAAAATCAAAAATTAGCACCTATCTTAGTTAATCACTCAGGTTTAATTTAGAGCAAAAAATAAGTGATGATGCTAAAGAAACAAGGACTTTATCTGCCAGAATTTGAGCACGATAATTGTGGCGCAGGATTTATATGTAGTTTAACAGGAAAACGTTCTAATGATATTATACATAAAGCGTTAGAAATCCTTGAAAAGTTAGAACATCGTGGTGCGGTAAGCGCAGATGGTGTAACGGGAGATGGTGCGGGAATTTTAATTGATATTCCTCATAAGTTCTTTGAAAAGTCTTGTGATTTTAAATTGCCAGAGCCAGGTGATTATGCCGTTAGTAATGTCTTTCTGCCAAGGAAGAGGAATCAAAGGGAGTTTTGTATCAATGTTTTTGAATCTGAAATTGAAAAGCAAGGTTTAAAACTTTTAGGTTGGAGAGATGTTCCTGTAAATAGTGAGGTGTTAGGTAGAATTGCAAAAACTACAGAGCCATTTGTTAAGCAAATTTTCATTAGAAAATCTGATGATAATCAATCTGATTTTGATTTCAAGCTAAAACTATATGCTGCTAGAAAAATAGCTGAGCATACTATATATGATTCTAAATTATCTGAATCACAATTTTTTTATGTGCCGAGTCTATCTACTAAAATTATAATCTTCAAAGGTTTATTAAAGCCAGAACACATTAATGAATACTATTTAGATTTATTTGATGCGGATTTGGATACCAGACTAGCACTTGTGCATCAACGTTTTTCTACTAATACTTTTCCAACTTGGGATTTGGCGCAACCTTTTAGATATATCTGTCATAATGGGGAAATAAACACGTTGAGAGGAAATGTGTCGCGTATGTTTTCACGAGAGGAGATAATGGAGAGTCCACTATTTGGTGACGATATCAAAAAGATTATTCCAACGATTTTAAGAGGGAAATCAGATTCGGCAACCTTAGATATGGTGGTAGAGTTGTTACTTATGACAGGGCGTTCGTTACCAGAAGTTATGATGATGTTAGTACCAGAAGCTTGGGAGAAAAATCCTGATATGTCTGATGCTAAGAAGGCGTTTTACGAATATAATTCATGCCTTATGGAACCTTGGGATGGACCAGCTTCAATTCCTTTTACAGATGGAAATTATATTGGAGCTGTATTAGATAGAAACGGTCTAAGACCATCTCGATATACGGTTACCAAAAACGGAAATGTGGTGATGTCTTCAGAGACAGGCGTTGTAGATATTAAACCAGAAAATGTAAGTTTTCACGGACGTTTAGAGCCAGGCAAAATGTTTTTGGTTAATATGAATGAAGGCCGAATCGTTAACGATGAAGAAATAAAAGAGGAAATTGCAGCAAAGCATCCATACAGAAAGTGGCTGAATGATAATTTAGTGCATTTAAGAAGTATTTCTGCTAAACGTGGTCCGATTAAATATGATGAAATTGAGCTAAAAAAACGAAAAATAGTTTTTGGTTATACCAGAGAAGATTTAAATACCATTATAAAACCAATGGCTCAAAATGGTAAGGAGCCTATAGGTTCTATGGGAAGTGACACTCCTATAGCTGTTTTGTCAGAACGTCCACAGTTGGTTTATAACTATTTCAAGCAAATATTTGCTCAAGTTACCAATCCGCCTTTAGATGGTATTCGTGAGGAATTGATTACGGATATCAGTTTAACACTTGGTAGCGATGTTAATTTGTTTGACATAAGTCCTGATCACTGTAAAAAACTAAAAATTCAAAATCCAGTAATTTCAAAACACGATTTAGATAAAATCAGAAATTATGATACTAATCCTAACTTTAAAGTTGAATCCATTTCAATTCTATACGAAGTTAATAGAGGATTAAATGAACTTGAAGTAGCTTTAGAAAATCTTATGTCTAAGGCATCAAAGGCTATTGATAATGGTGCAAATATTATTATTCTTTCGGACCGTTATGTCGATGAAAACCACGCTCCGATTCCAGCACTTTTGGCTTGTTCTTATGTGAATCATGCGTTACATAAACTAAAAAAACGATCAAAAATTAGTTTAATTATTGAATCTGCAGAACCACGTGAAGTGCATCATTTCGCTTTATTGTTTGGATTTGGTGCAAGTGCTATCAATCCGTACATCGTTAATGAAATTGTTCAAGAGCAAGTTGATGCAGGTGAAATTTCTAAGTTGGAATATTTAGAAGCTATTAAAAATTATAATAAAGCTATTGGTAAGGGTATTCTTAAGGTGATGAATAAGATTGGAATTTCTACTTTAAATTCTTATCGTGGTTCGCAATTGTTTGAATGTATCGGTATTAATACACAGACCGTAGATAAATATTTCCCAAATACTCCAACCCGAATTCAAGGTATTGGTTTAAGGGAAATAGAACAGGAAATTGTAAAACGTCACAGAAAAGCTTTTCAGCCCAATGATGACCAAGCTGACATTGAAATTGGTGGAGATTATAGATGGAGAAGAGGGCAAGAAAAGCACATGTTTAATCCGTTAACCGTTGCCAAACTTCAAGAAGCTGTAAGAACAAATAAGGCTACAACATATAAAGAGTATTCTCAGTTGGTGAATAACCAATCTAAAAGTTTAAT
>PAJL01000052.1 GCA_002706045.1 Flavobacteriaceae bacterium
TTGATTTTTCTGCTTTATCTATGAGGGTTGCGAAAGTATCTATATTATCATAATTAGGGAATTTAACATCATTATAAAACTCACTTTGAATTTTTGTAAGAGGATTTTCATCATCTAAAAAAAAATTTGGTATATTGGAAAAGTTTTCAAAAAGAACGATAAAAAAACAGGCAATGTAGTTGCAACCATTCACAGAAACAGTGAAAAGTTTCCTTTTACTTTTTTCATGTTCAGGAGTAAAAAAATGAAACTTATCAATAAAAGGATTGTTTTCTACAACAGGATATGTGTGCGAATTAATTACATAGTGTAATTCCGAATTTGGATAAATGTTTTTTATAGCTTCAAACAAAATGCTTGTAGCTAAAACATCACCAATCATTTTTTGTTGTATGATTAAAATTTTCATCTTGAAAATTCAAATTACAAATAATAAAAACCAAATTCCAAAAAAGAAGTATTCAAATAAGGAATTTGGTTTTATATATGTTTTTGTAGTATTTAGATTAGACCGCTACATCATATTCACGTAAAGCATCATTAAGCGATGTCTTTTTATCTGTACTTTCTTTACGTTTTCCAATAATCAAAGCGCAAGGTACTTGATATTCGCCAGCAGCAAATTTCTTAGTGTAACTTCCAGGAATTACAACCGAACGTGCAGGAACAACTCCTTTTGTTTCAACAGGTTCATCTCCTGTAACATCAATTATTTTAGTACTCATAGTCAGTACTACATTTGCTCCTAATACAGCTTCTTTTTCTACACGAACACCTTCTACAACAATACAACGACTACCAATAAAAGCGCCATCTTCTATTATTACAGGTGCAGCTTGTAAAGGCTCTAAAACTCCGCCAATACCAACACCTCCAGAAAGATGAACATTCTTACCAATCTGAGCACAACTACCAACCGTTGCCCAAGTGTCTACCATAGTACCTTCATCAACATAAGCACCAATATTTACGTAACTTGGCATAAGAATAGTCCCAGAAGAAATGTAAGCTCCATGTCTAGCTACAGCATGCGGAACAACTCTAATCCCTTTTTCGGCGTAATTACGCTTCAGTGGAATTTTATCATGGTATTCAAAAATACCAACTTCCATAGTTTCCATTTGCTGAATAGGGAAATAAAGCACCACAGCTTTTTTTACCCACTCATTAACTTGCCAACCATTTTCTGTTGGTTCGGCAACTCTAAGTGTTCCTGCATCAATAAGCTCTATGACGCTTCTTATAGCATCTATGGTAACTTTATTTTTTAGTTGAGAACGGTCTTCCCAAGCATTTTCTATAATTGTTTTTACTTGTTCCATCTGTTATTTGCATTTAAATGTCAAAGATACCTCTATAATAACTGAAGCTAAAATTCTTTTCAAAAAAAATGTGACCTATTAAAATTAGAAGTGTCTAAATTATAATTAAAAGAAGGATGATTTATCTAAATAAATACGTCCGAGAATTTAATTAATAGCTAATTCCGAAAACTCCTCACCCCATTTTTTGAGGAGTTTCTTAAAAGAAAATGTGACCCTACAGAATATAAGGTGTCTTAAAATAGATTAATAACTGATTTTATTAAGTTAGAGGGTAATAAATTCAGAACTTAATTAATAGCTAATTTCAGAAAAACGCTTCTTGTCATTGAGAAGCGTTTTTTTCATTACATAACTTCAACGTATCTTTGTAGTCTATGGGAAGAATTTTAGCCATTGATTACGGTACAAAACGAACAGGAATTGCTGTTACAGACGAAATGCAGATCATTGCTTCAGGACTAACAACAGTAAATACCAATGAACTTTTACCGTTTTTAAAAAATTATATTTCAACAGAAAACGTTGAAAAGTTTGTAGTAGGTGAACCTAAGCAAATGGATAACACCGTTTCTGAAAGTGAAGCATTTATTCAAAAGTTTTTAGAAAAATTGAATAAGGAAATACCATCGATTCCGGTAGAACGTGTTGATGAACGTTTTACTTCAAAAATGGCATTTCAGACCATGATAGATAGTGGATTGAAGAAAAAACAAAGACAAAATAAAGCACTGGTAGACGAAATTAGTGCCACTTTGATTTTACAGAGTTATTTGGCTTCTCAATCTTAAATAAGAATTGTACTTTTGCACCCGAAAATTAACGAATTATGATTTTACCAATCGTTGCCTATGGCGATGCTGTTTTAAAGAAACAAGCTAAGGATATTGATAAAGATTACCCTAAGCTTAACGAACTTATTGAAAACATGTACGAAACCATGTATGGAGCATTCGGTGTAGGTTTGGCGGCACCACAGGTAGGTTTGCCAATTCGTATGTTTATGGTAGATACGTCTCCATTTGCTGAAGATGAGGATCTTTCTGAAAAAGAAAAAAAGCAGATGAAGGATTTTAAAAAAACCTTTATCAACGCTCAGATTTTAGAGGAAGAAGGTGATGAGTGGGCTTTTAACGAAGGTTGTTTAAGCATACCTGATGTTAGGGAAGATGTTTTTAGAAAGCCAAAAATTAAAATTCAATACCAAGATGAGAATTTTGATACCCATGTTGAAGAGTATGATGGCTTAATTGCTAGAGTTATTCAACATGAGTACGATCATATTGAAGGTATACTGTTTACGGATAAATTATCGTCTTTTAAAAAGCGATTAATTAAAGGTAAACTAACCAATATTTCAAAAGGAAAAATAAGAATTGACTATAAAATGCGTTTTCCTGCTATGAGCAAAAAGCGCTAATAAAGAATTTATGAGTTTAGATAAAATTTTATCAATTTCTGGAAAACCAGGATTATACCAAATCGTAACACAGACCAGAACAGGTGCTGTTGTAGAATCTTTAATAGATCAAAAACGTATCACTGTTGGTACGCACAGCAATATTAGTATACTTAGTGAAATAGCTATTTACACTTTAACTGAGGAGGTACCTTTAAGAGAAGTTCTTAAAAATATTAAAGAGAAAGAAAATGGCGAGCAAACATCAATAAGTCATAAAGACAGTAAAATAAAACTTGAAGAATTTTTCTTTGAAGTTTTACCAGAGTATGATGAAGATAGAGTTTATGCTTCGGATATAAAGAAAGTTATTCAGTGGTACAATATTCTTCAAAAGAATAATCTTTTAGATTCATTGGAAGCTGAAGAAGAAACTGCTAAAACTTCTGACGAAGAAGAATAACATGTCAGACAAAGCCGCTCAATTAAAAGCCTTTGAACGTTTGTTGATTATCATGGACGAGTTGCGAGAGCAATGTCCTTGGGATAAAAAACAGACTATGGAATCGTTACGCCATCTTACCATTGAAGAAGTTTACGAACTTGGCGATGCTATCTTGGATAACGACCTTGATGAGGTTAAAAAGGAGTTGGGTGATGTTTTATTGCATATAGTTTTCTATTCTAAGATTGGAAGTGAAACCAAAGACTTTGATATTGCAGATGTTTGTAATAGTATTTGCGATAAACTTGTAGAGCGCCATCCTCATATTTATGGAGATGTAAAGGTAGAGAATGAAGAAGATGTAAAGCGGAATTGGGAACAGCTTAAGCTTAAGGAAGGTAAAAAGAGTGTGCTAGAAGGAGTGCCTAAAAGTCTGCCAGCTATGGTAAAAGCTAACCGTATACAAGATAAAGTTGCAGGTGTTGGTTTTGATTGGGAACAACCAGAACAAGTTTTTGAAAAAGTAGAAGAGGAGCTAGCTGAATTAAAAGCAGAAATAGCAAACGGTAACCAAGATACTATTGAAAGTGAATTTGGTGATGTACTTTTTTCAATGATTAACTATGCACGTTTTCTTAAAGTAAATCCTGAAAATGCTCTAGAGCGTACCAACAAAAAATTCATAAAGCGTTTTCAGTATTTAGAAGGAAAAGCTAAGGATTTAGGGAAATCTTTAAAAGATATGTCGCTTGCTGAAATGGATACATTTTGGGAAGAAGCTAAGTCACTTTAGACTACATTTTTTACATTTTGAACTTGCTTCTAAAGCTCATAATGTTAAAAAAATCATAAAAACAAATCCAAAACATCCAAACAGAATTTACCTACGTAAATAGAGTATATAAAAGTTCAAAAGCTTTTATATTCTTAGTAGGAATCTTAATTATTATTTAAGCGGTTGTAATTAAGGTTAATTTAGTTTAGTTAGGGCATAACCCATCTGTGGACAACAGGTGGGTTTTGATTTTTAGAGCACCAAGCTTTTTTTTAATGTATGTAGTTTTAGTTTTTATCGAAATATTTTTCAATTTCCTCCCAAGCTTCTTTTCTGTAATGAAAATGAATAAAACCACGTGATGTCTTCTCGTTAATTCTAGGTTTATGATTAGGTTTATCAGAAACGTATATAAAATTTTGTCCCAAAAGGCTAAAGCTGTCATATTTTTTAGGTTCGATGATTTCGACACCAAACCTGTTAATTCTATAAACACCTACTGTTTTAATATCTTTCCAATTTAAGAGATAATCTTTAGATAATGAACTTTGAGTTATTCCTTTGTGCTCAATTTTTATTCTGTTTGTAAAACCAATTAAAAATAGAACTCCCAAGAATATGAGGATTCCTAATGAAATTAATAAGTAATCTCTTTTATTTGTGTTGAGCGAATATATTAAAAGACAAATGGACAGGGCAATAAATACGGCATATAAAACACATATATGAGGACTTTTAAAATCATTTTTGGTTAATATCATCTTTATTAGATTTTAACTGCTCTATATTTATTTTAATTATCTAAATAAATAAGGGTGATGTCCAATTTTGGATTGAAAACAACCATCTACTCATCATACATATCNCTAACCTTAGATAANTTTTTCTTCCANGTNTCAAGNTCTTTTTTATGCTTGTCAATGTTTTTATGAACGTCTTTTACCAAAGGATTGTCAGAATCTACATTAGAGAAAAACTGTAAATTGTTTTCAAGTTGGTTAATTTCAGCCTTTATCTCACTAATACGTTTTCTGATGAAGTTTTGCTCGTTATCTAGTAGTCTAGTGTCGTTGTCATCGCTAGAGAAGTTTTCAATTTTACTTTCAAATTTCACCATCTCTAATTTAGACTTGTCCATCTTTAATTTATCGAAGGCATCATCAATAGCTTTATAAAACTTTCCGTCTATGTAACGTTTATTTTGAGGTACATAACCAATTTCTTTCCATTCCGCAATTTTTGCTTTTAGGGTTTCTACATTGGTTTTAGTATCGTCTGATAGTTTTAACTCCTTAAGTTCATCAAGAAGTTTTACTTTTTTGTCAAAAGCATCGTATAAATGTTGGTTTTCAGCTTTACGCTGCGCATGCATTCTGTCAAAATAATGATTACAAGCTTTCTTAAATTGCTTCCAGATTTTATCGCTATCACGTCTTGGTACATGACCGATTTTTTTCCAATCACTCTGAATTTTCTTCATCAATNGAGTGATNGTTTCAAAATCGTCACTTTCCATATTGTCTTCAGCAATTTTTATTAAATCTCTCTTTTTCTGAAGATTTTCGTACTGTTCTTTCTTTAAGTCTTTGTAGAATTTATTTTTTCCACGGTTAAAACTTCGAACTGCATCCTTAAACTTTGCCCATGTTGCTTCATTGACTTTGATTGGCACTTTTCCTGCGTTGAAAAAAGCTTCTCTTAATGCTTCAACTTCTTTAATTTTCTTTTGCCAAGCACCATGAGAATTAATTTGCTCTTCGCCTACTGCTTGTATGTTGGCAATAATTTCCTCTTTTCTTTCTAGATTTTTCTCGTAAGCTTTATCCAAGTCAGCATAGTAAGCTTGTCGCTTATCATGAATAGTTTTTGTAGCATTACTAAAACGCTCCCAAATTTCTTCTCTATGTTCTTTACCAACAGGTCCAAGTTCTTCTTTCCACATTTTGTGAAGAACCTGTAGCTCTCTAAAAGCACGGTTTACATTATCGTCTGCAGCTAATTCCTCGGCACGTTCTATGATTTTTAACTTTTGCTCATAGTTGTGCTTAAAGTCCATATCTCTTAAATCATTATTAAGATGTAAGAAATCATAGAAATTTTCTACATGATGGTGGTAAGAGTTCCAAGCATTATTGTATTTGTCTCTAGGAATAGGGCCAGCATTTCTCCATTTTTCCTGAAGTTCTTTAAAGGTTTTGTAAGTGGTGCCCATGTTTTCTTCAACATTGAGCAAGCCTTTTATTTCTTCTATAATAGCTAATCTGTTTTCTAGATTTTGTTTGAGCGATTGTTCACGGTCTTTATAGTAAGCGCTTATAGATTGTTTATATTCTTTGTAAAGCGAATTGAAAAGTTTTTTTTCATCATTGGTGTAATAGAAGTCTATTTCATTACCACCATCCTCAATAAATTCTTCTTTTTTCTGCTCTAAAAGTTCACCAAATTTAGCGTTAAACTCAGCTTTTATTTCATTGACATGTTTTGAAATGGTCTGAATTTTATGACGTCTCAGTAGATTATTGAGTTCGGTTACCAGCTGATTCATTGTCATAGCATGGTAATCTTTATCCTCTAGCTGGTGACGTTCACTATTAGATTCATCTTCTGCATCCTCAGCATTTGAAGCATCAATCTCATCCACATGATTTTCATTTTTCTGTGTTGCTTCTTGTGCATCAGTAGTTTCAACTTCTTTGGTTTCGTTAGAAGTTGTCTCTGTGTTTTCTTCAACTTTAGATGTTGGTTCTTGTATTGGAGTAGCTTCTGTAGATTCTACTTCTTTTTTTCCATCTGCATTTTGCAGGTTATCGTGCTCAGACATATGTCAATGTATTTATTAGAAGTTAAAGATACTAACAAGCGTTTGAAATACAAAGCATTTTGATAATTTGGCAAATATGTAAGGAATGGCTTACTTATTCCAGATTTCCCAGGATTTTTCAGCCTGAAGCTTTAGCATTTCCAATCCGTTTATTGTAACAGCTCCTTTGAGATCTCCACAGCTTAAAAACTTGGTTTGCTCAGGATTATAAATAAGATCATAAAGAATATGTTTGTCCGAAATACCATCATAAGGAATGTCAGGGCATTCATTTACTTTAGGGAATGTGCCAATTGGAGTGCAGTTAATTATAATTGAATAGGAGGCAATAATTTCTTGTGTAAGGTCTGTATATAAAAATTTGGAGTCTTTTTTTTCGGTTCTAGAAACATAATCAAAATCAATCTTCAGCTTTTTTAAAGCATGAGCTATAGCTTTTGAAGCGCCACCAGTTCCTAGAATTAATGCACTTTTATGATGTTTTTTTAAATGAGGTTTTAATGAGTTTTTAAAACCATAATAATCGGTGTTATAACCGATGAGTTTTTGAAAGCGTGTAATTTTAATCGTATTAACGGCACCAATTTTTCTAGCACGTTTATTAAGATCATCTAATAAAGGAATAACATCTTCTTTGTAAGGAATAGTAACGTTAAGGCCTTTTAGATCTGGATTGTTTTTTATGATGTCATCTAGTTCGTGTATCGATTTTAAATCAAAGTTAACATAACTATGAGGCAAATTTTCTGACTTGAATTTTTCTGCAAAATAGGCTCTAGAAAAAGAGTAAGAGATATTTCTACCAACTAATCCGTACTTACTTGTTTTTAACTTGTCTAGTCCTTTGCCCATACCATTCTAGTCCTAAAATTATAAAGATTCCAAGGACAATATAAGCAATTGCAATGTATGTTTGGGTATTAAGTTCGGGTAAAAATCGTTGGTAATTTGCAATAACTTGTTCGCCAGTGGAATCCAAAATAAAAGCACCTTCAGAATTTGTTTTGTAGATAGTTTCCTTCCAAGGCCATACCACTCCAAGCGAACCGATAATGAAGCCAACGATGGTTGCTAAGGTTATATTTTTGTAGTGGTGTAGAATGTAATTTAGAATATGAGAGAAGGTTACTAAGCCTGTAACGGAACCTAATGTAAATACACCAAGTACTTTTAGCATTCGCATTCTGGCTTGGTCTTGCCAAAAGCTAAAATCTCCACTAATAATATCGAATAAGGTATCATAAAGTGCATTTACAGAATCTACCAAAAGTAAGACGTAGTTGCCCAATAAAATAAGAATGAAAGATCCTGAAAAACCAGGAAGCGTCATGCCAGAAACACTTATAATGCCGCAGAAAAAAACAAAGAAGAGGTTGTCATTTTCAGTTGCAGGATCCAAAAAACTAATGCTTATACCAACAGCTGCACCTAAAATTAAGGCCGTTATTGTTTTTTGGTTCCATTGTTTAAAATCTTTATTGATGTAATAGATAGATCCTAAGATCATACCAAAGAAAGTACTCCAAACATAGAGTTGATAGTTAACAATAAGATAGTCTAGTACTTTTGAAATACTAAAATAACTTACTATCATGCCTAGAAATAAAAGGCTTAGGAATTTACCATTAATATAGCGGTAGAAACTTTTAAATCTGCCATTAAACAACAGTTTAAAAGCTTTGTTATTTACCCGTTGTAAAGAATAAATAAACTCTTCGTAAAAACCAGCAACAAAAGCTACAACACCACCAGAAACACCAGGAACTTTGTTAGCAGCTCCCATAGCCAGACCTTTAATGACCAAGAAAATACGATCTTTAAGGGTTCTGGTACTTTGCATTAGGCTTTAGTTTTGTTTTTTCCTAAGCTTTCTAAAATCAGAATTGTAGCAAAACCGATGACAATAAAAATAATAGCCATTATAAGTTGGTTGTCGCCATCATATGAAGATGGAAGTATGCTTTTATCGAGAAGTGTGACTTCTTCTCCTTCAGAATTTATGCGGGTTTTAAGCACTTCTTTCCATGGCCATATTTTATTTAATGAGCCAATCATAAAACCAGTTAGAATAGCTAAAGTCAAGTTTTTTTGATGTTTGAACATCCAGTTCAAAGCTTTTGAGAATACTTTTATACCTACAACAGCACCAATGGCTAATAGAAAGAATTTTAAAAGAGCATCTTTAAAAAGTTCCATATTACCTTGAAGTAAGCCATCCCTTAAATCATTAACAGTATCAATAGCTGTTTGATAAGCTCCAAGTATCAATAAGATAAAAGCTCCAGAAACACCAGGTAGTATCATCGCTATAATGGCTATAAATCCACAAAACAATAAATAAAAAGGGCTTTCTGGTGACGCAAAAGGCTCTGCTAAAGTGATGTAATATGAAAGTATAGATGTAGCAATAATGGCTAAGATGATTTTTACAGACCAGCCTTCAATTTGCTTTGCGATATATAAAATACTAGCTAAAACCAATCCGAAGAAAAATGACCAAAGTAAGATAGGTTCGTTATGGAGAAGCCATTTAATTAACTTTGCTAATGATAAAATACTAATGGCAATACCTGAAAAAAGGGCTAGTAAAAAATTACCGTTAATAGATTTCCAAGCAGATTTAAAACCTTGCGTTTTCCAAACTTTAAAAACCTCTAGGCTAATTTTGTCAATACTCTCAATAAGTTCTTCGTAAATACCAGAAATAAAAGCAATAGTTCCACCAGAAACACCAGGTACAACGTCGGCTGCGCCCATGGCAATACCTTTAAGGCTTATGATTAAATAGTCAAAAAATCGTCTTTGCATTCGTTCTAAAAAATGAACTGCTAAGGTATGCATTTTTTAGTTGGAAGTTCTTTTGGATTCAGAAATAATAGCCTTAACCATAGGCTTGTTATTTAGGTTTGGGAACAACTCAGAAATTATAAAACTGTAATCAATATTCAGTTTTGTAGCATTTTTAAGATGAAAACGACCTTCTTCTTGTTGGTGTGTTGTAAAATATAAACCTGCCAAACGGTATTCTATTTCAGCATTTTCAGGATAAAACTCAGCTGCTTGAATTAAATTAAAAATAGCTCCTTGGTATTCTCCTAAACTAGTTAAGATATCAGATCTGTCTATCCAAGTTTCTAATTCATAGTTACCCAATTCCAAAGAACGTTTATAACCACGTTCGGCTTCTTCTAGAAAATTTAATCGCTTGTTGATCGTTGCATAAAGTTTCCAATATAACACATTTTCACCATCAATATTTACAGCTTTATTGATATAATAAAGTGCTTTTTGATAGTTTAAACGCTTCATGTAAAACTTAGTTATTGCAATCCACCCTTTATCTAAAAGAGGATCTTCATCAACTGTTTTTCTAAAGAATTGAATTGCCAACTCTTCTAAACCAAGTTTATCATAACAATGACCGATGCGTAAAAGTGCAAAAGAGGTTGGGTCTTCTAAAGCAAGGGTAATTTTGTAGTTTTCTATAGCATCTTCATAATGCTTCAGCTTTTCTAAAACTTTACCTTTTTCAATATATGCTCCTACAAAAGTATCGTCTGATATAATAGCAAATTCAAAAGCAGCATTGGCTTTAGCGTATTCTTTTAGGGTAAAATATTGACGGCCTAATTGATGCCAAGCGACTTCGCAATAAGGGTTAGAATCTAAAAACTCATTGAGGTAGCTGATAGCTTCATCATTTTTGTTTAAGAAATCATAACAATACACAATATTATGAAGTGCAGAATAGTCTGAAGTATCAGTTTCTAAACATTTTTTAAAGTAAATGAGGGCATTTTCAAACTCATCTAAAAACAAATATTCCATTCCGACCAAAGCATACAAATCGGCATCGTCTTCTGGTGTACCAGACATACCAATAGCAATAAGTAGTGTTTGTATAGCTTCTTGGTGATGATCTTGTTTAGATAAAACATTAGCTTTCTGAATGAAGATTTCTTCATTGTTAGGTTCTAATGTGTGAAGCATTTCTAAAATCTCATTGGCTTGTGCAAATTTATTCTCAATCACCAAAATCTCTACTTTGAATAGTCTTAGGTTAATGGAAGTAGGATGTTGTTCTAAACCTAATTTAATAGCTCTTTTAGCTAAAGCCATTTTTCCATTTTCAAGATAGTGATGGATGATGTTTTCAAATTCGTCAGAATCGAAGAACAAAATATCGTTTGTTTTTAACATCGATTCAAACCTTGTGAGAGATAAATTTTCGTCGTCGTGACTATATTGCATAAGCGGATTAATGATTCACATGAATAAATTTACTGTTATCAATTGTTCATTGTAGATTTTTGCTTGAATGTTTTTAACAAATTAATTAACATTGAAATAAAACTTCAATTGAAATTAATTTTAAGCTGATATTCAGTGAATTGAAATGTGTTTAGGTTAGCTGTACAGAATCTAAAATAGAAGTGATTATCTTACAACCTTTAATAAGTTCTTCGTTAGAAATTGTTAAAGGAGGGGTAATTCTGATAGCTTTTGGTTCAAAAAGTAGCCAAAAAAGAATTAAACCTTCTTCTTGACTTTTTAATATAACTTGGTTTGTTATGTCAGCATGTTCTGTTATTGCAGCCAACATTAATCCTTTGCCTCGTATGTCTTTAATATGTTTATGCTGAAGATGTTGTCTTACCAATTTTTCTTTTTCTAAAACTTCAGTCATTAGATTAGAGGATGTTACTTCCTTTAATGTCGCTAAAGCAGCAGCAGCTATAACAGGATTTCCACCAAACGTTGTAATGTGTCCCATTTTAGGATTGTCACTTAATGTGTACATCATCTCTTTAGAAGCTGTAAATGCACCAATAGGCAAACCGCCTCCAAGACCTTTTCCTGTGACAACGATATCTGGTTGGCAGTTATAATTTTCAAAACCAAAGAGTTTACCTGTTCGTCCTATACCAGGTTGAATTTCATCCAAGATAAAAACAGCACCAACTTCATTACAGCGCTTTTGGACTTTTTGCAAATAATCATTTGTGGGTTGAATAAAGCCTGCTCCTCCTTGAATAGTTTCTAATATCACAGCAGCTGTATTTTCCGTAATTTGAGAAAGATCAGCTTCATCATTGAATTGAATGTGCTTTACATCAGGTATCAGTGGGAGGAAAGGTTTTTTGCGTTCTTCATAATCCATTAAACTCAGTGATCCCATTGTATTGCCATGATAGCAATTTTTAGCCGCAATAATTTCGGATCTTCCCGTATAGCGTCGTGCTAATTTTAAACTACCTTCAATAGCTTCAGTTCCGGAATTGACTAAATATGTGGTGTCTAAAGGTTCAGGTAAATGCTCTGCAATAAACTTTGAAAGCTCAACAGCTGGTTTTTGAGCATATTCGCCATAAACCATAACATGTAGATACTTGTCTAGTTGAGATTTAACGACTTCAATAACTTTAGGATGACAGTGTCCCAAACTGCACGCAGAAACACCTGCAACAAAATCAAGATAACCTTTACCGTTTTTATCATAGATATAGCTTCCTTTGGCATGGCTAACTTCCATAGCTAAAGGATGAGGAGAAGTCTGTGCTTGGTATTTAAAAAAGTCACTTAACATTTTACGCTATTCTTCTTTTTTTACAGAGCTACTATCTACTTTTAAAGTCTTTGTTTGAAAAGCTTTTTGAGGCTTTTTTACGCCAGGTTGTAACGGTTTATTTTTTTCCTTTTCTGGTAAATTCCTAGCGGCTTTATTAGGTTTGTTTGGTGTTTCTTTTCCAGCCTCTTCAATACGTTCAGTAACGGCATCGTCAATAAATTCTTCAGGAGGAACATAGTCTTCCAAACCTTGAATTTTTGGAAGATCTAAAGGAGGATCGTCTTTAAATAAATCTTCAATAGACAGCAGTCGTTCTTCGCCACGCCAATCAAAACCTCTAAGTCGTCTTCCGCTTTTTGGAAAATCTGCTTCAGGATATATGTAACCATCAATTTGATTTATAAAACGAACTTCTTCGATGGCACTTTCAACAATTTGAATATTGATACTTCCTGATTTTGATTTTTGGATTCCTATAAGCTCATTTTTATCATTTCTTAAATAACGAATAGTTTCTGCATTTTTGATAATGTCAACATTGTATAGTTCATTATCTCTAAACAAACCTATAAGACGTTGTCCTTTGATTTGATCGTACCCATCTTCGCTTAAGGTGTCTTTACTCACTAAAAATGCATTGTTGAATACCTTTAAGGAGTCTAGTTTTTCGGTTTCTGTATTCGAGAGTAGGTGAATGGTATCACCTGTCATTTGATTACCTAAATTCCAAAGCACTGGTTTTCTTGCTAGAGCAAAAGCATCGGATGAACCAAAACGTGCGAGGTTAAGCATTTGTGTTAGGCCTGATTTATGGTCAACGTGAATGGAATCGGCTTTTCCGGCTAAATCACTTTTGTATATTCTAGCATTATAATAGCCACGTGTAATACGGTTTTCAGCTTTTCCAGTAACCATTAAAGTGTCCGCATGCATGTAAACGGAATCATTTTCTTGTACTGTAATCGCTAAAGCACGCTTGGTTATAAAAACAGAATCTCTTTCACGCCAAACTTCGGCATAATGCCCACGAACGATACTATTGTTAATAGTATCTGTAACCGTTATGTTATTTGTTGCTGAAGCAAAACTTTTGTTTCTATCAAAATATAGGCTATCACCTTCAACAGTTCTATTATCGTAGTCTATTTTGGCATTTCTTTGAAAATGACCTATATCATTATTGGTGTCGTAAAAACCACGTTCGCAGTAGACTTTACTAGTTTCGCCCACAATTGTTGAAGGTCCAAAAAGGTAAGCGTGTCCGTTTTCTGTAAAAAAGTCTAAACGATCCGTATTTAAAGTATATTCAGGATTAACAAGAACTACATCTTGAGTAAATTGATACTTTTGGGCATTCATATAGTAGCGACCTATCTGACTCGTTATTGTACCTGACGAGTCTCTAACTACTTTACCTTTAGTGTCGTAGTACGCAAGTTGACGATTTCTATCGTAATAGAGTTTGTCAGTTGTTAAAACCGATTGTGGTTCCGTTAAAACAACATCACCTCTCGCGAATGCGAGCTGCGTTTTTCCACTGTATTCTACATATTTGGCGACCATATTAATAGAGTCGCCTTGTTTCATACTTACATTACTAAAGGCTTCTAAATAATCCTGATCTTCGTAATAAATTGCTTTATCACAAAATACATCGGCTCCTTTGTGAACAAAGTGAACTTGTTGAGATTTATCTCTAAGAAAAACTTTAGCGCCATCTTCTATTTCTGGGTCTGAATAAAACGTGCCAGCATATTCAACTGTAATACGTTGTTTTTCTTGAGCTGAAACAGAAAAAGCTGCGATAAAACCAAGTAGAAAAAGAAGATTCTTAAAACTATTCAAAGCAATATGTTTTTTGTAAAGTAACACTTATAGATTTGCTTTAGTATGAGTTAACAGTTTTTTTAACAGAATCTTGATTGAAAATCTAAACTGTCTTTCTAACAATAGTTTGTTTACGATCTGGTCCCACAGAAACAATAGTAATAGGAATATTAAGCTCTTTTTCTAAAAACTCAACATAGTCATTAAGCTCTTTAGGTAATTGCGAAGCTTCTGTCATTCCTGTTAAGTCTGCAGCCCAACCTTTTACTTCTGAGTAAATAGGGGTTACATTTTCCTCTTCTATGTTATATGGTAAGTGTGTGATAGTTTCACCTTTGTATTTGTAAGCTGTACAAACTTTTAGAGTATCAAAACCAGATAAAACATCACCTTTCATCATAATTAATTGCGTAACACCATTAACTTGACAAGCATAACGTAATGCCACTAAATCTAACCATCCGCAACGTCTTGGACGACCAGTTGTAGCACCAAACTCGTTACCAACTCTAGCCATAGTTTCTCCATCTTCATCAAAAAGTTCTGTTGGGAAAGGCCCAGAACCAACACGTGTAGTGTAAGCTTTGAAAATTCCGAAAACTTCACCAATTTGGTTTGGTGCAACACCTAAACCAGTACAAGCACCAGCGGCAGTTGTGTTTGATGAGGTTACAAAAGGATAGGTTCCGAAATCAATATCTAATAAAGAGCCTTGAGCGCCTTCAGCTAGAATTGATTTTCCAGAAGCTTGCGCCTGATGAATGAATTCTTCAGAATCGATAAATTTTAAAGATTTTAAAGTCTCAATAGCTTCAAAGAAATCAGCTTCAAGTTCTTTTAAATCATATTGAATATCTACATTGTAGAATTCAATCATTGCTTCATGCTTATCAGCTAAAGCTCTATATTTTTCTTTCCAATCGGCTAATTCAATATCACCAACTCTAATACCATTTCTACCAGTTTTGTCCATGTATGTTGGACCAATACCTTTTAAAGTAGATCCAATTTTCGCTTTACCTTTTGAAGCTTCACTCGCAGCATCCAATAAGCGATGCGTAGGTAAAATGATATGTGCTTTTCTTGAGATGCAAAGGGATTTTTTATAATCGACATTTTGCTCATCTAATTTATCTAATTCCTTTTTGAAAATAACAGGATCTATTACCACACCGTTACCCACAAGGTTTACTGTGTTATCATGAAATATCCCAGAAGGAATAGTGTGTAAAACATGCTTTTTGCCGTTAAAAACCAAAGTATGTCCAGCATTTGGGCCACCTTGAAAGCGTGCAATAATATCGTATTTAGAGGTGAATACATCGACAATTTTTCCTTTGCCTTCGTCGCCCCATTGTAAACCTAGTAGTAAATCTACTGCCATTGTAAAAAATTAGTTAGTCGTCCTTTTTACGGTTACCGTAAAAATATAATGAATGATTAGTTATCTGAATATCAAAAACCTCTTCAATGGTTTTTTTTATGGATTGAATGCGAGGATCACAGAATTCAATAACCTCACCAGTATCAGTTAAAATAACATGATCATGATTTTTATCGAAATAGGATTTCTCGTAATGTGCCTGACTTTGTCCAAACTGATGCTTACGTACCAAAGCACATTCTAACAACAATTCGATAGTGTTATAAAGCGTAGCTCTACTTACACGATAGTTTTTGTTTTTCATTTTGATGTAAAGTGATTCTATATCAAAATGCTCTTCACTATCATAGATTTCTTGAAGTATAGCATAGCGCTCAGGCGTTTTTCTATGTCCTTTTTCTTCAAGGAATTGTGTAAATACACGTTTTACAATTTCCTGATTACTTTCTTCTGTAGTTGCATTCATAATTAAGGTGCAAATTTACACAATTTTTAAACTCTAGAAACCTTATCGATACCATTAATTTTTTTAAGATTGTCTATTAATTTTTTTAACATCGCTTGGTTTTTTACCTGTACGGTTATTCTACCTGTAAAGACACCATCATCACTAGAAAAACTAATGCTTTTCATATTGACGTGCATGTTTTGTGAGATGAGACTTGTGATGTCATTAACTAATCCTAAATTATCAATACCAGACAATTCTATATGAGAAGTATAAACTTCTTGCGAAGAATCAATCCATTTGGCAGACATAATTCTGTACGCGTAATTAGATTGAAGACTTACGGCATTTGGACAATTTTTTTTGTGGACTTTGATACCATCATTAATAGTTAAAAAACCAAATACTTTATCTCCAGGAATAGGGTTACAGCAATTGGCTAAGGTATAGTTGAGTTTTTCTTCTTCCTTACCAAAAACCAACATATCATATTTAGAAGTAATTTCTTCTTTATGAATGTCTTTTGGCGCTTCTGGCTTATAGATTTTATTTTTAATATAACTCACAAAAGCATTGCTTCGCGAAGATGCAAATGCTTTTAGCTTGGTGTTGTCTATAGTGCCAATACCAACTCTGTAGAATAAATCTAATGAGGTGCTTAACTTAAAATAGTTTACTAACTCATTAACCGACTTTTCATTGAGTGTTATTTTGAGTTGCTTTAACTTTCGTCTTAATATTTCTTTGCCCTCTTCAGCAATCTCTTTGGTGTCGGCATTTAAGGCCGATTTAATTTTACTACGAGCTCTAGCTGTAGTGGCATAATCTAACCAGTTGCTATTAGGTTTGGCATTATCTGAAGTTAATATTTCAACACGATCACCACTTTCTAATTCATAACTTAGAGGAACTAATTTTCCGTTCACTTTTGCTCCACGTGTTTTCATACCAACTTCGGTATGAATACTGAATGCAAAATCTAATGGAGTAGCACCTTTAGGAAGGGATTTTAAATCTCCTTTAGGTGAAAACACAAAGATTTCTTTAGAGTAAAGGTTAAGCTTAAACTGCTCAACAAAATCTACAGCATTGGCTTCATTGTTTTCTAAAGCTTCTTGTAGTCTATTGATCCAAAGATCTAAACTATCTTCTTTTTCGTTAGCATTTTTGTATTTGTAGTGTGCAGCATAACCCTTTTCAGCAATTTCGTTCATGCGTTCGCTACGTATTTGTACTTCTACCCAACGACTTTTTGGTCCAACAACTGTAATGTGAAGTGCTTCGTAACCTGTAGATTTAGGTGACGAAATCCAGTCACGAAGACGGATAGGGTTTGGTGTAAAGTGGTCGGTAACTATGGAATAGATTTTCCAAGCCAAAAACTTTTCGTTTTCCAAATCGGATCTGTAAATAATCCTAATGGCAAATTTGTCATAGACTTCATCAAAGCTTACTCCTTGCTTCACCATTTTTCGACGAATACTGAAAATAGATTTTGGTCTCCCTTTTATCTCATAATTAAGACCTTCTTTATTTAAAGAATTTTCAATGACTTTGGAGAATGCTTTAATGTAAGCATCTTGTTCTTCTTTGCTCTCTTGCATTTTCTCAGCAATGTCATTGTAAACTTCAGGTTCGGTATATTTTAAGCCAAGATCTTCAAGTTCGGTTTTAATATTGTAGAGTCCAATTCTATGTGCTAAAGGCGCGTATATATAAAGGGTTTCCGAAGCAATTTTAATTTGTTTGTCATCCCTCATAGATTCCATGGTTTGCATGTTGTGCAAACGGTCGGCAATTTTTATAATGATAACCCTAACATCTTCATTAAGGGTTAAAAGCATTTTACGGAAATTCTCAGCTTGTAGCGAGACGTCCATATCTTTTTTTAAGGACGAAATTTTTGTAAGTCCATCGACAATGCGCGCTACGGTTTCACCAAAAAGGCGTTCCATATCTGCGATGGTGTAATCTGGATTGTCTTCTACTACATCATGAAGCAACGCAGCTGCAATAGAGGTTGCATCGAGACCAATTTCTTGAGCTACAATTTTAGCCACAGCAATTGGATGAAAGATGTAGGCTTCGCCAGATTTGCGACGCTGATCTTTATGTGCATCTACAGCCACATCAAAGGCATGACGAATTAATTTTTTATCATCATCCGTTAAGGTTTGATAGCTTACTTTTAGTAATTCTTTGTAAGCTTTCGCAATGGCTTTATTTTCTTTTTCTATAGCTTCCTCTGTCATAGAACTAATGTAGTAAAAGTTCTTTTAACTGGCAATGGAGTTTGATGAGGAAATTTTGATTGGTTATATTTTAGTTATTGAATTCTGAAATCAGGATAATAGTGAAGTAAGTTTAGTCAGTCTTTCAATTTTTGAGGCATAAAAAATGATATTATGACTATGATGAGTCCAATAATCATTGAGATATATGCTTTATAGTTTGTGCTTATCAAAAGATTATCGAAATCCAAATCCGTAATCCCGAATGTAACAAGCAATATTCCAGCTAGTTTAATGAGTGATATTTTTTTCATTTCTGTGTTTTTTCAAATTAAAAGTAGAACAGTTGATATTATTGAATAAATTTGTTTTAGGTATGTTAGCCTGAACTTTTTTCTAATTCAGGTTTTTACTTTTTAATCAATCTTATTTACACGATAATAATCAAAGTCAACATAACCACCAGCCTCTTCTGTGGCGAAATTAAATAACCCAAAGCGATAACCCATAAAGTGCTTGGTAAAGGTATATACCATATTTAAAGTGTTGCCTATTTTTTGCCACTTTTCACTATCGAGACTGTAATAAAAATAGGCTTCATCAGTTTCAAAATCGCAATCTATTTTAAAATATACGTTTTCTTGATGAAGAGGAATTTGTTCTATCTCTTTAAATGACTCACTTAATTTGTTTATCATTTTAATGCCTTGTTTTTGATCTTCATCTTCAAAACCCAATCTAGATTGTGTCATTACAATGAACATTTTATCATTTTCTTTCTTTACACCGACGTAACCGAATTTGTTTTGAAAGGCAATGAGACCTGCAACATCGCCATTTCTCATTTTACTAACATTCACTAAGGTTGTGGCTGAAGATTTAGGACCAAACGTACGTTGTGTAAGTGTGTTTTTTGCGAATAATATATTTTTATCAACACGACCTGTTGTAATACGTAATCTACCCGGATTTTCAAGAATAGCCCAATTTTTGTTATCAGGGTTATGATTCCATTGCCATGCTAGTGGAAGTTTTGGATCATTTTCTTTTCGTTCAAATTCATCAGAAGCTACAATGCCAAAAATACCATTTGAATTATCAGGTAAATCTAGGTTTTCAGGTACTTTACCATTAGTTCCCAAAATAGGCCAATCATTTTCCCATTTGACAGGGACTAAGTAGGGAATTCTACCAACACTTCCTCGGTCTCCAAAAAGCATGGCATACCAATTTCCGTCTGGAGTGTCAATTAATCCACCTTGTGCAATATGTTGGTCTTGAAGTACNACACGACCTTCATAAGGACCTGTAATTTTATCAGCTCTATGCACAATTACTGTNCGTGCCCAATGACTTTTAGGNGAGGCAATATTGAAAAGGTAATATTTTCCGTTTATTTTNCGTATTTGGCAGCCTTCACCAGGNAAACCTCCAACTTCATCTTTNCCAAAAACTAAGTTGACATTATCTATAATTACTTTTTCTATACCGTTTGGTTTTATTCCTGATGCATCTGGAAGCAATTCAACCAGTTTTATAGTCCCACCACCATAAAGCATATATACCTTGCCATCATCATCAAAAAAGAGTGAGTTGTCATGAAGAACAGGCTCAAAAGAAAATGCTTCCCAAGGTCCTGTTTCAATATTTTTTGTTTTGTAAACATGCGTTTTACCTGATGTGGCAGAAAAAGTGGAAACATAGAATATACCATTGTGATAACGAAGACTACTAGCCCAAGACCCTTTTCCATAGGCTTCTTGACCATTTTCAAGATTCATTTTATCATTCTCTACTAAACGGTCGTATGCATAACCAGCGATTTCCCAGTTGACTAAATCTTTGGATTTCATGATTGGTAACCCTGGACTCATATGCATTGTGGTGCTACTCATATAGTAAGTATCACCAACTCTAATGGTGCTAACATCTGGAACATCTGCCCATATAACAGGGTTTTTAGCAACTTGAGCATAAATATTGATTAAACTCAAGTTGAAAAACGTAATTAAAACAGTTAGTATTATTCTCGAAATATGATTTTCTTTTATCATTGTTAGCCTCAGATTGTTGATTAATGCTTAATTATAAGATAACCAAGTTCGGCTTTTTCTGTTATAAAATCAAGTTTGTGATTTTAAGCATGTAGTTTTTTAGGAATTTTTATTTTCAAAACCATTAGTGATTTTTGCTAAGCCTTTAATGGTAGCATATCTCACTTTTTCTTTATGAAGCAACCAGCCACCAATGGCACCAATAAAACTTCCAATTATAATTTCTTGAAAACGTAAAACAATCAGTTCGTTTGGTGTAGTTATAATTGGGTTGGCAGCTTCTGATAAAAAGATAGCTAGTGGAGTTATAAAAATTACTGCCAGTGCATAATTCCTTGTAATAAGTATTTCTACAATAAGTTGCAGTACGATTATAAAAACACAAAGTACAACTATTGATTTGGTAATACTGAGTAATAGCCAGCATAGGCCTAAACCTAGAAGTGTGCCAAGAATTCTTTGAAACGTGCGTTGCCATATATGATAACGTGATGCGCCTTGCATAACCGCAGCACACGAAACAGGAATCCAATACGCATTATTCATTTTTAATAAATAACCACACATTAAGGATAAGGCCATAAATACTCCCATGATAATCGCCTCCCAATAATCGGCATAGTTGTTTTTTTGAAGTATAGGTGAAGGTTTTGGCTGCGTGTTTTGGTTAGTCTTTAGGGATTCTATGACTAAATAGGCTAGAGCTAAAAAACTGGCAAACATTAAACCAAGACTAATAAGTCCGACTTTAAAAGGTATAGTGTTAAGGTTAAATGGCTGACAAATAGATATAGATACTAAGAAAATAAAGAAAAAACTTCTAGGTGGAG
>PAJL01000053.1 GCA_002706045.1 Flavobacteriaceae bacterium
TAAACCAGCAAAGAGTCCGCCAGCAACTCTGTGGTACACATCTCCAAGGCGTTCTTGTATGAGTGTTTTTAAATCGCCTTCAACTAATCTGTAAGCAAACTCTCCAAAAAGCGGCAAAGACATTATAGATGCCCAAAGCGTAAAACGGTCTAGTGTTAAGATGTTAAACGCAGTTTCACCAAGCGCAATTCTAGGAATAGGTGTTGTACCACCTGTACCCAAAATAGTTAAAATGGTTATAGATAAGCCAAAAAACAAATAGCGCTTACTGTAATAGCGATAGAAAATATATGGTAATAAGATGAGTAAAACTCCCCAAGGAATCAGGAAAAAAACGAGTCCAGAAGATGTTATTTCCAGGAAATTATCTCTAGAGCCATGCGGAATTGGAACCTGCGTAATAGGATTGTTTTTAGAGTTTATCCAATACGGTAAAATACAACCTACAATGATTACCAAGGATAACATTCCAAAGCTAACAATGCGTTTAAATAGCTTAAAAAAGCTATTGATAAAAAGCTTGATAGTAACCTGTTTGTAAGACTCTATACCCTCTCTGGCATGATCCATTATTACCATTCCTATTAATGGGAAAATAAAAAACACCATTCCAAATATAGGAGTTACATGATGCGATGTAACTGTAACAGATATTAAAGATAATGAGGTTGCTAGGTAGCGAAATTTACCTGTTTTAAGCCATAGGTAGATTTCTGGCAAAGCATGCATTAAGACCGAAATACCAATAATACTAGGTAATTGACCAAAAATATGGAGTGTTTCTACAAAAGATGATGAAAAAACAGCTAAAACAGCTGCATAACCAGCAGCTTTCTTGCTTGCTGTTATTAAATATGAAAACCTATAGACACCTGTGATAAAAAGAACAATGCCTATGAAAGCAACAGTAAACATTCCAAACTTTAATCCACCAATAAAAGATAATGCAGCAATAGATTGATGAACCAAAGGTGGATAGCTCATTACCGTAAAACCAGTATACCATTTATAGTTCCATGGCTCAAACCAGCTAGTGGCATAATGATCCGCAAAGAATAGGTGAATAAGAGCGTCGTAAGTCGTCTCTAGAGTGAAAAATATAGATGTACCATGCAACACAATACCCATTAAAAGGGCTGCAATTAGGTATTTATTAGACTTTTCTTTCATCTATAGAATTAAGGTCAATTACTTTAAGTGTAAATATAAATAAATAAAAAAGGCTTAATAATTTTATTCGTCTTAGGAAATCTGCCATTCGTCTACAGTAATCTCCGTTTTTATCTAATTGTGAGGTTTTTAAGGTCTGTTGTGCAATACTTTTGAGGTAAATATTAACCTATATATCAAAATCATGAAAATTTTAGCTATTGATGATCAGCAGTTAGTTTTACTGCCACTAGAAAAAAGATTAACCGACTTAGGTTATGAGGTCGTTATAGAAACTGATGCCGCTTTAGGATTAAAGTTATATGACGAGTTTCATCCAGATTTAGTGATCGTAGATTTTAATATGCCAAGAATCTCAGGTTTTGATGTTGTAAACCATATTAGAAAGTCAAAACAACCTGAAAC
This sequence comes from Flavobacteriaceae bacterium, assembly GCA_002706045.1. Taxonomy (GTDB): domain Bacteria; phylum Bacteroidota; class Bacteroidia; order Flavobacteriales; family Flavobacteriaceae; genus Winogradskyella. Next base: position 1,576 of record PAJL01000053.1, read on the forward strand.
ACCAATTATGATTTTATCTGGAAATACCCAAGATGCAATTATTACAGAAGCTTTTGAGTTGGGTGTTACAGATTACATGAAAAAACCTTTAAGCTTAAATGAGATTTGTGCACGTGTAAAGCGATTAATAGGTGTGCCAAAAATAGATGTTTCTAAAACTAACGATAGCATAATGATTCAGCAACGTTGTGTAGGTGTGGTAATACCATGCTACAACGAAGAAGAGCGATTGTTGAGTGATGAGTTTTTAAAATACATTGATCAGCATACAGGATACCACTTGTGTTTTGTAAATGATGGTAGTAAAGACAGAACTTTAGAAGTGTTGTATGAGCTTCAAAAAGGTAGAGAAGACTTTATTACGGTATATAATTGTGAAAAAAATGGAGGTAAGGCAGAAGCTGTAAGATTAGGAATGTTACATATGTCTAAAAAAGAAGATTTAGATTATATAGGGTTCTTAGATGCAGATTTGTCAACCGATTTAAGGGATTTTGACGATTTGGTAAAAACCATAGAAAACTCAAATTTCAAAATCGTAAGTGGTTCTCGTATATCTAGAATGGGAGCAGATATTACTAAAGAATCAGCACGTAAAATCATCAGTCTTACAATCAATTTTATAATCAGAAAGATTCTAAAAATGGATTTTAAAGATACTCAGTGTGGAGCTAAAATTTTCCGTAAAGATGTTATCGATGTGGCTTTTGGTAAAAAGTTTGTAACACAATGGATTTTTGATGTCGAAATCTTTAAAAGAATGTCTATTCATTTTGGTTTAAGCAAAGCTAAAAAAGTGCTGTGTGAGCAACCATTAAAACGATGGATTCATGCAGATGGCTCTAAGTTGTCAATGAAAGATTCAGTAAAAATAGTAATGCAATTAGCACAAATAGCTTGGGTTTATAGGTCTAAAAAATCATACAAGAGTACAAACGAAACAGAAGTTTTAAAAGTTGTGTAAATAGTTGTAAATAAATGAAGATAGGAGTTATAATCATATTTAGAAATAATGAGTCATCAATAAATGTAGATGACCTTAAAAAGCAAATAAAATCTACAGATGCTATGAAATTTTGCTTTGTAGATAACAATAGTAAAGACAATACTGTACAGTTATTAAATGAAGTAAAAGAAGACTCTGAAGAAAAGATAGAGATTGTAGAAATTAAGAAAGTGGTAACAGAACCTATGGCCAAAAGAGCAGGAGCTAGATACCTATTTAATAACTACAATTTAAAATATACAGGCTTCATTAATCTTGAGTCGTTAAAAGGAGAAGGAGCCAGTCTTAATGCCATATTAGAGCATATAGCACAAGACGAGAGTTTTATTGAAGAGGTAAAGACAAAAATGGATAATGGCAATGCCAAGCAAAGTTTCTTCAAAGGGATTTTTTCAATAGTAGATTCTATTAAAGAGTTTAACACAAACTACAAGTCTTTAAGACTTAGCATATAAAATATTAGAAAGATGAAAGCGTATCCAATAAAATTTAAGCCAATCTTGAAAGAGAAAATTTGGGGAGGAAATAAACTTTCAAAAATTTTAAACAAAGAAACAGATTTAACCACCGTAGGCGAAAGTTGGGAGATATCTGGTGTTGAAGGTAATATTTCTGAAGTAGCTAATGGAGACTATAAAGGTCAATCGTTAAACGATCTTATTAAGACCTACAAATCAGACCTTTTAGGTTTGGCAAATTCCGAACGTTTTGGTGAGGAGTTTCCGTTGTTAATTAAGTTTTTAGACGCAAAGACAGATCTGTCTGTACAAGTGCATCCAGATGATAAGATGGCAAAAGTACAACATAACTCTTTTGGTAAAACCGAAATGTGGTATATCATGGATAGTGATGATGATGCAGATATTATACTGGGACTCAAAGATGAAAATGTTGATAAAAAAATATTAGGACAAATTAACGCTAATAATGTTGAAGATGTCTTTAATAGAGAAAAAGTAAAGCAAGGCGATAGTTACTTTATTCCTGCAGGAAAAATTCATGCCATTGGTGCAGGTGTTTTGGCTGCAGAAATACAACAAACTAGTGACATTACTTATAGAGTTTACGATTGGGATAGAACAGATAACTCTGGAAATAAGCGCGATTTACACACCAAGCATGCTATAGAGGCCACAAAATCATTTGAATCTAATGGTAAATGTGATTATGAATTGGTTTCATATAAAAACAGCAATTTAATGTCTTGCGATTTTTTTACTACTAATATTTTTAAGGTTAATGGCTTAAGACAAATCAACTATGATTATTTAGACTCGTTTGTTATTTTTATGTGCGTAGAAGGTGAGACTTTAATATCAGTAAACGGATATACCGAAACTTTAAAAATGGGAGAAACTGTATTGCTTCCTGCATCAATGAAAACAGCTTTATTTAATGCTGATAATGCTAAATTATTGGAAGTTTATGTAGAGAATAAAAGATCTTATAGCATTAAGAGGGTATCATAAATTTTGTGCATAATTAAGAAGATGAAAATTCATGCTTCAATTCTGCCAATCGCTTTCCAGAATAACTTTTTACAAATTTGTGCAAGTGGCTCTCATCGGTAAAGCCAAAATCTAAAGCCAGCTGTTTGGTGCTTACTTGTCCGTTTTTAAGACGTTGTTCTAAAAGCTCAAATCTATATTCTTGAATATATTGCTTTAAGGCAGTGCCAACCTTTTCCTTAAAAAAAATACCAATGTAATTAGGCGAAAGATTAAAATGATTCGCAATTTGCTTTTGCGTTAATAACTTTGGATTATAGATGTTAACCTCAATATATTCTAACAATTCTTCTGTTATATTAGTTATTTTTCTTAATTCACTTTTTAGTTTAGAGTCTTGTAATAAGTTACGTTTTATAATAAGTACCAAGCCTTTAAAAAACTGAAAAATAATTTTTTTGCTCAAAATTTCATTTCTCTCATATTCTCTCACGATTAAGTTCAAAAGGTTTTCCACAAGAGCTTTATCTTTTTCAAATTTTAAAATATTACCAGACGTTCTAGCTTTGTTATTGAGAATAATATCAACGTCTCTATTCCAATTTGAAGGATTGTCAACATCCTTGGTGTCTAGGTAAAAGTTAGTAAACTTAAAGTAAATAAAACGCGTTTTTTCATACACAATAAATTCGTGCTCATCTTCAGGACCTAGAAGATATAAGTGACCAGCTTTGTAAGGAACAAGTCGCTTATTTAGATGATGAACACCATAACCTTTTGCGATAAATATAATCTCAAAATGATTGTGATTGTGCAAAGGATGTTCCCAAAACTCAGTTTCAAAGTCATGAACCTTTAGTTCACTGAATTGCTTATAACGTTTCATAATGTAAAATTACAATATTACCATAGATATTTACAGGGTTGCTTTGTAAGTTCTTGGTTAATTTTGATAAAAAATCGAAACTACTGAAGAATGAAAAAAATAATTATAGGAAATACAGACCTAGAAGTAGCACCAATTAATTTAGGTGGAAACGTGTTTGGTTGGACTTTAGATGAAAAGGAATCATTTAAAATTTTAGATGCTTTTACAGCTGGAGAATTCAACTTTATTGATACCGCAGATATGTACTCATATTGGGTTGATGGAGGTGAAGGTGGACAATCGGAAACCATTTTAGGAAAATGGATGAAATCCAGAAACAACCGAAAAGACATTGTCTTAGCAACTAAAGTTGGTGGTGAAACCGGTAAGCACCCAGTCGATACAAGTAAAAAACACATTTTAGAAGCGGTAGATAAATCGTTAAAACGTCTTCAAACCGACTATATCGATTTGTATTACACGCATTTTGATGACGAAAAAACACCAGTTGAAGAAACACTTGAAGCTTATGATGAAATTATAAAAGCTGGAAAAGTAAGATATATCGCAGCGTCTAACATTTCACCTAATCGATTAGAGGAATCTTTTGCTGCTTCAGAAAAATATGGTTTGCCAAGGTATGAAGCTTTGCAGCCACATTATAATTTGGTAGAAAGAGAAAACTACGAAAGTAAATATGCGCCATTAGCAGATAAATATAACCTTTCGGTATTTACTTATTGGTCTTTAGCTTCAGGATTTTTAACGGGTAAATACCGTTCTAAGGATGATTTAGGAAAAAGTGTTCGTGGTGGTAGTGTAGAAAAATATTTAGACGAGAAAGGTTTGGCTGTTCTTTCTGCATTAGATAAAGTTTCAGACAAACATAATACAACACAAGCAACCGTTTCTCTAGCTTGGTTATTAGCACAACCGCATATTGGCGCACCAATTGCGAGTGCAACCAAAGAAAGTCATTTAAAAACAATGTTTGACGCAACAAAACTTCAACTAGATTCAGAAGATCTAGAATTATTAAATACAGCAAGTAAATAACACTATGAATACAAGAAGAAAATTTTTTAAGCAATCTGCTTTGGCAACTGCAGCGATAGCTGCTTCACCATTAAGTAGCTTTGCTAGTCAAGATATATATTCAGAACACAGTACACAACTTCAAGGATTACCTAAAGGTGATTTAAAGTTTCCATCAAAATATGGTATGGGTGGAGTTGCTTTGGGTAATGGCTTTCAAGAAAATAGTAACGAAAAAATAACAAAAACACTAGAAGCGGCATGGAACGCTGGTATTCGTTATTTTGATACTTCTCCTTGGTATGGTTTAGGTCTGAGTGAACGTCGATTGGGACAGTTTTTATTCGAAAAAAATAGTGAAGATTTTATCGTTTCTACTAAAATAGGACGATTGATGCAACCTAACGATAGCTTTACCCCAAATTCAGATTTATTGTGGAAAGGAAAACTAAACTTTAAGCATAAATATGATTATACAGCTTCAGGCGTAAGAAAGTCTGTAGAAGACAGCTTACAACGTATGGGTTTATCGTCTATAGATGTTGTTTTTGTGCATGACTTATCACCAGACAATGGTGATTTAGGAGAAAGTTGGACCGAACAATTTGAAATAGCTAAGAAAGGAGCATTTCCAGAGCTTACTAGAATGCGAGAAGAAGGCATCATAAAAGCTTGGGGAATGGGAGTAAATACGCCAGAACCTATTCTGAAATGTTTGGAAGTAGCAGACCCTGATTTAATGTTGGTAGCTATACAATATTCATTGGTAGACCATAAAAACGCTTTGAATAATGTTTTTCCAGAAATGGATAAGAAAAATGTAAAAGCTGTTATTGGAGGACCATTAAATGCTGGTTTTTTAGCAGATAGAAATCGTTTTAACTATGGTGGAATTATGCCAGAAGATATGGTGGTTAAAAGAAAACAGATTAATGCAATCGTAAAAAAATATAATGTTGATTTAGCAACAGTAGCTTTAAATTTTTGTGCAGCGCACCCAACAGTGGCATCAGTAATTCCAGGAGCTAGTTTAGCTGAGCAAGTTACAGCTAATGTAGATTCCTTTAAAACAAAAGTACCGAAAGCACTTTGGGAAGAGTTAAAAGACGCTAAGTTGATAGAGCAGAATGCACCTGTCTGAATAAATTTTTAGAGTTCTCTGTGTTTTGAAGCTTTTGTTTAGCTTTACACCATGAATGATAATTTAAAAAATGAATTCTTCGGTATCGGTATTCAAAATGGAAAAACTCCTGAAAACTTAGGTGTGCTTTGGAGATCTGCACAAAATTTGGGTGCGAGTTTCATTTTTACCATTGGGAACCGTTATGCAAAACAAGCTTGTGATACACATAATGCAGTAAAGTCAATGCCCTATTTTCATTATGAAACTTTTGATGATTTTTTTAATAATTTACCAAAAGGTGCAAGAATTGTAGGAGTTGAATTGACAGATGAAGCTGAGGATTTGGAAACATTTCATCATCCAAGACGATGTGTGTATTTGCTAGGAGCAGAGGATCATGGCTTATCAAGACAAGCTATTGATAAGAGTCACTTTTTAGTAAAATTCAATTCGCAACGTAGTCTTAATGTTTCCGTAGCAGGAAGTATAGTAATGTATGATCGCTCGCTCGGTAAACCGAGATCATAAAAAAAACCTCGAATTAGTAATTCGAGGTTTTTTATTGTATCAAAAAAGTTTTTTAACCGTTCATTGAGATTAAAAACTCTTCATTATTTCTTGTTTGTTTAAATCTTTCATTAATGAATTCCATAGCTTCAACAGGATTCATGTCAGCTAAATACTTACGCATTACCCACATTCTTTGTATCGTAGCATCGTCAAGTAATAAATCATCACGACGCGTAGAAGATGATGTTAAGTCAATTGCAGGGAAGATACGACGATTAGAAATCTTACGATCTAACTGAAGCTCCATATTACCAGTACCTTTGAATTCTTCAAAGATAACTTCATCCATCTTAGAACCTGTTTCGGTAAGTGCTGTAGCAATAATAGTTAAAGAACCACCATTTTCGATGTTACGTGCCGCACCAAAGAAACGTTTTGGTCTGTGAAGTGCGTTTGCATCTACACCACCAGAAAGGATTTTTCCTGAAGCAGGTTGAACCGTGTTGTATGCTCTGGCTAAACGTGTAATTGAATCTAAAAGAATTACAACATCATGTCCACATTCTACCAAACGTTTTGCTTTTTCTAGAACGATATCAGCAATTTTTACGTGTTCGTGAGCTTCCTTATCAAAAGTAGAAGCAATAACTTCACCACGTACATTACGTTGCATATCTGTAACTTCTTCAGGACGTTCATCAATTAATAAAATCATTTGATAAACTTCAGGATGATTAGCAGCAATAGCATTTGCAACATCCTTTAGAAGCATTGTTTTTCCTGTTTTTGGTTGAGACACAATCATACCACGTTGCCCTTTTCCAATTGGAGAAAATAAATCCATAATTCGTGTTGAAATAGTGGATTGTTTTTCAGCAATGTTGAATTTTTCTTTAGGGAATAATGGAGTTAAGTGCTCAAAAGCAACCCTGTCTCTAACCACTTGTGGACTTTGTCCGTTAATTTTATTTACTTTAATTAAAGGAAAATATTTTTCACCTTCTTTTGGTGGACGAACATTTCCTAAAACGGTATCACCTTTCTTTAAACCAAATAATCTGATTTGAGATTGAGATACATAAATATCGTCAGGAGAGGTTAAATAGTTATAATCTGAAGATCTTAAAAAACCATAACCATCTTGCATGATATCTAAGACACCTTCACTTTCAATAATAGCATCGAATTCAAAATCTGGCTCACGGTAACGGTTTCTGTTATCCTTGTTGCCATTATTTTTTGAATGGTTGTTATTGTTGCTGTTATTATTGCTGTTATTATTGTTGTTGTTATTGTTTTTTTGATTGTTGTTGTTAGAACGACTTTGTTTTTGATTATTATTAGAACGATTCTGAGGTCTGTTATCGTCCTTTTTATCAGTATTCGGTTTGTCGTTGTTAGCCTTGATTTCTTGTCTTTTAGAGTTCTGGCTATTATTGTTGTTAGCCTTGTTGTCCTGAGGTTTAGTATCTTGTTTTTTGTCCTTAGCCTCAGTTGGTTTTGGCTCTGGACTAGGCTGAGTTTTTTTCTGAACTCTAGCACGTTTTTGCTGTGGCTTGGTTTGTTTTGGTTCTTCCTTTTTAGGTTCAGAACTTACTGTAGCCTTTACAGCTTCTGGGTTTGCAGCTTGATAATCTAAAATTTGATATACCAAGTCTAATTTTTTTAAAGTACGATATTTAGGTACATTTAGTTGTTTAGCTATATCCTGCAACTCAGGAAGCTTTTTAGCTTTTAACTGGGAAATTTCAAACATTCTTATGTTATATAATGTAAATTATTTTTGATACTATTAATTCAATATTTTCTAAATGAAATAAAAAGAAAAAAAGTGAAATTAATTTGGAAGATTAGAATGATGCAACTCAGTGCGTTACTTCTTTCTACTGCAATAATACAATTTTATTTTAAAATAAAATCTATCTTTTTAAAAAATAAACTACTAATTTTGTTCTGTTTTTGAAATAAAATAATGATTCAACGTATACAAACACTTTATTTAATTTTAGCTGCAGGTATTTCTGCAGGTTTAATATTTGTGTTTCACTTATGGACAAATAGTGAAGGTGCTAAAGTGTTTGCGGTAGATAACTATACCTATTTAGGTATGTTTTTAGGGTCTGCGTTGCTTTCAATTATTTCAATTTTTAGATTTAAAAACAGAAAGTCTCAATTTGTTTTGGGACGACTGAATATAATATTAAACTTTATTTTACTAGGAGTCTTTGTGTATCAATCTCTAAATTTATCTGGAGAAACTAACGTTTCTGAGAAAGGTATTGGGATTCTTCTTCCTATTTTTTCTATTGTGTGTTTAGCCTTGGCTAACAAGGCTATTAAGAAGGATGAAGATCTCGTAAAATCTGTAGATCGATTACGATGAACCTAAAATCTTAGTAGTATTAGTGCGAAAAACCCAGACTCTGCCGTCTGGGTTTTTCATTTTTACCGCTTAAATTCTATCACTTCTAGATCCTTAATATTTTTCCCTTCAATTTTGAAGCGTAGCATAGTTCTGACTTTATGAAACCCGTGTTTGCCAACAGCTCCAGGGTTCATATGAAGTAGGCTTAATTTTTTGTCTGGCATTACTTTTAGAATATGTGAATGTCCTGTAATAAAAATATCTGGAGGATTGGATATCAATTCATCTCTAACTTTAGAATTATATTTTGGTGGATAGCCACCAATATGGGTGATCCAAACATCTACTTCTTCACAAAAAAATCTATTGTTTAGCGGAAACTCAGCTCTAGCTTTGTTGTCATCTATATTTCCGTAAACTGCTCTCAAAGGTTTTAAAACCTTTATTTTATCGGTGACCTCTAAATCGCCTATATCTCCAGCATGCCAAACTTCATCAGCTTGTTTTACATACTTTAAAATGTCATCATCGATATAGCTATGTGTATCGGATAAGAGTAGGATATTTTGCATTAAGATAATATTGTGAGTTTTACTACTATTTCTGTTTATCTTTGTAGCTTCTAGCAAAAATAGCTAATCTTTTGAGATATTTTATTGAGTTATCATACAATGGTAAGACCTATCATGGTTGGCAAAATCAGCCCAATGCAATTACTGTACAAGAAGTTTTGGAGAAAGCGCTGTCAACGATTTTAAAATCGGAAATTAGTATTGTTGGTGCTGGGAGAACAGACGCAGGAGTACACGCATCGCAAATGTTTGCTCACTTTGATTATGATGAAAATTTTGATGCTAAGGACTTGGTTTATAAGCTAAATTCCTTTTTGCCAAAAGATGTTGCTATTCAGCAAATTTTTAAAGTGAAGCCAGAAGCGCATGCAAGGTTTGATGCTGTAAGCAGAACATATCATTATAAAGTTTCTACATCAAAAAATGTATTTGATTATGATTTTGCATACGAAGTTCAGTTGCCATTGAATGTCGATGCTATGAACAAAGCCTGTAAAATCTTATTTGAGTATAGAGATTTTCAGTGTTTTTCTAAAAGCAATACTGATGTGAAAACTTATAATTGTGATATTAAGGAAGCGTATTGGACAAGTAACAATAATCAGCTTATATTTACAATTACGGCTGATCGTTTTTTGCGAAACATGGTTAGAGCGATTGTCGGAACCATGGTTAACATCGGTTTAGGTAAGTTAAAACCTGAAGATTTGCATGCTATCATAAAATCGAAAGATAGAGGTGAAGCTGGGTTTTCGGTACCAGCACATGGATTATATTTAACGGAAATAGTATATCCTGAAGATATTAGGAATTAAAGAATGGCAGAAAAAGGAAAGAAAATATTTGATTTATCGTTATTCAAACGATTATTACAATACATAAAACCGTACAGAACAGTTTTTATAGTATCACTAGTTTGTGTTGTTGGTTTGGCGGTTTTTGGTGCTTTGCGTCCAGATGTTCTTCAAAAAGCGATAGATACACAAATAGCCCTAAAAAAGTATGACGGGTTTATCTTTTATATCCTCATAATTTTAGGTCTTCTTATTTTAGAAGTGGTTTGCCAGTTGCTTTTCATTTATTATGCTAGCTGGTTGGGACAGTCGGTGGTTAGGGATATTAGAGTGAAATTATTCCGACATATGTTACGATTCAAAATGACTTATTATGATAAATCATCCGTAGGTGTTTTGATAACACGAGCAGTGACAGATATGGAACGTATCGCTGATATTTTCGGTCAAGGTTTGTTTATGATCTTCAGTGATATTTTGAAAATGGCGGTTGTTGCAGGCTTTATGTTGGCCATGAACTGGAAATTGAGCCTTATCGTATTTACTACATTGCCATTAATAGTTATAGCGACGAAGATATTTCAAAAATATATGAAGCGCGCCTTTGAAGATGTACGAACTGAGGTGTCTAATCTTAATTCATTTGTGCAAGAGCGTATCACGGGAATGAAAATTCTTCAGCTTTTTACAAGAGAAACTACGGAGTATAAAAAGTTTAAAGCGATTAATGAACGTCATAAAAAAGGATGGTTAAAAACCGTTTGGTATAACTCTATCTTCTTTCCAATAGCAGAATTTGTTGGGTCGTTAACCATGGGAGCTGTAATATGGATTGGTGGATTAAATACTGTTGTTGGTGAAACAGCAACAATGGGTGATTTAATTGCCTTTACAATGTTTATTCCAATGCTGTTTAGACCTTTAAACCAAATTGCTAATAAATTCAACACATTGCAAATGGGAATGGTTGCAGCAGACCGTGTGTTTAAAGTTTTAGATACCAATTCTAATATCGATGATAATGGCACAATTGAAGCTGAGCATTTCAAAGGCAATATAGCTTTTGACAATGTCGGATTTTCTTATGTTAAAGATGAAGAAGTTTTAAAAGGAATTTCATTTGATGTTAATGCAGGTGAAACCGTAGCTATTGTTGGTGCTACAGGTGCTGGTAAATCTACAATTATAAACTTGCTGAATCGTTTTTACGAAATCAATTCTGGTACAATTAAAATCGATGATATTGATATCAAGGATATCACTTTAGAATCTCTACGTGGTCAGATTGCTGTTGTACTGCAAGATGTATTTCTATTTGCTGATACCATTCTGAATAATATCACTTTAAATAATGAGAACATAACAGAAGCAGACGTTATTAATGCTGCTAAGGCTATTGGAATTCATGAGTTTATATCGAGTCTTCCTCGTGGTTATCATTACAATGTGAAAGAACGTGGTGTGATGTTATCTTCTGGTCAACGACAGTTAATTTCATTTTTAAGGGCTTACGTTACTAATCCAAGTATTCTAATTTTAGATGAAGCAACATCATCTGTAGATTCATATTCTGAACAATTGATACAAGATGCTACCGATAAAATCACGGAAGGGCGTACATCTATTGTTATAGCGCATCGTTTGGCAACCATTCAGCAAGCCGATAAGATTATTGTTATGGATTCTGGACAAATTGTTGAAATCGGTACACACAAATCTCTTCTTAAAAAAGAGTCAGGTTACTACAAAAATCTTTATGAAGTACAGTTTTTAAAAGCTGAAGCCGTTTAGTTTATGCTATCCTTCAAGGCTCTTTGAGCTTCTACGTTAGCTTTTTGAGCTTCGATTATATTGTCAAGATTGCCAGTATAGTACATAAATATTAAAGTAAGTACTATTGCTAAAATAAAAAGCACACCTATAATTCCGATAAATAATAGTGATCGTAATAGTATTTGAGAAAAATTAAGTCCATAAACACGCTTTAAGCAATAAGCGAAGTAAAAGAAGGTAAATGGCATTGTAATGAATCCAAGTACTGGTACTGATAATATATTTAGCGGAATTAGGGTAACGGTTAAAGCTGCGATACAGATGGAAAGTTGTGCTTGTCCATAAAGAAAAACAACTAGCAATTCCGTAAAATTAAATTTTTTAATTCCTAAAAAACTCAGTTTAGCAATTATTGCATAAAGTGGAATATAGAGCATCATTATTAAAGATTGATACTCGGTAGTAAGGCTATAAGTAGAATCAAAAAAAGCTTGTTGTGTTTTACCAACTTCGGTAGTGGTGTCATAAAGAGATAGTTCCGTTTGAAATTTTTTCATGATAAAAATTTGTAATCCGGAAAGCGTGATAGCTAATGCAAAATAGCTGATAACATTAACATACTTTTTTCTTGTACCGTTAATATAGCCAACAATAACATCTTCAGGTTTTTTGAAAAGTTGAATAAATGTTCTTAGTAGTTTATTATCGTAGTTCAAAAACGTTTCACTGACATGTTCAAAAAGATTCTTTAGTGTCAGTCTATTGCGTATTATTTTACCACCGCAACTTTTACAGTAATCATCTGTTTCAGATAACTCGGTATGACAGTTTCTGCAATTCAATTAGCTATTGTTTTGTATTTAAATAAAATTAAAATTATGCCAAAAATAAAACCTATAATACTATAGAGGATAATATAAACCACTACTACAAGAAGAAACTTTGCCGTAGTGGCCCAAAAATCTTCTTTAAATATACGCTGTAGAACATATCCTAGATATAGGAAAAGAGGTATGGTAAGTATTGTTGAGACAATTAAATAATTAAGACCAAATAACAGAAATAAAATACTAAAAATGGCCGTTATGATTATAATTTGAGCTGAATAATAAAGATTTATGACAAGGTGCTCAGTGTAATTGTATTGTCGTTGTCCCAATAAAAAATAAACTATCCAAGTACAAAACGCAGTAAAAGGAACCATAATAATATATATTATACCTTGATACTGGTTCATTCCTTCAAAATTCAAATCTTTAAAGGGATTATCTTCTTGTGAAGCAGAATTCACTAAAAAATCCAGATTTAAGGAATCCTTAAAGAATGTCGTCATTAAAAATACTTGAATACCTGCTAAGGTTAAGGCTATAGCAAAATACTGTAAGACATCAATGTACTTTTTTCGAGTCCCTTCAATGTACTCTACAATTACGGTTTCAGGTCTTTTGAATAAGTCTACAAAAGTTAGTAAAAGTTTATTATCGATTGACAAAAACTGTTCATTGATTTGCTTAGTAAGGATTTTTGGTGTCAATCGGTTTTTAATAACCTTGGCACCACATTCATCACAATATTTTTGTGAGTCTTTTAATTCTTTATGGCAATTTCTGCAGGTCACTAAGCCAAGTCCTTTTTAATTTTAGACACTAAATCATCGGTATCTTTGAACATTACAAATTCACCACTTTTAAAATAGGAAATTTGTCCGGTTTCCTCGCTAACAGCTATCGCAAGTGCATCGGTTTTTTCAGTAATTCCTACAGCGGCTCTGTGTCTTAGTCCAAATCGTTCAGGAATATTCTTTTCATTATTTACAGGAAGAATAACACGNGTNGCTTTNACTATGTTTTTCTCTATAATAATGGCACCATCATGNAAGGGACTATTCTTAAAAAAGATNCTTTCTATNATTGGCTGAGATACCAAAATATTCATAGCGTCACCGGTATTGGTTAANAAGTCAAGATTATTNTTGCGTTCAATNACNATTAAAGCACCAGTATTTGTTGNTGCCATTCTGTTGCAAGCATTCATTATGGCATCAACATCTGTAGAGGTTGGATCGTCGTTTTTAAGGAATTTAAAATTCTTTAAAATGCTCTTTTTTCCACCAATATTGGTAGAGCCTACCATAAGCAGAAACTTTCGTATTTCAGGTTGAAAGACTACAATCAGAGCTATAATACCAACTTTCATAAAACCATCAAAAATGCTGTAAAGCATTTGCATTTCAAGATAGTCGGTCAATCGCCAAGCGATGTAAATGACAAGAATCCCAATAAAAATATTGATAGCAACCGTACCTTTTACAAGTTTATAAATGTAATAGAGTAGTATGGCCACGAGGAAGACATCTACAAAATCTATAAATCTAAAATCCCAAAGTTGTAAGTTTTCCAAAGGTTAGAGCTTTTTGCTAATTTAATAATTTATGTTAGAAAATGAATTCGTTGTCTGATATACTATTTTGAAAAGAAACTAATTTACTTTTTAATGTGATATAATCTTGAAAGCTCATTGTTTCATTTAAAATCATAACAATGGTAAAGGATTTACCGAACTCTTTTTCTAAAATAGAGATAGCCGAAGAAAAATTATTTTCGGTAAATTTTATATTCAAATCAACTGAGCTCGAAAATGAAACGTCATTCAAATTATTTACATTCATTAAGCACAAATTATTATTATCTAGCGCACCAATTTCTTCAAAAAAGTAATTTATATCCGTAAACTCAATAAATCCTAAATCACCAATGCTTTTATCATTACAGGTAAAGTAGTTTTTTGCATTTTCGTTTTTATGCATTTTAGCATCGCGCTTTTTGTCTTGTAAAAACTTAATGTGTGGAATCGCTTGTTTAAGCGTTAAGCGTTTATCTATATTAACCAACCAGTTTGTGGTACTGATAAGGTTTTTACGATTTAGCAAAACCGAATCTGGTTGTGTTTCATCATAAAAAATATAAGCTGGTGAAACATCTAAGACTTCGGATACTTCAGCTTGTTCTACTTCAGGTAATAGCAAAACACGCTCGTTGTTACAGCTCAATATAAAAACTGATAAAAGTATTAGGTAATAATTTTTCATTGTAGTTGTTTAAAAAGCGTTACACATTCCACAGCTTCTTTCACATCGTGCACTCTGAGAATTTTAGCGCCTTTTTGTAATGCAATCATATGTAAAGCGGTTGTGCCATTCAAGGCATATTCTGGTGTGGTGTTTAAAGTTTTATAAATCATGGATTTTCTAGAAATACCAGCCAATAAAGGCTTATCTATCATTTGTAATAATTCAAGATTGTGCAATAATTCATAATTCTGTGCTGTGGTTTTAGAAAACCCAAAGCCAGGATCTATAATGATATCGTTGATTTTTTCTGTATGAGCAGCATGGATACGCTCAGCAAAATACGATATAACGTCTTTAGTTAAGTCATCATAATCCGTTTGCTGTTGCATTGTTTTAGGATTGCCTTTCATGTGCATCATGATATAAGGCACACATAGTTTACCAATAGTAGATAACATATTTTCGTCAAGCTTTCCTGCGGAAATATCATTAATAATAGCAGCACCAGTTTCAATACTTTTTTTAGCGACTTCACTTCTAAACGTGTCAATAGAAATTAAGGTTTCAGGAAACTGTTTTAGAATGAGTTCAACAACAGGAACAACACGATGTAATTCTTCATTCTCTGAAACAAAATCAGCACCAGGACGCGAACTGTAACCACCTAAATCTATTAAGCTTGCACCTTCTGAAAGGTGTTTTTCAACTTGGCTTAAAATTTCAGATTCATTTTTATACTTTCCTCCGTCAAAAAAAGAATCGGGAGTTACGTTAAGTATACCCATAACTTTGGGAAGCGATAGATCTATAAGTTGGCCTTTGCAGTTGATTGTCATCTTTTGGATTGAAATTTAAAATTCAAAGTTAACATATTCATAAACTTTTAAGTGCTTTTCAAAACATTGAATACAGAACTTTGAACTTTAAACTAAATAAGCGAAATTTACGCAAATTTAAACGGAATTTAATGCAAGATACCTCAAAACAGTACGATGCTGTTATCGATAAGTGCCGAACGCTTTTTGTAAATAAAATGAGTGACTATGGAAGTGCTTGGCGTATTTTAAGGTTACCATCACTAACGGATCAGATTTTTATAAAAGCGCAACGTATAAGAGGATTACAAGAGAATGATGTGCGAAAAGTTGATGAAGGTGAAGTCAGTGAATTTATAGGTATTATTAACTACTGCATAATGGCGCTGATTCAGTTAGAAAAAGGGGTTGTAGAGCAACCAGACATGGAAACTGCCGAAGCGACTCAACTTTATGATGAAAANATTGCCATAACAAAACAGTTAATGCTCGATAAAAACCACGATTATGGTGAAGCTTGGAGAGATATGCGTGTGAGTTCATTAACGGATTTAATCCTTCAAAAGTTATTGCGTGTTAAGCAGATTGAAGATAATGCAGGTAAAACTATTGTTAGTGAAGGTATAGATGCTAATTATCAGGATATGATTAATTATGCGGTTTTTGCAATGATTCATCTTGGGGAGGGAAAGTAAGTTACTGGTCACTGAGGTTCTCGAAGTGACCGAAATTATATTAAAATGAGGCTTCGAGAGCCTCAGCCATCAAATATTTTATGAAATATATTACACAAATAAGCAGAATTTTCGTTGGAGTATTATTTATAATCTCAGGGTTTATAAAACTGAATGATCCGTTAGGGTTTTCATATAAACTTCAAGAATATTTTGGAGCTGACGTTCTTAATATGGAATTTTTAATTCCTTATGCGCTTGGACTTTCGGTCTTTGTTGTTGTTTTTGAAGTTGTACTCGGTGTATTNTTNTTAATAGGCTACAAGCCTAAATTCACGGTTTGGAGTTTATTACTAATGATTGTGTTTTTCACTTTTCTAACCTTTTATTCAGCATATTTTGATAAAGTAAAGGATTGTGGTTGTTTTGGTGACGCACTAAAACTGACACCTTGGGAAAGCTTTACTAAAGATGTTATTCTTCTTGTGTTCATTCTGATTTTATTCTTCGGAATTAAACACATAAAACCAATTTTTGGTAAGTTGCCTACAACGGTTTTAGCGCTTTTAAGCTTTTTGGTTTCGCTTTGGTTTGGTTATCATGTGTTAATGCACTTGCCAGCTATAGATTTTAGAGCTTACGCCGTAGGAAAAAACCTGCAAAAACAAATGGATATTCCTGAAGATGCTGCCAAACCGGTAACTGAATATACTTGGACTTTTAACGTGAATGGTGAAGAAAAGGAATTTGTAACTAACGGAAGCTATCCGCAAGTAGATGGTGAATATGTAAGTGTAGAAACAAAAATTATTGATGAAGGTTACATTCCACCAATCCAAGACTTTTCTATTGAGTCTGAAGATGAAGATTTAACCTCTCAATTTTTAGACGAAGATAAACTACTTATCGTTGCGATGTATAATATAAATACAGGTGAAAGCGAAGGAGTTGCAAAGCTAAAATCATTTACAGACCAAGCCATTGAAAAAGGGTATAAAGTTATAGGTTTAACATCTTCTGGTGCCGAAGACAAAGTTAGATTTAAACAAGGACATAACTTGAATTTCGATTTTTATTTATGTGATGAAAAGGTAATAAAAACCATTGTTCGTGCCAACCCAGGAATTGTAATTCTTAACAAAGGAACTGTTATGAATAAAGCACATTGGAATGATATTGAGGATATAGAATTATAATTTGATAAGATATCTTTTAAATAAACTGTTTTACGCATTCATCACCTTATTGGGTGTCGTTACTGTTATATTTTTTCTTTTTACAATTTTACCAGGCGATCCTGCAAAAATGATGTTGGGTCAAAATCAAACGGCAGAACAGGTAGAAGCCGTAAAACATAAATATGGTTTTGATAAACCTTTGGGAACACAATACCTATATTACCTCAATGATTTATCACCAATTTCTTTTCATTCAAAAAATCAAGAAGATTATACGTTTTTAAGCGAAAATAAGTATACGGCTCAACAATTGTTTAGCATTGCTAATACTGATATTGTAATTAAAACTCCTTACTTAAGAGAGTCTTTTACAAAACAAGGGAAAAAAGTAACAGCCGTTATAGGCGAAACCATTCCTAATACGTTTGTTTTAGCGGTTTCTGCAATTATCATAGCTATAAGTTTGGGTATTGTTTTTGGAATCATTTCGGCTTTATACAAAGATACTTGGGTCGATAAAACTATTCAGGTTCTCAGTACATTTGGTATGAGTGTTCCGTCATTTTTTAGCGCTATCCTTTTTGCCTGGTTATTTGGTTTTGTACTACATAAATACACCAATTTAGAAATGACAGGAAGTTTATATGAACTTGATGATTTTGGTGAGCAAATGCAAATCAAATGTAAGAATTTAATTCTTCCAGCAATAGTTCTTGGTATTCGCCCTTTGGCTGTTGTTATTCAGTTGATGAGAAACTCTTTATTAGAAGTTTTAAATCAAGATTATATAAGAACAGCTAGAGCCAAAGGATTGAGCGAGTTTCAGGTGATTAAAAACCATGCAGTTAAAAATGCATTAAATCCAGTGGTGACAGCCATCTCAGGTTGGTTTGCTTCCATGTTAGCTGGTGCCGTTTTTGTGGAGTATATTTTTGGATGGAATGGTTTAGGCAAAGAAATCGTAAATGCTTTAAATACTCTAGACTTGCCTGTAATTATGGGAGCAGTTTTAGTTATAGCTATCGTCTTTATAACCATAAATATATTGGTAGATATTGCTTATGCTTGGTTAGATCCAAGAGTGAAGTTATCCTAAAGCTATACTGATAAATATCAAGTGATTTTCGCCTTAATTATGTTATTTTTGTTCATATTGATAAATCAACTTAGACTATGAGAAAAAATATTGTTGCAGGTAACTGGAAAATGAACAACGATTTACCAGAAACCGAAATGTTAATATCAGATTTAATAAAGCAAAATCAAACTTCGGATGCAGAAGTTATGATTGCACCAACGTTTACGAACCTATGGCAAGCTTTTGAATCCTTAAGACAAGAAGGTATTGAAGTTATTGCTCAAAACATGCATTTTGCAGAGAATGGAGCTTATACAGGCGAAGTGAGCGCTAGTATGCTTAAGAGTATCGGTATTAAAACTGTAATCTTAGGTCACAGCGAGCGTAGAGCATATTTTAATGAAACAGATGAATCTTTAGCTAAAAAGGTTGATGCTGCTTTAGAAAACGATATGAGAGTGATTTTTTGTTTTGGTGAGGAGTTAGCAGATCGTAAATCTGGTAATGAAGAAGCGGTTGTAGAAAGTCAAATTAAAAATGCTTTATTTCATTTAGGAGCCGATGCTTTTAAATCCATTGTTTTAGCTTATGAACCAGTTTGGGCTATAGGAACAGGTGAAACTGCTACACCAGAGCAAGCTCAAGATATGCATGCTTTTATAAGAAAAACATTAGCTGATAAGTATGGTAATGACGTTGCAGACGAAGTTTCAATTCTTTACGGTGGAAGTGTAAAGCCAAACAATGCTAAAGAAATCTTTTCAAAACAAGATGTAGATGGTGGTTTAATAGGTGGTGCTTCTTTAAAGGCAGAGGATTTCTTTGCTATAGTAAATGCATTTTAAAAACTAATTGTCATTCCTGAACAAGCAGGAATTATACTTCTAAGGGTATTCCCTGAATTTTTTGAATTCAAGGAATGCCCTTAACTTTTTAAAATTAGAGGATTTTAAATTGCGATTGTCATTAACAATCATAATCCTCCAATGAAATACCGAATCAAGATATGGCATATCTTTTTTCTTTTGCCAGTTCTAATTTCAGCACAAGTTGGCGTTAATACTACCAATCCGAATGCACTTTTAGACATAAGTACCTCCAATCCTAGTTCGCCAAATAACACTGACGGTTTATTAATTCCCAAAATTGATGAATACCCTTCTATAAATCCTACAGCAATCCAAGATGGAATGTTAGTTTACGCCACAGGAAACGGAAGTGTTGCCAAAGGATTTTATTATTGGGATAATAATACAGCCTCTTGGGTTTCTTTTACAGGAGCAACTATTGAAAAAATTGACGATTTATTAGATGGAAAATCGGATAACGATGGAACAGATGATGGCTCTTCAATTTTTTTAGGGATAAACGCAGGTGCTAATGATGATGGTAGTGATAATCAGAATGTTGGTGTAGGCTATGATGCCTTAAATAGTAATACCTCAATTGGGTATCGCTCATTGTTAGATAATAGTTCTGGAGATCAAAATGTTGCTGTGGGTTATCATGCATTACAAAACAATACTACAGGTAATAATAATGTTGCTATCGGTTATAATTCACTTAACCTTGTCACCACGGGTTATTCTAATACTGCTTTAGGTACATCCGCAGGAGCAGCAGGTGCTACATTTTATAACACAACTGCTTTGGGTAATGGTGCTGCACCAAACTCGCCAAATCAAGTGCGTTTAGGTAACTCTAGTGTTTCCGTAATAGGTGGTTATGCCAACTGGTCTAATTTTTCAGATAGGAGGCTGAAAACAAACATTCAAGAAAATATTGTTGGTTTAGAGTTTATAAAAAAATTGCGTCCTGTAAGTTATAATTACGATATGGATGCTATTGCTCGTTTTGAGAACACGCCAGATAGTTTGCGTATTAGAGAAGCAGAAAAATTAAAGACTCAAGAGATTCAAACTGGTTTTATTGCGCAAGAAGTAGAACAAGCAGCACAAGCGGTTGGTTTTGATTTTCATGGTGTAGTAAAACCTTATGATGAAAACGGCACTTATGCTTTGAGGTATGCGGAGTTTGTTGTGCCTTTAGTAAAAGCGATGCAAGAACAGCAAGAGGTTATTGAAACTCAAAATCAAGAATTAAAGAGTCTAAGGGAGGAAATAGAAGCTATAAAAACTCTGCTTAAAGAGAATTATAAAATTGATTAAAAGCTTTGTTATTAAGTGTTTAGGTTTATAAGGGTATTCCCTTAATTTTTGTAATTCAAGGAATGCCCTTAAGTTAATGATAGTTAGTGGTTTTACATTGCAATAGTGAAAATCAACTATAAAAAACTGTAAACATGAAAAAAATTAGTCTTTCGATTGCACTTCTCATTTCTGCAATTGTTTCTGCTCAAACCGTCTATACTGTAGACAATAATGAAGGTTCAGCCGCTGCTTACAGCAGTGTACAAGCTGCTGTTGATGATGCTTCGGCTGGTGATATTATTTATATTCAGCCATCACCTAATAGTTATGGTAATATTCAAATGTCTAAGACATTAAATATTTATGGTATAGGATATAATCCTGAACTTAATAATGGATTAGATGCTACCATAGGAGCTATTTATTTCAATTCAGGAGATGCTTCTGGTTCAAAAATTTCGGGATTAAATATTAACTCGATTTATTTAAATAACGGTTCTTATAACAATCATAATGTTGTAATAACTAATAATAAATTAATTCAAATTCTAGGAAATGGTTCTACGTCAAGAGCTAATAACGCTATAATTTCGGGGAATTATATTAGACATAATAGCTTTAATGCTATAGATCCTTATAACTCTCAGAATTGGATAATCTCTAATAATATCATTGAGCAATTACATGCTACTTCAACATATTCTCTTTTTAATAGGTTTAACGTATCAACAATCTTTAATAATAATGTTGTGTTAACTCGTCAGAATGGAGACTCAACCCAATCAATTAGAATGTTTCAAAATTGTTCAGGAGCACTTATAAGTAATAATATCTTTCTATTTACTGGAAATAGTGTTACTAATATGAATTTGGGTACTAATTCAGGTTTAGACTTTCAAAACAATCTAACCTATAGTTATAATGCAACATTTGATCCATTGTCTGGAACCAATAACATTGATGATACTAATCCTCAGTTCACAGCTTTCAATCAAAATGTTTCTTTAAATAGCGTGTCAAACGATTTTGAAATTCAATCTGGTTCACCTGCCGAAGATGCTGGTACTGATGGTAATGACTTAGGAATCTTAAATGGTAATTTCCCATTTAGCTTAAGAGGTTACCCAACTGAATTACCGTACCTCACAGATTTTGTTATCTATAATAATATTATAAGTGTCGGTGAAACATTGAATGTGAATGTAAAAGCTAACGCAAACCTTACAGATTAAAATATGAATCGTATGAAAAGGTTGCTTAATATATTGATGTTTTTTTTGTGTGTTTCTGGGTATTCACAAATTATTGAAGCTGAATATTTTATAGATACAGATCCTGGTGTAGGTAATGGAACCTCTATTAGTATGTCTGGTGAAGTGATTGATTCGGACTTCACAATACCAACCACTGGTTTGTCAGAAGGTATTCATAAACTTTATGTGAGAACTTTAGGTACAGATGGTAATTGGAGCTTATATGCAAACAAAGTGTTTTACATTAACCCTGTTCAAGAAAATACTGCAAATATTACATCGGCAGAATATTTTGTAGATACAGATCCAGGAGTAGGAAATGGAACACCATTAGCTTTGACAGGAGAAAGCATAAATCAGAATTATACAATACCAACAACAGGACTTTCTGAAGGAACACATAAACTTTATATAAGAGTTCTAAATTCTGAAGGAAACTGGAGTCTTTACGATCAAAACTTATTTTATGTAAACCCTTCTCAAGTTAATGCGTCAACCATAGTTTCGGCAGAATATTTTATTGGTACAGATCCAGGTTTTGGTAATGGAACAGTTTTAAGTATTTCGGGAACTGAAATTAATCAAAACCTAGCTTTAACTCATAGTTTGACGGATGGTTTTCATAAGATGTATGTTCGGGTCTTAAATGCTGAAGGTATGTGGAGTTTGTATGAGAAAAAGTTGTTACATGTTTATCAGAACAATACTGCGCTTATAACAGCAGCAGAATATTTTTTTGATATAGATCCAGGCTTTGGTAATGCTACTTCAATAGATTTTGGAGATGTTGAAAACCTTGATCAAGATTTTACGGTACAAGTACCAACAGATTTACCAGAGGGAGATCATTATTTGTACTTAAGAGTATTGAATACTGATGGAGTTTGGAGTTTGTACTCAATTTCAGAGACGTTAACGTCTTTGTCAGTTGAAGATGAAATAGCAAACCAATTCAAATTCTATCCAAATCCAGTTAAAGATGTACTGTTTCTGGAAACGAACAATCAAGACATCAAAGATTTAAAAATTATAGATACTAACGGAAGAGTTGTATTGGAAAAACTACCACTAAACGCTAAAGTAGACTTGAGTTCGCTTAATTCTGGTACATATCTATTGTACTTAACCACCCTAACGGGAAGCATATCAAAAAAACTAATCAAACTTTAAAAAAAACTAAATCAAATCAATTATGAAAAAATCAAAATTCTTTTTAGCCCTAACTATAGCCTTAAGTTGTTCGTTAATGAGTATGAAATGTGAGGAAGATGCACCAAGAGAAGGTGAGGATGCGGATAATGCTGGACCAGTAATTACCATCAATACACCTTCAGCAAATGCTGTGTTTTATACCGATGGAGGCGTAGATTCTCCAGATTATATCGTTATAACAGCTGATGCTACGGACGACTCTAAAATAGATATGGGTTCTGTTACAGTCTATAATGATTCTGGAATGCAAGTTGAATATTATGAGGAAACCTCATCAACACAAAACGGAATTTCAATTATAGATATTTATACATCCTTCAGGACAATTCAACCAGGCAACTATACTTTAGAATTTAAGTTTGAAGATATTTTAGGTAATAGTTCTACGGTAACTAGAAATGTGACTTGCGAATATTCAGAACCTTCTGGAGGTACAGATGGTTAAAACTTAATTTTTGTAAGAAAAATAAAATACCTAATTTCAAAAAGTAATTCTATCAATTTGAAATCGCTATTCACTTATCTATTTCTGGTTTTTACCATGGCTATTTATAGTCAGCAACGCCAAATACTCATGGATAGTTTGCTTAATGTTACTCAAGAGTCCAAAGATAGTTCTAGAGTAGCACTTGCACATTCCAGACTGGCTTGGATGTATCTTAATTCTGATGTGTCAACAGCAAAAGCACATTTAGATACTTCAATGGTTGTTTATTCTAAGCTTAAAGATATGGACGGTGTAGCGATTTCAAATTATAAATATGCAGTCTACAATCGTGTCATTGGAAATTATCCGGAAGCCCATCGTTTTATTGATTTTTATATAGATTATGCCAAAGAACAACGTGACACGTTCAAGATAGCCAACAGTGCTTATCAAAAAGGTGTGATTTATAGTTTGCAAACCGATTACGAATCAAGTTTAAAGGAGTATCACAAAACTTTAAGTCTTTACGAAGCCATCAAGGATTCTGCTAGTATCGGCTTTACCCTCAATAGTATTGGTATTGTCTATAAAAATTTAAAGAAGTACGATAAGGCTATTGAAAATTATGAACAAGCGATTGCTTTGCATCAAAAAATGAACGACAAAGGTAACCTGGCTAATGTTTATAATAGTATTGGTGCAGTCTATGCCGAGCAAGAAAAATCAGATGAAGCTTTAGAATATTTTAAGATAGCTTTGGATCTGGATAAAGAAATTGGGAATAATTGGGGAACTGCTAAAGTAGGTAACAATATAGGTCATATTTACATTGAAAATGGGAAGTATAAAGAAGCTCAGAGTTATTTAACTAATGCCTTAAAAATTCAAAGAGAGCATAATTACGAAGCGGACATTGCTGAAACATTAACCCAGTTGAGTGTGGTGCATTTCAATTTGGGGAATTATCAAAAAAGTGAAGCACTAATCAAGGAGGCATTTGAAAATGATATACCATCGGTAAAAGAATATCAGACTGCACATCAACAAGCCTACAGGATTTATAATGCTACTAATCAACCTAAAAAAGCATTAGAACATTACAAGGCTTACACTATTTATAAGGATAGTATTTTCAATGAAAACAATCTGAAGAACATTAATGCACTTCAAATTCAATTTGAAACTGAGAAAAAAGACAAATCTATTCTGCAGCAACAAATAACCTTACAAGAGCAAGAAATTGAAATTCAAAAAAAGGATAGACGCTTTCTGTATGTTTCAGGTTTGGTAGTGCTATTACTATTAATTGCCATAGCGTCTTGGATTGTATTTAGGCAAAAACAAAGACGAAAAAATCAAGAGTTAATAACCCTTAAAAGAGAATATCAAATCAAATCTTTAGAATCTTTAATCGAAGGGGAAGAGAAGGAGCGTTTACGTATTGCTAAGGAATTGCATGATGGTGTCAATGGAGATTTATCTGCCATTAAGCACAAACTTTCAACGTTGTTAGAGATGAATAATAATGTCATTAACGAAGCCATAGCAATGATTGATAGTTCTTGTGAGCAAGTGAGAGCTATTTCCCATAATTTAGTACCTCCATCTTTAGAGAATTTTAATCTCATTGAAGCAACAGAAAATTATTGTGCTAATTTAGATGCCGTAAGTAAAGAGCAAATAACGTTTCAACATCTTGGAGACGACATTAGTTTAACGAAAAAAGCTGAGGTTAATGCATTCAGAATTATTCAAGAATTAATCACCAATGCTCTAAAGCATGCAGAAGCAAGTGAGATAAATGTTCAGATAAGTCATAGAGACAATCTTGTTCAGATTACAGTAGAAGATGACGGTAAAGGTTTTGATAAGAATAACGTAGATTCGCAAGGTATTGGGTTAAGTAATATACAGTCTAGAGTAGATTATCTTAATGCGAATTTAGATGTAATTTCTAATGCTCAGGGCACATCGTATACCATAGATATTGACTTAAACAATTTGAATGACAACTAATATTGCTATAACAGACGATCATGAAATGGTACTTCGTGGTATAGAAACCATGTTGAATAATACTGCAGAAATCAAAGTTATTGCAACCTATACTAATGCCAAAGAAACTATTGAAGGTTTAAAGAATGATTATCCAGATGTATTGCTTCTAGATATAAATTTACCAGATATTAACGGGATAGATTTAAGCAAGCAACTACTGAAAACTCATAAGGATTTAAAGATAATAGCCTTGACTAATTTTGATGATATGTCATTTGTGAAGCGTATGTTCAAAAATGGTATTCATGGCTATTTATTAAAAAACGCTGATAAGTTAGAACTGGTAACGGCACTAAAAACGGTATTGTCTGGCGAATTGTATATTCAAAAAAGTATAAATGAACGATTGCTGAATCAAACCAAGTCCAAACCTTTTGATAACGGTTTAAACATAAAACTTACCAGACGAGAGCGCGAAGTTCTTATTGCAATTTCTGAAGAACTGACTACGCAACAAATTTCAGAAAAGCTATTTATTAGTCCTAAAACTGTTGAAACACACCGTATGAACATTATGAGCAAACTTGGTGCGAAAAATAGTGTTGGAATGATTAAAATAGCAATGGAAAGACAATTACTATAACAGATTTAGATACCTATTTCAATCTGAAATCGTAAATACCAATCGTTAGAAGTACTTGAATCAAAATAATTAAATTCACTATTGGTTACTTCAGCCTGTAGTTTTAGAGAGTGTTCCCAAATATATTTGGTTACACCTAAGCTATACTGGTTGGTTTGTGGTGTAAGCGTTTCAATTTTTTTGTGAGGTTCTTGGTATGAGAAACGACCAATAACTTCATAGTTGTTTTCAAAGATATAACTCAATTGCGTATCAAAACCATGACCAACAAAAACGTATCTAGAATCTGAGGCATCCTCAGGATTTATGGTAATAGGGTCATCTGTTGTTCTATTCATATATGCCGTTTGAAAAGCCCAACCATTATATTTCAATACAGCATCTAAAAGTACGGATTGTAAATCTCGTTGTTCATATAAATCATCACCAATGGTACCACGAGTTCTTCTAGCATTATTATTAAAGTGATATACACCAGAAAGCATCAATTTAGGTATTTCTTCTCGTTTAAGATCTCCTTCAAACAACGTACCATTACTTTTAAAAGCACCAAAAGGAAAAAGTTCTAAACGTCCTGTAACGGCCAGCCCATTATCTGGTTCTTTAGTCCAGTTTCTTCCTTCCCCAGTACTGACAGCTGTTTTAACATTATAAGAAAACTTGTTTTCTAATTCGTTTAAGTAATACACTTGTAGTCCAAAGTCCCTATCAATATTAAATCGAGCATTGTTTATAGAGCGGTCTGTAAGTTGTAATGCGCCAGAAGAATTTATACGTTGCCGGTTACCAGGTAATTTTGTTTGTCCAAAACCAATATTCCAATGCTCATTAGGTCTGTAAAATACAATAGCATCTCTAATAATATTTAAGTTATCGCCATCTTCAATAGCGCCCACATCGTTTGGAGAAAACGATAATTGAATCACATAAATAATACTAGGATCACCAACATAACCATCAAAACGTAAACGCAGTCGTCTTATCATTGCCTCGTAACCATCTTCGGTATCACTATTGTTTAAATAGGTGAATCGATTTTGCATTCTAAACCTAATATTCAATTTGAAAATACTATCAGGTGAAGTAATACCTAGCCCTTTTCCGTAGCTATAATAAGGTAGAGCAGAAAGTTTTATGTCGTTGTTTTCTTGAGAATGAATAGAAAAAGAGAGCGAAATTAGCAAAATAGCATAAATATACTTCAGCATAAAAGAGTATTTTGGGAGGCAAAAATAATACAACTCAGGTAATGATTACTATTTTTGCAATAATAAATAGTTTAACATGTCTGAAATATATATTGGCTACGATTTTGTTGTAGAACCGGTTCAACCAGCAACAGAAATTCTCATTGCAGAATTGGGTTATGCTGGTTTTGAAAGTTTTGTAGAAAATGAAGAAGGAGTAACAGCGTACATTAAAAAAGACGAATGGGATGCTTTTATTCTTGAAGACATACAGATTTTAAAATCAACTGAGTTTAAAATCACATATGATTTTAATGAAATTGAACAAACCAACTGGAATGAAGAATGGGAAAAGAACTTTAATCCCATTGAAGTTGATGGTTTGGTAACTGTAAGAGCACCGTTTCACGAAAAGCCAAATACTAAGTTCGATTTGGTTATAGAGCCTAAAATGAGTTTTGGAACAGGTCATCATGAAACAACACACATGATGATTCAACATATTCTAAAAAATGATTTTGAAGACAAATCGGTTTTAGATATGGGTTGCGGTACAGGTGTTTTGGCAATTTTAGCAGAAAAAGTTGGGGCTACAAAAATAGACGCTATAGATATCGACAATTGGTGCTATCTAAACAGTTTGGAAAATGTAGAACGAAACGATTGCAAAAACATTTCAGTTTATGAAGGTGATGCAACTTTGCTAGAAGGTAGACATTACGACACTATTATAGCTAATATCAATAGAAATATTCTACTTGCAGATATGGCGTCTTATGCTAAATGTTTGAGTGCTAATGGGATGTTGTTTTTAAGTGGATTTTACAAAGAAGATATACCTATGATTGAAGCTGAATGTGAAAAACACATGTTAAAATTGAATGAAATTATTGAAAGAGGCCAGTGGGTATCGCTAAAATTTATAAATTAGTGTGGTGAATTAAGTTATCCTCAAATTCATTTACGTTATGACAAAAGAAAAATATTCAGAAGAATTACTACTAGAAGAAGAGGTTTTAAAACAAAATGAAATTGTGTTATTCAATGATGATGTCAACACTTTTGACCATGTCATTGATACGCTTATTTATGCCTGTGATCATACTCCAGAACAAGCCGAACAATGTTCTATCATAGTCCATTATAAAGGAAAATGCATAGTTAAAACAGGTGCTTACGATGATTTAAAACCACGTTGTTCAAAATTACTTCAAGCAGGTTTAAGTGCTGAAATCGTTTAAGATATTCGTTATCTTATTTTTTAATCTTGCAAGTATTTATACCTAAAACGGTGTAAAGTGGACAAAAACTTATAAAACTTGTCAATAAAAAGATGATGGCGAAAGCCATTAATACATAAGCTAAAGTTCCTTCAATGACATTAAAATAATAGAGTAAAGCTACGGTTATAGCTAACACTATTCTAATACCTTTGTCTAAGCTTCCCATATTTTTCTTCATGATATTAGTTTTTAATCTTACTAATAATAAAGATAATAAAAATATAGGCTGAAATTTTAATGAGGCAACTTATCTTTCAGTAAACCATATACATAGGTGCCCAGTAAAGCGGCTGCAATAACAATAAGTATAGAGAAAGCTCCTGTACCAATTAAGATATACATAGGTCCAGGGCAAGCACCACAAAGTGCCCAGCCTAATCCAAAAATAGAACCACCAATAATATATCTAGTAAAGCCTTTATCTTTTAAGGGTACACGTAATTGGCTACCTTCAATTGTTTTTAGTTTTAAACGTTTAGAAAGTAAAATAAGAAGAATACCAGTTACTACAGCAGAACCAATTATGCCATACATATGAAAGGATTGAAACTTAAACATCTCATAAATACGATACCAAGAAACAGCTTCGGATTTTACTAAAACAATTCCGAAAACAATACCTACAACAAAGAATTTAATATACTTCCCCATTTTAAAATAATATTGGATAGATGAAGTGAATCATGATTAAGCCTCCTACAAAAAAGCCAATAACAGCAATTAGTGAAGGTAATTGCAAACTACTAAGGCCTGTAATGGCATGGCCTGAAGTACAACCGCCAGCATAGCGCGTTCCAAATCCAACCATAAAGCCACCAGCAATTAAAATAAGTAAGCCTTTAATAGAAAATACATTGTCCCAAGCAAACAATTCTTCAGGTAAAAGTGATTTTCCAGCATTTTCAAAACCCAAAGTTTTTAATTCGCTTACCGTTTCAGGATTAAGATGCATGTCTATAGGATTCGATAATAAGAAGCGTGCAATAAAACCACCAGTTATAGCGCCTAAAACCACGATAAGGTTCCAACGTTGACTTTTCCAATCAAATTTAAAGAAAGGTACTTTTTTTCCGGCACCACCAATAGCGCATAATGTTCTAAGGTTTGAAGACATGCCGAATGTTCTTCCAAAATAAAGTAACGCAAACATTACTAAAGCTAGTAATGGGCCAGTTATATACCATGGCCAAGGTTCTAAAATAAAATTCATAGCTAATTTTTAATGATAAAAATTAAAATTCAAGGACAAAAATCTTGTTTCTGCCCAGTTCAATTTTTCCTTCGTT
>PAJL01000054.1 GCA_002706045.1 Flavobacteriaceae bacterium
AAAATCTACTTGTCCCACTTGTTTTTCATCGTTTAGAAAACGAACATTAAAGAAACTTACCCATCCTTTTTCGGCGTCTTGATATTGCCAACGGTTCATCACATTAATTTGTTGCTTTAAAGGCACATCTAAAAAAGAGTCATCGTTATTATCAAATTTTTGATCTCTTAAATTACCATGAACATACAAACCAGTACTCCACTTATCAGATACTTTCTGATTAATGTGTGTATTAAGCTCATATCTACCATTAAGACCAGCAAAAGCATTTACAAACAATCTATCGTCAGTGTTAGGTTTAACTAACTCTGTGTTTATTTGGCCTGCAATGCTCTCAAAACCATTTACTACGCTACCTGCGCCTTTAGTAATCTGAATACTTTCTACCCAAGTTCCAGGAATAAAACTCAGTCCATAAGCTTGTGACGCACCACGAATAGCCGGAATATTTTCTGTTGCTATTAAAATGTATGGACTTGTAAGTCCCAACATTTTTATCTGTTTTGTTCCTGAAACCGCATCAGCAAAATTGACATCAATGGATGGATTGGTTTCAAAACTCTCAGACAAATTACAACATGCGGCTTTTAGCAGCTCATCACTACTTACCGTGAAAGTATTAGTTGCTTTAAGATATGACTTTGTTGTTGTTTGATTTCTAGAAGTTAATACAACAGCATCTAATTCTTCGGATGCTCTTAAAATGTGCTTTATATACTTATTTTCTTTAACCTCAATAGTATCTGTTTTAAAGCCAACATAACTAATGACCAATCTTTCGAATGAAAATTTATAGGGTAATGAAAATGTGCCGTCATCTTTAGTTATTGTACCTACACTGGATCCCAACCAATAAACATTAGCACCTGACAAGGGCATTTCTTTAGAAGTTTCTGACTCTAAAATTATGCCCTCAAGTTGTTCTTGAGCTGTTAATGTATATCCCAAGAACATAAATATTATTATATATGTTTTCATGTAATTTGATTATAAATACAACTTTAATTATAACTTACTATCAACTATCTAAAATAGTAGTTAACCTAAAAGTTATTCTTAAATCAAATAAGGTAAGTTTGGTCTAGAACATAAATGTTCCTTATAATAACTGGAGGTGAATAATGTTTGTGAGGTATTGCTATTTTAGGGGTACTCACATAAATTTTATCAACACTACAAGTAAAAGCGAATAAAACCTGTTTCTGAATGTTATCTAGATCATCTAATGTTTTTAATACTAAATTATCTTGTCCTTTAACAAAGTCTATTTCTCTTTTACAGCAAGATTTTTTAGTAGCATTGGTTTGATTTAATTTAGGTATTTCCTCGCAACAACTCTTAGCTTCTGAAAAAACAGCAACATCAACTAAATTTTCACCACAAAAACGCTTTTCTATGCTTATAGAAAATGTAGAGATAAGCACTAACATTGATAGCACTAAGGAAATGATTTTGTATATGGATGAAAATTTCACACTGCAAACTTACAAAAAAGTAAAACGGAAAAACTATTTACTTATTCCTAACGATTGATTTTATGATAGTAGAAAGCAGGCAGCAACAATATAAATAGAATTGGCTGAATCAGAAAACGCCTAATATTGAAGAATAAATAATAATCTTCTTGCTTTGGATTAATGACAAAATATAAAAAAGGAATAATCAAAAGGATATAAGCTACACTAAAAATAATGACTGAAAATTTCAAAATACCTTTATCCCTAAAAACCAAATACAAAATTCCTAATGAAATAATTGAATTTAAAACAAAACGTAAAGTTGTATTTAAAACCAATTTTACAACTTCTCGCCTTGGACTATCCATGTGCAAATAATCATTTTCAAAAAAAGTGAGGTAAGGATCATAAAACAAAACATCTTCAAATGCCCTTATAAAAACCAAAAGCAAGAGCAAAACTCCTATCGAAATAAATCTCAAAGCTTTATGCATTGGTTTTTAATTTTTTCGAAAATCGGTTAACCCATACCATCCAAAGTATAAAAACCACACCGTAAATAAACATCGGAAAAATCACCTTGTGTAGTAGCTCTTGATGCTCTGGATAATGATACAATCCTATAGACAATATCACAATTCTCATAATGTTAAAGGCATAAATAATAATGCTTCCTGCAAAACAATAGATTAGTGTTGTTTTCCAACTTCCTGAAAAAGCTACTACAAATGCAACAAATAAAATAATGATACTTACAGCATTACATCCTTCTATTACTCTTGCTACAAATTCACCGTTGATAATAACTTTTATAGAGGGCTCATTAGAGTGAGGTAATATACTTGCATTATATCCAAATCCGTTAATTACTGTATTAGTCTGCCTTGCTACTAAATTAGTGATATAATCAGGATAAAATTGCGAACCATCTGAAAACTTCAGGTATAAATGATACCCTAAAATCAACATTCCATAAACTGCCAAAAAGGTGACAATAAACCGAATAACTAATTTATATTTTAATATTAGAGCTCTCAAGCAAAGACTATGTTAGTTTGGTGTTAAATTTATAAAAACAGTATCTCAAAATAGATCATTTTAAAATACTTTTGCAAAAAAGCTTTAAGGAAACAATGACATTACAAGAATTAAAACCACAAGTTAAGTCTATTATTGCTCAACAAAACGTTGATGTCGATACTCAATTATTGAAAATTTGCGAAATCTTAGAAGCAAATGTTGATTATTATAATTGGGTAGGTTTTTATTTTAAAAATGGGGATAAAGACGAACTAAAACTTGGTCCATATGTTGGTGAGCCAACAGACCACACTATTATTCCTTTTGGAAAAGGGATTTGCGGGCAAGTTGCTGTGAGTAANAAGAACTTTGTAGTACCAGATGTTACTGCTCAAGACAACTACATTGCTTGTAGTATTACAGTGAAAGCGGAGATTGTAATACCAGTTTTTGTTAATGGTGAAAATGTTGGGCAAATAGATATCGACTCTAACACTCCAGATCCTTTTACAGAAGATGATGAAAGATTTCTAGAATTTGTTTGTAAGCAAGTCGCTAAATTGCTCTGAAGTTAAATTTAACTTTAGTTACTGTCTACTGTCTACTGTCTACTGTCTACTGTCTACTGTCTACTGTCTACTAAAATACTACATACCAGTCCTAATAGCCTCAACAGGATCTAATTTTGAGGCAGATACTGCAGGAATCACTCCTGATATTAACCCAATTAATGTAGAAAGCCCGAAGCCAATAAACATATTCCAAAATGAAAGGACAAAAGTAAAGTCATCTACTACATTATTCATTATCATAGCTATTCCCCAAACTAAAAACAGACCGACCAAACCACCTACTACAGCTAAGATTACGGCCTCAAATAAAAATTGAAATAATATAAACCTGTTTTTAGCTCCCAGGGACTTTTGAATACCAATAAGATTGGTACGCTCTTTTACACTTACAAACATAATGTTGGCAATTCCAAATCCACCAACTAAAAGAGAGAACGCACTTATGACCCAACCTACAGCATTTAACCCAGAAATGATGGCATCTATAAACGTCACTAATCCTGATAATTTATTAACAAAAAAGTCATCGTCTTCATCTGCTTTAAGACCTCTATAGGCCCTAAATTTTTGTTTCAACACCTGTTCAAAAGCACCTATATCAACACCAGATTTTGGTTTAATTACTACTGCACCAGGTAAGCCATCAACACCACCATTTCTAAAACGACGTACAAAATTTGAAGGCACAAACGCTTTATCATCAGGGGAATCTCCCATTCCACTTCCATATTTTTTCAAGACACCAATTACTGTCAATTTTCGTCCAAAAATGCGAATAACCTTTCCTACTGGGTCTATATTATCAAACAAATTTTCAGCTAAATTGGTACCCAGAACAACAACCGGAGAGCCTGTGTCAGATTCCAGCTCAGAATAAAACCGTCCCTTCTCAATTTTTAAATCATCAATAGTGTAAATTCCGCTAGAAACTGGGGTAACATTTACATTCGAAATTGTTTCTGCCTGATAACGTACAGTTTCACTCCCTCCGAAAATCACATAAGCAGATTCTTCAATATCTGGCACGCTCCGTCTTATAAACTCGTAATCATCATGATCTACCTGTGGAAAATTATCGCGTTTCCATCTTGGCACGTCAGTAGGACCAAAAGAAAATTTGGTTAAGTAAATAGTGTTTTTATCAAGTCCTGAAAGATTTTCTTTAATATTTCGATCTAAAGAATCTACAGCTGCCAATACAGCAATTATAGAAAAGATACCAACCGTAACTCCTAAAAGAGATAAAAACGTACGTAACTTATTATTTCTAAGCGCATTTAGCGCAAAAGAAAAACTCTCTTTAAATACCCTTAAATAGACAAGCATGGATTGGTTGTTTTAAAACAATTTAAAGATAGGACGTTTTCAACAATTTATTGTTACAAAAAACTTAAAGAAACTGCATTTTACTATAAGCTTTTCTTTGTTAATATGTGTATTTTTGCGGCATCAAAAACACAACACAACATTATGACTAACAAAACCATTTCATCGGCACTTATTTCTGTATTCAGTAAGGATGGATTAGCACCAATTGTAAAAAAATTAAACGATCTTAATGTAACCATCTACTCTACTGGTGGTACAGAGAAATTTATAAAAGATTTAGGTATTGATGTGGTACCTGTAGAAGATGTTACGTCTTACCCTTCAATTTTAGGTGGTAGAGTAAAAACTTTGCATCCAAAGGTTTTTGGTGGAATTCTTAACCGCCAAAACCATGATGGTGATGTTGCTGAATTAAAGGAATATGACATTCCACAAATAGATTTGGTTATTGTTGATCTATATCCTTTTGAAAAAACAGTAGCTTCAGGAGCTAGTAACCAAGATATTATTGAAAAAATCGATATAGGTGGTATATCGTTAATTAGAGCTGCTGCTAAAAATTATGCTGATGTTACCTGTGTATCTTCAGTTGATGATTATGCTGAATTTTTAGAATTACTTGAAACTAAAAATGGTGAAACTTCAGAAGAAGACAGAAAGCGTTTTGCTGCAAAGGCATTTAATGTATCCTCTCACTACGATTCTGCTATTTTCAACTATTTCAACAAAAACGAAGAAGAAACAGTTTTAAAAATTAGTGAGACTAAAGGAAAAGTGTTGCGTTATGGAGAAAATCCACATCAAAAAGGATTTTTCTTCGGTGATTTTGATGCTATGTTTACCAAACTTCACGGTAAAGAACTAAGCTACAATAACCTTCTTGATGTTGATGCAGCTGTAAATCTCATATTAGAATTTAAAGGTGAAGCTCCTACTTTTGCCATCTTAAAACATAATAATGCTTGTGGTTTTGCACAAAGAGATACTATTCATCAAGCCTATATAGATGCATTGGCTGGAGATCCTGTTTCTGCTTTTGGAGGTATTTTAATTTCAAATACAGAAATTGACAAAGCAACTGCTGAAGAAATTCATAAGTTATTCTGTGAGGTTGTAATTGCACCTTCATTTAGTGACGAAGCTTTAGAGATTTTAAAAGGAAAGAAAAATAGAATCCTTTTAATTTTAAATGATGTTGAATTATCTGAAAAAACTGTTAGAACATGTTTAAATGGTGTTTTAGTTCAAGATAAGGATAACAAAACCGACAGTCTTGAAGATTTAAGTACAGCCACCACAAAAGCGCCTACAGACGCTGAAAAAGAAGATTTAATTTTTGCTTCAAAACTTTGTAAACACACCAAATCTAACACTATAGTTTTAGCCAAAAACAAACAACTTTTAGCAAGCGGAACAGGCCAAACAAGTAGAGTCGACGCCTTAAACCAAGCCATTCATAAAGCTAAATCTTTCAATTTTGACTTAGAAGGTGCTGTTATGGCAAGTGATGCGTTTTTCCCTTTCCCTGACTGTGTAGAGATTGCTGACAATGCTGGAATTACTGCGGTTATTCAACCTGGCGGATCAATTAAAGATGAGTTGAGCATTAATTATTGTAACGACAATAACGTGGCTATGGTCTTTACAGGAACACGTCATTTTAAGCATTAAAAGCGGGTCAGAAAAAAATAATGTAATAAACGTCCATAATCATTAAATTATCGTATAATTTATTACATTTACAGATAGTCGCAAGAAGTAGACAAAATAACCCAAAATAATTATAAGTACAGCGCATGGGATTTTTTGATTTCCTAACCGAAGAAATAGCCATTGATTTAGGAACCGCAAACACACTAATAATACACAACGATAAGGTTGTTGTTGACAACCCTTCTATAGTAGCAAGAGACCGCATTAGCGGAAAAATCATAGCAGTTGGTAAAGAGGCCAACATGATGCAAGGAAAAACGCATGAAAACATTAAAACCATCCGACCTTTAAAAGATGGTGTTATTGCAGATTTTGATGCATCTGAGCAAATGATTAGTATGTTTATAAAAAACATACCTGCTCTAAAGAAAAAGTTTTTCAATCCTGCACTTAGGATGGTGGTTTGTATTCCTTCTGGAATTACTGAAGTGGAAATGCGTGCTGTAAAAGAATCTTGTGAACGTGTTAACGGTAAAGAAGTTTACTTAATTCATGAGCCAATGGCTGCGGCAATAGGTATCGGTGTTGATATTATGCAACCAAAAGGAAACATGATTGTTGACATAGGTGGTGGAACTACTGAAATTGCGGTTATTGCACTTGGTGGTATTGTTTGTGATAAATCTGTAAAAGTTGCTGGTGATGTATTCACTAACGACATTATTTATTACATGCGTACGCAACACAACTTATACGTTGGTGATAGAACAGCTGAAAAAATAAAAATACAAATTGGTGCTGCAACGGAAGATTTAGAATTACCACCTGAAGACATGAGTGTCCAAGGTCGTGATTTATTGACTGGTAAACCTAAGCAAGTTAATATTTCTTACCGTGAAATTGCCAAAGCATTAGATAAATCAATTCTACGAATTGAAGATTCTGTTATGGAAACTCTATCTCAGACTCCACCAGAACTGGCTGCAGATATTTACAACACAGGTATCTATTTAGCAGGTGGTGGATCTATGTTACGCGGCTTAGACAAACGTCTGTCTCAAAAAACAGACTTACCGGTTTACATTGCTGAAGATCCTTTAAGAGCTGTTGTTAGAGGTACAGGAATCGTACTAAAAAACTTATCTAAATACAAAAGCGTATTGATAAAATAAGAAGTAAATAATGCAACAAATATTCAATTTTGTTATACGAAACAAAACGTTTCTGTTGTTTTTATTACTCTTTAGTATTGCATTAGCCTTAACTATTCAATCGCATTCTTACCACAGAAGTAAGTTTATAAATTCTGCAAACGGAATTACTGGTGGCGTTTATGGTACAGTTAATTCTGTTGACCAATATTTTGATTTAAAAGATGAAAATCAAATTTTAGCTGAAGAAAACAGATTGCTAAGGGAAAAAATATTAAATCTAGAAAATAAATCAGATTCTTCTTTTATTGACACCTCATACGCTAAAGAAAAATATAAAGTATTTACTGCTGAAGTTTACAAAAACAGCTATTCACTTTCAGATAATTACCTCACCATAAACAAAGGTGAAAAAGATGGCTTAGTAGAAGATTTTGGTGTAATTACCTCTAATGGTATTATTGGTATTATTGATAACACTTCTAATGGTTATGCAACCGTACTTTCTATATTGAATAGAAAAAGTAGAATTAACGCCAAATTGAAATCTACAAATCATATAGGCTCACTAAAGTGGAATGGTAAATCCCCTGAATTCACTCAACTGATTGATGTCTCAAAATTTGCACCTGTAAAAGTTGGTGACACTATTGTAACAGGTGGTCAATCTTCTATTTTCCCTCAAGGTATTGGGATAGGAACTATTGATAGTTTTGAAACTGACATTAGTGGTGACACCTACAACATTAATGTGAAGTTGTTTAACGACATGACCAATATTGGAACAGTATACATACTTCAAAATTTAGATGCAGAAGAAATTAAAACACTACAAAACAGCATAGATGAATAGTGTTATTGGATCAAATATCGTTCGGTTTGTAATATTGCTATTGTTGCAAGTTGTTATTTGTAATAACATCAATTTTTTTGGTTACATCAATCCATATATCTATATAATATTCATCTTTTTATATCCCGTAAAAGAAGACAGATTGATTTTACTATTGGTTAGTTTTATGCTAGGCATGTTTGTCGATATGTTTTCAGATTCTGGTGGTGTACACGCTGCTGCTGCTGTATGCTTAGCATATGCTAGGCCTATACTTCTTAAGTCTTCGTTTGGTATGCTTTACGAACACCAAAGTATTAAGTTCACTAATACCGAAGTTGGTAGTTTAATAAGCTATGTTACTTTCGGTACTGTTTTGCATCACCTTATACTTTTTTCACTTGAGATATTTAACATAACCGATATACTATTAATTTTAAAAAAGACGTTATTTTCTAGTATTTTCACTATAATACTTAGTGTATTGATTATAATTTTATTTAGCCGAAATCGTAAATGAGAAAACTCCTACTCTTAACCGCTGTTATTTTAGTTGGACTCGTTTTTATTGCGCGCTTATTTTATCTTCAAGTTTATGATAATTCTAACTACGACCTTTTTGAAGATACCGCAATAAGAAAAGAGTTTAATTACCCTAAGCGTGGTTATGTCTATGATAGAAATGGTAAGCTATTGGTTGCAAACCAACCTTCTTACGATGTTATGGTTATCCCTAGAGAAGTTGTATCTCTAGATTCAACAGACTTAAATGAATTTTGCAGTTTATTAAAAATCACTAGGGAGGATTACAATAAAAAACTAGAACGTGCCACAACATATTCACCAAGGTTACCATCTCCATTTGTTTCCCAGTTATCTAAGACAGACTATGCGGTGCTTCAAGAGAAAATGCGAAAATATGAAGGATTCTATATTCAAAAACGTTCATTACGTTCTTATCAGACAACTATTGGCGCCAATGTATTGGGTGATATCGGAGAGGTAAACCGCTCAATAATTGCTAAACAACCGTATTACAGATTAGGGGATTTGATTGGTAAACAAGGTATCGAAAAAACCTATGAAGATATTCTACGAGGTACAAAAGGTATAAAATTCATTCAAAAAGACCGTTTTAACAAAAATATTGGACCATACAAAGATGGCATTTATGATACCTTGCCAAAACCAGGAAAGGACATTACTATTACCATAGATGCTGAATTGCAAGCGTATGGAGAATTATTAATGAACAATAAACGTGGAGGAATAATAGCCATAGAACCAAGCTCTGGTGAAATTTTAACTATGGTCTCTGGACCTTCTTATAACCCAAATTTACTGGTTGGTAGAGATCGATCTAAAAATTTCAGCAAACTTTACAGAGATACAATTGCTAAGCCTCTATTCGATAGAGGTCTACAAGCTATGTATCCTCCAGGATCACCTTTCAAGACATTAAATGCCTTAGTAGGTTTACAAGAAGGAGTCGTTACTACACAAGAGCGTTTTAGCTGCAATATGGGTTATCGCTACGGTAACCGTAAGATGGGATGTCACGCACATGTAAGTCCTGTTAATATGAATATCGGTATTTACGAATCTTGTAATGCCTATTTTGCTAATGTTTACAGAAAAATTATGGATAAATATGATACTCCTGCTCAAGGTATGGATGTTTGGAGTAACCATATTAAAAGTTTTGGCTTAGGAAATTATCTAAATAATGACTTATCTGTTGGCCAACCTGGTAAAATACCAGATGCAGAAACTTACAACAGAGGTTATGGTGAAAACAGATGGTATACTACATTTACCCTTTCTAATTCCATTGGTCAAGGAGAAGTCTTAGCAACACCTATACAGCTTGCAAATATGGCTGCTGCTATAGGAAATAGAGGTTATTATTTTACTCCACATATCATTAAAAATATTGAAGAAGACTCTATACCTTCAGATTTTACAACACCAAAATATACAACAATAGACAGAAAACATTTTGAACCTGTTGTTGAAGGTATGTTTGATGTCTACAACAAAGGAACTGCTAAATACCTTAAAGTCCAAGATATTGAAATCTGTGGTAAAACCGGTACGGCTGAAAATTTTGCCATGATTGATGGTAAAAAAACACAATTAACTGACCACTCAATTTTTGTAGCATTTGCACCAAAAGATAACCCAAAAATAGCCATTGCTGTTTTTGTAGAAAACGGATATTTTGGTAGTCGTTTTGCTGGCAGAATGGCTAGTTTAATGATTGAGTATTATCTCAAAGATGGTGAAATTACTAGAACAGATATGGAAACTTTCGTGTTGCAGCATTCTTTAGAACATGAATACGAAAAACCTTATTCTGGTGAGCCTTTTGGAATAAACAGACAAACAACTTTAAATCCTGTTACTGAGGAGGAGTTTCAAAATTTACTTGAAATAAAATCTGAAATCCCAAAGTCGTAAATTATGCTAAGAGATCAAAGACGTTTTAAATTCGACTGGGTTACCATAATTATTTTCTTATTACTAGTAGGTTTTGGTTATGTAAATATATTATCAGCATCTCATGTCGGAGAAGTCACAAGTTACTTTGATTTGGATCAATCCTATGGAAAACAGACTATTTTTATAGGGTTAACATTTGTTCTAATTATTCTCATACTCTCCTTTGAGGCTAAATTCTACGAACGTTTTGCAAGTATTATTTATCTGGCTGCCATATTAGCGCTTGTTGGTCTTTTTATATTTGGG
This sequence comes from Flavobacteriaceae bacterium, assembly GCA_002706045.1. GTDB lineage: Bacteria > Bacteroidota > Bacteroidia > Flavobacteriales > Flavobacteriaceae > Winogradskyella. The sequence continues at coordinate 10,763 of PAJL01000054.1, forward strand.
AAAGACGTAAATGGTGCTCGCTCTTGGTATGGTATAGGAAGTATGACTATTCAACCCAGTGAATTTGCCAAGTTTGCCACTGCTCTCGCTGTAGCAAAATATATCAGCGATATGCAGACCAATATGCAAACCATTAAGGACCAAATTAAGGTTACAGCTATAATCGTAGTGCCTGCTCTACTTATATTACTTCAAAATGATGCTGGAAGCACTATTGTTTATCTAGCTTTTTTCTTTGTTTTTTATCGAGAAGGCTTACAACAAGTTTATCTGGTTATTGGGTTTTCATTGATAATTCTCGCTGTTTTGGGTCTCAAATTCGGAGCTTTAATTGCTGGTTTAGTAACTGCTGTAGTGTTAACCATTGCTTATTTTTTTAGAAAGAAAAAAAGAGGTTCTATATTCCAGTATATCATCATTCTTTTAGTATGTATAGGTTTTTCGTATGGTGTAAAGTTATTTTATGAACACGGTCTAAAAGCCCATCAACAAAACAGAATTAGCCTATGGCTAAGACTAGAAAAAGATCCGGCCAAATTAGAACGTATGAAAAAAGAAGAGGCCTACAACCTCATCCAATCTGAACAAGCTATCAGTTCTGGTGGTTGGACAGGGAAAGGATTCTTAGAGGGCACAAGAACCACAGGTAAGTTTGTACCAGAACAACATACCGACTATATATTTAGTACTGTAGGTGAAGAATGGGGCTTTTTAGGTAGTAGTTTTGTGGTGATACTTTTTGTTGTTTTAATACTTAGAATTTTGTTCTTAGCAGAATCACAAAAATCACAATTCAGCCGTGTTTATGGCTATGGCGTTGCATCTATTTTATTTATTCACTTTACCATAAATACTGGTATGGTAATGGGCTTAATTCCAACCGTCGGCATTCCTTTACCATTCTTTAGTTATGGAGGTTCTGGGCTTTGGGGCTTTACAATACTGCTTTTTATTTTTATTAAATTAGACAGTAATAAGATAAATGAATGGTAAATAAAAAAGGACAGATTTAAAATCTGTCCCTCAATAATTATCTAACGAAAAAACTATTATTGCTCTTCATAATCAGCAATTTTATCATTCTTTTTTATTTCTTCATTATACTCTTCAACAGCAGCTTTTTCCTTTCCTTTTTTCATTCCCTCGTTATATTCTTCAATGGCATCTGCATGATTTTTTAAATACTCATTAACGGTTTCCGTTAGCTCTTCTTGCAAATCATCAAACTGTTCTGAAAGCTCTTCAAGGTTTTCTTCTCTTTCCTTAGCAGTTGCATTTTTTTCATTTACCAACTCCTTATATTCTTTCTGAACGTCAGCGACATCTTCCATAACTTCTTCAGTTTTTAACCAATCTGGTATTGTATTTTGAAGATTTGCAATCACTCCATTCCAACTTGCAATTCTCTCATTTGTAGTTTGGAGTTCTGCCGCTTCTACTTCTGATATTTCATTATTTAATGTGTTATATGCTTCCCAATCTTCTAAAGATTCTACACCATCATTTCCTAAACTATAACTTATTTCACTACCATCATTCATGGCATACTCGCGAGTTGTTATTGTATTATCAATACTTTTATTAGAATTGAAACTGGAACTCATTGAAGTGTCTTCTTCATTCATTTTAACTTCCTTTGTTTTTCCTTCATTACAAGACATTAAAATAAATCCTGTAGCTAAAAATGTAGTTGTAAATAATTTCATCGTTTTCATAATCATTTTGATTTTAAAATTATACACCAATAAAATTAGAAGTGATTTTGAAAATTTGAAAACATCTCAAACTAAACTATTCTTAAAATATTGGTCGGTTTTAACAAATTGAAGTAATTGCTTAACACTTTATGAGAAGGTTAACTTAAATTAAAAGTTTTTAAGATTTATTCTTGAAAAAGAAAAGCCTCAAAATTTTCATTAAGAGGCTTTAGTTCTAATCTTTAAAATAGTCTTATTGTAAACTTGCCAAACTAGATTTTATAGTTTCAATCTTAGCTAAAGCATCTGCTTCTTTTTTCTTTTCTGAAGCTACAACTTGTTCTGGTGCATTATTTACAAAACGCTCATTTGATAGTTTTTTCTGAACTGACTTTAAGAAGCCTTCAGTATAATTTAATTCTTCGGTTAACTTATTAATTTCTGCTTCTACGTCTATACTACCTTCCATAGGAATAAAGTACTCATTAGACTTTACCCTAAACGTTAAGGCACCTTCAATGGGCTCTTTTATATATTCAAAACTATTTAAATTACCCATTTTTGAAATTAAACCATCAAAAGTAGAGGCTACATTTTCGTTGTTCACAACAGAAAAACCAATGGCGTCTTTAAAAGCTATGTTCTTTTGTTTTCTAATATTTCTAATACCAGAAACAACTTCTGCAGCAAAATCAAACTCGGAAATTAATGCTTCATTAATTGGTTTACTTGCTGGCCATTTTGCAATAATAAGCGCTTCTTCTGGTGAACGCTCCTCTATATATTGCCAAATTTCCTCGGTTAAGAAAGGCATAAATGGATGAAGGATTTTCAATAAATCTTCAAACACAGCAATAGTAGCCTTAAAAGTTGTACTATCTATTGGCTCTCCATAAGCTGGTTTAATCATCTCTAACAACCATCCACAGAAATCATCCCAAATCAACTTGTAAGTTGCCATTAAAGCATCACTCAATCTATATTTGCTGAAGTGATCTTCTATCTCAATTAGTGTTTTTTGCAATTTGGTTTCAAACCACTCTAACGCAATTTTACTAGATTGAGGCTGCTCAATGCTCTCACTAACTTCCCATCCTTTTATTAATCTAAAGGCATTCCATATTTTATTAGCAAACTTCTTTCCTTGATCACATAAGTCTTCATCGAACAACAAATCATTTCCAGCAGCAGAGCTTAACAATAAACCTACTCGCACTCCATCTGCGCCAAACTGTTCAATAAGCTTTAAGGCGTCTGGTGAATTACCAAGCGACTTAGACATTTTTCGTCTTTGCTTATCTCTTACCAATCCTGTGAGATATACATTTTCAAATGGTCTTTGGTCTTTATACTCATAACCTGCAATAATCATACGAGCTACCCAAAAGAACAGAATATCAGGACCTGTTACCAAATCATTGGTTGGGTAGTAGTATTTTATTTCTTCGTTTTCAGGATTTCGTATTCCATCAAAAACACTCATTGGCCATAACCAAGATGAAAACCATGTATCTAGTGCGTCAGTTTCTTGTCGCAAGTCTTTAGTTGTTAGTTGTAAGTTGTTAGTCTTTTCTTGCGCAAGCTTAACAGCTTGCTCAAGTGTTTCAGCAACTACAAAATCTTCTTTTCCATCACCATAGTAGTAAGCAGGAATTTGCTGTCCCCAAAGTAATTGACGTGAAATATTCCAATCTCTGATGTTTTCCATCCAGTGACGGTACGTATTTTCAAACTTTTTAGGGAAAAGCTTTACATCCCCATTCTTAAGAACAGCATCTAGGGCTGGTTTTGCTAAGTCTTCCATTTTTAAGAACCATTGGTCGCTTAAACGTGGCTCTATAATAGCTTTTGTACGCTCTGAAATACCAACTCTATTAGTGTAATCTTCAATCTTTTCAATTTGTCCTAAAGATTCTAACTCCTTAACAATAGCTTTACGCACTGCAAAACGATCTTGACCTTCGTAGTGCATACCAAAGCTATTTATAGTCGCATCTTCGTTAAAGATATCTATAACTTCTAAATTATGCTTATCACCAAGAACTTTATCATTTTCATCATGAGCTGGAGTAACTTTAAGGCAACCTGTACCAAATTCCACATCAACATAATCATCTTCAATTATCGGAATAACACGATTACAAATTGGTACAATAGCCTTTTTACCCTTAAGATTTTGATGTCTTGGGTCTTCTGGATTAATACAAATAGCAGAGTCTCCTAAAATTGTTTCAGGACGAGTCGTAGCAATCGTTAAGGTTTCATCAGAACCTTCTATTTTATAATTTACATAATAAAGTTTTCCTTGTTTTTCAACATACTCTACTTCTTCATCTGATAAGGTTGTTTTAGCTTCTGGATCCCAATTTACCATGCGGTATCCACGATAAATAAGTTCTTTATAATATAAGTCTACAAAAACTTTAATAACGGCTTCGGACATATCGTCGTCCATCGTAAATTTGGTTCTATCCCAATCACAAGAACAACCTAGTTTTTTTAATTGTTCTAAGATTACTCCACCATATTCATGTGTCCAATCCCAAGCGTGCTTCAAAAACTCTTCTCTAGACAGGTCATTTTTATCTATACCTTCAGCTTTTAACTTAGCAACTACTTTAGCTTCAGTTGCTATTGAGGCATGATCTGTACCAGGTACCCAACAGGCATTCTTTCCTAATAAACGTGCACGACGAATAAGTACATCTTGAATAGTGTTGTTTAGCATATGTCCCATATGTAAAACACCTGTAACGTTTGGAGGTGGAATTACAATGGTATATGGCTCTCTTTCATCTGGTGTAGAGTGAAAATAATTATGTTTCATCCAGTAGTCGTACCACTTATTCTCTACTGACAGTGCATTATATTTTGATGGAATTTCCATGTTTTGGTATTGTTTTTGCTAAGTAACTGACAAAAGTACTTATATTTCTTTTTTTGAAAAATTATTAGATGATTATTGTGTTTACAAATCTTTAATTATTGTTAAATACGCTGTATTACGTCTAATTAATTTTGAGGAGAACGAAAAAGTACCTAGTTTTGAAAGTATCTATTTAAAATTAAAATGATGAAAAATTTAATAGCAATTTTATTTGTAAGTTTTATAGGCTTTACATCTTATGCTCAAGAAAAGACAGCAAAAATCGAATTTGAAACCGATGTTATCGATTATGGAACTATCGAGAAAGGTGCTGATGGTGTAAGAATTTTTAAGTTTACCAATACAGGCGATGCACCACTTATTATATCTAATGCTAAATCTACTTGTGGATGTACAGTGCCTAGTTGGCCAAAAGATCCTATNGCACCAGGNGAAAAAGGTGAAATAAAAGTTAAATANAACACTACAAGAGTTAGCCCNATTAGAAANACNATNACTATAACTTCTAATGCNGAAACNCCNACAGTTGCCTTAAAAATNAAAGGTTTNGTAGTTGACTCTAGCAAGACAAGTGTTTTAGAAAAAAAAGAAAAAAGTATGATTGAAGAGTAAATTTCAATCTAATTAATAAAATTAAAGAGCACTCAATTTGAGTGCTCTTCTTTTTTGAAGGCATTATCTAACTTAAATTTAAATCGTATTATTTGTCCGTTTCGCATTACACTTAATCTTATAGTTCTACCTGTTTTTCCATATAGGTCTTCATTAATTTGCGCAAGAGTAGTTTTTTCACCAACCTTCTTTCCATTAATACCAACCAAAAGATCACCTATTTTTAAACCTACTAAATAAGCATTAGAAGATTTCCTTAACTCTACAATTTTAAATAATGGCTTTAGTCTAGTCCTATAATTAACTAAATCGCGAAGTTTGAAAGCTACACCACTATTAGCACTAGTAGACGACCCTTCATGCTTTCCATAGTTAGTCTTAACTGGTATTATAACTTTTTCTTTAAAAAAAGTAAAACCATCATTCTCAAATACAATCCCGCTGTTATTGTAAGTAAAAGGATCTTTAAACATGTTATTTTTCTTTAAATACAACCTTTCATGTGTATAATCAAAAAAGAGCCTAAATCGTTTTAAAATCTCTCCCCCCAAACTACCTTTTCGGTTACGTGTCGTTTTTGTAATATCAACCGATAATGAATCAGGAAAAGCAACATTAACATTTTTGAGATCAAACTCACTTATACTAAACATATCAACTTTAGATCGTTTTCCATATACGGAACCACTCAGACCTTTACCTAAATAATCTTCAAAAAATAAATCTTCGTTCGGCTCAATGCCTAATTCTGTTTCTTCAAACAACCATAAAGCATCACTACTTCCTGTGTCTATTAATAATTTAACTTTATTAATAGATTCTTCAATGTTAACTCTAGCATTTATATAAGGTTTCTTATTATAAATTTTAAGAGGTATTGTTTCCCATTTTCTTGATATCTTGGGCCTATAGCTATCAGGCTTATATAATCTAATATATTCCGAACCATAATTAATCTCTACCACAAAATCTTTAAAAATATTATAACCAATAATTCCATGAACTAATACACCTAACCTAGATGCAAAATTGATATCTCTATCAAAAACTACATATACATCTTGTTTTAAACCAATAGCGTCACCTATTTTCAGTTTATTATAACTAGATTTTATGGCTTGAATTTTCCCATCACCTCCTAAACCATGTAGATAAAATGTTTCAACATTTTTTAAATCTAAAGAGTCTTTTTCTGATAAATTAAAGAGAATTGGCTTACTTACTCCTGTATCTAAAACAAACGACAATTTAACTCCGTTAATTTCTATAGGTACAATGATTAAATTATTGATGAATTGAAATTCAATCTTTTTACTAACATCTTCTTTTAAAAAAAATTTACCCTGAGCTGGTAAAAACCCAAACATTAAAGACATTAATACAAAAACAATATGTCGACAAAAGAAAGTCAAAGATTCATGTATTTTAAATTAAGTTACAAATCTTTAGCCTAAATCATATTTTTTAAGGCTTTTTTTTAAATAAACTTTAAGAAATTTAAGACCTTAGCATTTTTAAAAACTATTATATGCCAAGAATTTCTCACAAAGGAGTTAACATGCCTGAATCACCAATCAGAAAATTGGTGCCATATGCTGAAGAAGCTCATAAAAACGGAAAAACAGTTTATTACTTAAATATTGGACAACCAGATATTAAAACACCTACAGTTGCTTTAGATGCTGTTAAGGTTCATTCCCTTGATATTTTAGCCTACTCTAGATCTGAAGGTTCTGAAGATTACAGAAAAAAGATTGCTCAATACTACGAACGTAATTCTATTGAAGTTACCCATAACGACATAATCGTTACAACAGGTGGTAGTGAAGCTTTACTTTTTGCTTTTGGAAGTATTATGGACGCAGATGATGAAATTATTATTCCGGAACCATTTTACGCTAATTATAATGGTTTTTCAACCGCTTCGGGAATAAACATAGTACCTGTAATTTCTAAAATTGAAGATAACTTTGCCTTACCTCCAATCGAAGAATTTGAAAAGCTTATTACACCAAAAACCAAGGCCATACTTATTTGTAACCCAGGAAACCCAACGGGTTATTTATACTCAAAAGAAGAAATAAAAAAACTTGCTGAAATCGTTAAGAAACATGACCTTTTCTTAATCGCTGATGAAGTATATCGTGAATTTGTTTATGATGGTATTTCACATTATTCTATTCTTCAAGAGCCAGGTTTAGAAGATCACGCTATTGTTATCGATTCTGTTTCTAAACGATATAGTATGTGTGGCGCACGAATTGGTTACTTAGTTTCTAAAAATAAAGAAGTGATTAAAACGGCTTTAAAATTTGCACAAGCTAGGTTGAGTCCACCAACATTAGCACAAATTGCTAGTGAAGCTGCTCTAGAAACTCCTCAAAACTATTTTGATGAAGTTAACGAAGAATATGTAAAGCGTAGAAATACATTGATTGCCGAATTAGAAAAAATTGAAGGTGTTAAAGTAGCAAAACCTAATGGGGCTTTTTATTGTATAGCCGAATTGCCAATTAAGAATTCTGATGATTTTGCAAGATGGTTATTAGAGTCTTTCGATTATGAAAACAACACTGTAATGGTAGCGCCTGCTGCTGGTTTTTATTCTACTAAAGGAGTCGGCTTAAACCAAATTAGAATTGCATACGTTTTAAATGAAGAAAGCTTAAAGATAGCTGTAAAAGTACTTGCCGAAGCTTTAAAAATTTACAAAGACTAATGACGATATCCCACAATGTTTCTTTAAAACCTTTCAATACTTTTGGCATTGATGCTAAAGCAAATTCATATTGTAACATAACTTCAATTGAAGATTTGCAGAAAGTTTTAAAANCCGAAAGTCAAAAACCTTTATTCATTTTGGGTGGTGGNAGTAATATGNTACTAACCCAAAATGTGAATGCTNTGGTACTTCACATTAACCTNAAAGGAAANGAAATTGTTGAAGAAACTGAGGNTAAAGTAACCGTNAAAGCNATGGCTGGCGAAAACTGGCANGANTTTGTTNTATGGTGTCTTAAAAATGGTTATGGTGGTATAGAAAATTTATCACTAATACCTGGAAATATNGGTACTGCTCCTATTCAAAANATTGGNGCNTATGGAGTAGAATTAAAGGANGTGTTTGTTAGTTGCGAAGCTGTAAATATNAAAGATCAAACNTTAAGAACCTTTTCTAAAGACGANTGTAATTTNGGCTATAGAGAATCNATTTTNAANCAAGATTTAAAAGGTGAATATATTATAACAAGCGTTAATCTTCAGCTTACTAAACANAACCATACNCTNCATATGGATTATGGNGCCATTAAACAAGAACTTGAAAATTCAAATAGTACTGANCCAACAATTCAAGATATTTCAAAAGCTGTTATTGCCATTAGAGANAGTAAATTACCAAATCCTAAAGACATAGGTAACAGTGGTAGTTTTTTCAAAAACCCGATAGTTTCAACAGAACATTTCAATCGACTGAAAGAAAATTTTCCTGAAATACCTTCATATAAAATTTCAGATTATGAAGTCAAAGTTCCTGCCGGATGGCTGATAGAAAAAGCTGGTTTTAAAGGTAAGCGTTTCGGTGATTATGGTGTACACAACAAGCAAGCGTTAGTACTCGTTAATTATGGTAGTGCCAACGGAAAAGATATTTTTGAATTGGCACAACTCATTCAAAAAACAATAAAACGACTTTTTGAAATCGATATTGAAACTGAGGTCAATATTATCTAAAAAAACAAAAGTCATAATTCCAATAATTATGACTTTTGAATTTAGAATAATTTTAAAAATGCTATTAACCAATTACTTCGTATGAAGAATAAATTATTCTAATTTATGTAGATCACCTTATCGGTGCATTATTTTATTCTGATAAAGTGTATTTAATTATATTTACGTTTTTAAATCCCGATTTGGATTACGAATATCAAAAAAACTTTGATTTAATAAATTTTGAGCATCACACCTACCGAACAAAAAATCATCGATTTCCTTCAAAAAGGAGATAAGCGTGCTTTGAATTTACTTTACGAGCACTATTCCAACAGTTTGTATGGAGTAATTTTAAAAGTAACTATCAATGAGGAAATTGCTGAAGATGCTTTACAAGAAACCTTTGTAAAGGTTTGGAAAAATGCTTCTAAGTACGACCCTAAAAAAGCAAAACTCTTTACATGGCTATACCGTATAGCTAGGAATACTGCTATCGATAAACTGAGAAGTTTTAATAATAGATACAAAAAAGAAGTCCAAATCGATACTTCAAACGTATATATANTACCAACATCGAAAATAAACCAAGATGTCTTGGATATTAAAGAGCATGTTGGACGATTAGATGAAAAGTACCAAATTGTGTTAGATGCCCTATTCTTTCAGGGAATGACACAACAAGAAGCGAGTGACGAGTTAGACATTCCTTTGGGTACTATAAAATCTAGATTAAAAATAGGATTAAGNGAACTGAAAAAGGTTTANAATCCATAAATTATTTGATCATGGAAACAAAATTACATAANTTCTTAAATTCTGATTTGCTTAGNAAATACATGCTAGGTGAAACTTCTTATGAAGAATCNANAGAAGTTGAACATTTTATTTCTAATTATCCNGANGCTGANAANGCNTATGATGAACTTCAAGATAATTTAGAAATATTAGCAAAAATTGACGCTGTTGATGCACCTAATGTTTTAGGTGATGTGTTAGAAGCTTTAAATGATGAGCCAAAGGTGATACAACTTGAACCAAAAAGAAGTACGCCTTGGTATAGCATTGCTGCTAGTGCAGCTGCTGTATTGTTTGCTGTAACATCTTTTATGTTATATCAAAAGAACCAAAATTTAAATGCTGAAAATAATGTTGTTGTAGATGAAATCTATGACTTAAGGAGTGACATTGAAAAAAACAATTCTAAGTTAGATGAACTTTCTAAAGAATTGATGAAGCTTAACAACCCAGACGCTAAAAAATATGTTTTTAATGGTAATGANCGTGCTAAAGATTTAAAAACTGTAGCATACATTAACCCAGTAGATAAAACATCTATGATTGATGTTATTACACTACCTCAATTACCAAAAGAACAACATTATCAAATTTGGGCCGAGCTTCAAGATAAGATGGTTAATCTTGGTATTTTAGATGAGTCTGACCGTAAGTTGAAACAAATTCCTTACATGGAAGATGCACTCGCACTTAGTATAAAGATTGGAACTGATGGTGATGACACTAACGAAAACAACACTGAAGTTGCTGAAATCTCATTAAAAGAAGAGAAATAAGATTTTTTTTCTTTTGAATAAAGCACATGACTCTTTATGAATCATGTGCTTTTTTATTATATATAGTTAAAAAGTATTGTTAACTAATTGTCCTTAATTTATGCAATAAATGTAAAAGCATTATCTTTGCACCAAATAAAAGTTATGAAGTTATTACTACTTACATTAGGATTATTAGCTCTTGGATTTGCAGGAATAGCTATTAAAATCTGGGCAAAAAAAGATGGGAAGTTTGCAGGAACTTGTGCCAGCCAAAACCCAATGCTAAATAAAGATGGTGAAGCTTGTGGTTTTTGCGGAAAAACTCCAGATCAATTTNAANANTGTAACGAANCTCAACATTCTTAAAGCTTAATGTTGTCACTTCCCTCGGTGCTCTTCATTACGTTTATTGTAATTGTTGGTATCCAAATTGGTTATTATTTAAGTTTTCTTGTTGCTTTCTCTGTNAANCGAGCTGAAAATCAGCAAAANACAAATATTCCACTTTCAGTTATAATTTGNGCAAAAAANGAAGCTGNAAANCTTAAGAANAACCTTCCTTTAATTTTAAATCAAGATTATCCGAATTTTGAAGTTGTTTTAGTAAACGACAGCTCTTCTGATGATACATTAGAAATTATAGAGGACTTTGCATCCAAACACACTAACATAAAATTAGTAGATGTAAAAACTAACGAAAGGTTTTGGGGTAATAAAAAGTATGCACTAACGCTAGGCATAAAAGCTTCTAAGCATGAGCATCTAGTTTTTACAGATGCAGATTGCAAACCAACATCAACCAAATGGCTATCTTACATCGCAGGAAGTTTTTCTAAGGAAAAGTCGATTGTTATTGGTCATGGAGGCTATTCTAAAAAACCATATTCNCTACTAAACAAGCTNATACGTTTTGAAACCACTATNACAGCTTTACAATATTTCTCCTATGCCAACTTAGGTTCACCTTATATGGGAGTTGGTAGAAATATGGCTTATAAAAAAGATTTGTTTTTTAATAATTCTGGTTTTAGNAATCACGTATTCATTAATTCTGGNGATGACGATTTGTTTATCAACGAAACTGCAAACAAATCGAATACATCAATTTGTTTCAATACCGATAGTTTTACGGTTTCTGAACCAAAACACAAGTTTAAAGATTGGATTTTACAAAAACGAAGACATATCAGTACTTCTAAATTCTATAAGTTTAAGCATCAGTTTTTGTTAGGATTATTCTATATGTCACAATTTCTATTTTGGGCATTAGGAATCTTACTTCTTTCCCTAAATTTTAATTGGCAATGGGTTTTAGCTTTAATTGTATTGAGATTTGTCATATACTTCTTCTCTTTCGGGTTCACTGCTAAAAAATTAGGAGAAATAGACTTATTAGTTTTATCACCTTTTTTAGAATTATGCCTTATTACATCTCAATTATTTATCTTTATTGCTAATCTTATATCTAAACCCAAACATTGGAAATAAAAGACGCTATTAGCAAAGCCAAAAACAACAATCAAATTGCATTCAATTTTCTNTTAGATACNTATTGGAATGATGTTTATGCATTTCAACTAAAAAGAACTGAAAACGAAAATGATGCTGAAGACATTACCATACAAACATTTTCTAAAGCTTTTGATAAAATACATACCTATAATGAGGATTATAAGTTTAAGACTTGGTTAATTACCATTTCCAAAAACATACATATAGATTTAGTTAGAAAGCAACAACGTAGTTTTAGAAATACATCAAAAGACAACGAAGACAGCTATCTCGATATTATAGACGACTCTCCTTCTCCTGAAGATAAAATTATTACAGAGCAAAACTTAGCTAAACTCTTACGTGATATTAAAAAGTTGAAACCGCATTATCAGGAAGTTATTAATTTAAGGTATTTCCAAGAGCTTAGTTATAAAGAGATTTCAGAAGAACTTAAAGAACCTATAAACAATGTAAAGGTGAAGTTACTTCGTGCTAAAAAANTATTAGCAGAGATTATTCAAAAGAAATAATGCGATTTAGTCTAAAAACATTAGGACCAGGTTTATTATTTGCCGGTGCAGCAATTGGTGTTTCTCATTTAGTTCAATCTACAAGAGCTGGTGCAGAATTTGGTTTTGGTTTTATTTGGGCTTTATTACTCATTAATGTAGTAAAATATCCTTTTTTTCAATTTGGTCCAAGATATGCATTAGCTACAGGCGAAAGTTTATTGGACGGCTACAAGCGACTTGGCAAACCTGTTTTGATAATTTATTTCATATTGACTTTTTTAACCATGTTTACTATACAGACTGCGGTTACTATTGTAACTGCTGGTTTGGCCAGTAGTTTATTTGGAAACTTTATTTCGGTTGAAATCTGGACAATCATTATTCTTGCTGTTTGCCTAGGAATTGTACTTAGAGGCAGATATAAGTTTTTAGACCAGNTGATGAAAATTATAGTCATTATGCTTACCGTAAGTACTATTATAGCTGTTTTTTTAGCTTTAAAAACTGATAACCAAACTATTGTTTTNACCCAAATCATTCCTGAAAATGCTNGTAGNATAGGNTTCTTAATTGCTTTTATGGGATGGATGCCAGCACCNTTAGATGTTTCTATTTGGCAATCGCTTTGGGCNATAGAAAAGCATAANNANAATAACGATTATGATGTAAAATCCTCTCTATTTGATTTTAATGTAGGATTTATAGCTGCCATATTTGTTGGGCTTGGTTTTATTGCGCTCGGCACTTTAGTAATGTTCAATTCTGGTGAAACTCTCAGCGATAAAGCTTCTGTTTTTGCCAATCAGCTCATTAGCATGTATACAGAACAACTGGGAAATTGGTCTTATATTATAATTGGTATTGCGGCATTTACAACAATGTTTAGCACTACGCTTACTACTTTAGACGCTTCTCCTAGAGCAATGCATAAAACCACAGAGCTATTATTCAAAAAGAAACAAAACAACGGTTTTCTTTTATGGGTTTTAGTTTTAGTTGTTGGTACTATTTCAATATTTTTATTTTTAAAATCTGAAATGGGTTTNCTAATNGAATTGGCCACGATACTTTCTTTTGTTACAGCGCCATTTTATGCTATTGCNAANTACAAATTAATTACCAGTAAGCACACACCAAAAGAATGGAGACCAACACTAAAACTTCATGTTTTATCATGGATTGGCATTCTGTTTTTAATTGGTTTTAGTATTTGGTATCTATTAACACTCTAGCCTATTTTTATTATTAAGTTCGTATCTTTGTAAATTGAAATTACAATTTGCATGGAAACAAAAGTTGCTTCAAATATATTACCAGAACGTAAACCAAAATGGCTTAGAGTTAAGCTTCCTACCGGAAAAAAATATACTGAGCTTAGAAGTTTGGTAGATAAATATAAACTAAACACTATTTGTACTTCNGGAAGTTGTCCTAATATGGGTGAATGTTGGGGAGAAGGTACTGCAACTTTCATGATTTTAGGTAATGTTTGTACACGTTCTTGTGGATTCTGCGGTGTAAAAACCGGAAGACCAGAAACAGTAGATTGGGATGAGCCAGAAAAAGTGGCACGTTCCATAAAAATAATGCAAATAAAACATGCTGTTTTAACAAGTGTAGATAGAGATGACCTTAAAGATATGGGAAGCATTATGTGGGCAGAAACCGTGAAAGCTGTACGACGCATGAACCCAGAAACCACTCTAGAAACTTTAATTCCAGATTTTCAAGGTATAGAAAAGCATATCGACAGAATAATTGATGTTGCGCCAGAAGTTGTATCCCACAATATTGAAACGGTTAGACGTCTTACGCGTGAAGTAAGAATTCAGGCAAAATACGACCGTAGTATGGGAGTATTAAAATACCTAAAAGAACAAGGTCAGCGAAGAACAAAGTCTGGTATAATGCTCGGTTTAGGTGAGACTAGAGAAGAAGTTATTGAAACGCTACATGATCTTAAAGATAATAATGTAGATGTCGTAACTATTGGCCAATATCTTCAACCAAGTAAAAAACACTTACCTGTTCAGCGTTTTATTAATCCTGATGAATTCAAGGAATACGAAGAAATTGGTTTGGATTTGGGCTTTAGACATGTTGAAAGTAGTGCATTGGTTAGATCCTCTTACAAGGCTCAAAAACACATTAACTAATGATTAAGGTTGCCATCAATGGCTTTGGTAGAATTGGCAGAAGAGTTTTTAGATTAGCACTTCAAAATCCAAAAATTCAAATTGTCGCTATAAATGATCTCGCAGACAGTAGAACGCTTAGTCATTTATTAAAGTATGATAGTATTCATGGTATTTTAAATGAATCCGTTTCTTTTGATGAAAATCATATCATCCTCAATGATATTAAAATTCGACTTTACAGGGAAACCAGTCCAAAGTCTATAGATTGGTCATCTGTAAATCCAGATGTAGTAATAGAATCAACAGGAAAATTCAAAACCAAAATAGAACTTCAACAACATATAAACAATGGTGCCAAGTCTGTTATTCTTTCTGTTCCTCCATTAGATGATGATATTAAAACTATTGTTTTAGGTATTAACGATAATCTTATGGATGGTTCTGACACCATATTATCAAATGCTTCTTGTACTACAAACAATGCTGCACCAATGATTTCTTTAATTAAGGAACATTTGGGTATTAAACAGGCTTATATTACTACGGTTCATTCCTATACAACCGATCAAAGTTTACACGACCAACCGCACAGAGATTTAAGGCGTGCTAGAGCAGCTGGACAATCTATTGTACCTACTACAACAGGTGCTGCAAAAGCATTGACTAAAATTTTCCCTGACTTATCTAATGTTATTGGTGGCTGCGGTATTAGAGTTCCTGTAGCCAATGGCTCTTTAACTGATATCACCATTAATGTTAAGAGAGATACCTCAATAGAAGAAGTTAATTCTATTTTTAAAAATGCAGCCGAATCAAACTTAAAAGGGATATTAGAATATACTGAAGATCCTATAGTTTCAGTTGATATAATCGGAAATTATCATTCTTGCATATTTGATTCCCAAATGACGTCTGTTATCGGAAACATGGTTAAAATAGTAGGCTGGTACGATAATGAAACTGGCTATAGCTCAAGAATTTTAGATTTAATTTGCAATTTATCGAACAAAAAAGCACTTTTGTCGAATAAATAATTATATTTGTTCAAATAAAGAAAGCTGAAATGTCCCNGATCAAATATCACATATTTGTTTTTTTAGCATGTTTTTGTAGTCTGGCTTTTGCACAAGAAGAAAGTGTAGAGGACGCAGACATGCTGTCATTAAGACTTCAAAACCGCATTGAACAAGCTAAGTTGGAGAGCGATAGAGGTGATTACTATAATGCTTTAGATAACCTTAATAAAGCTTTTGAAATTGCTGAAAAAATTGAAGATAAAGCCAGTCAAGGTAAAATTCACACTAAAATTGCCAAAGTCCAATTTTTGGTAAATGAGCAAGANCAAGCTAATATCTCCTTAAATAAAGCTAGTCAAATTCAACGTGAAATTAGCGACTATTCTGGTTTGGCAGTAACCTACAATATTAAAGGTGTTATTCACAGTACAAAAGGCGAATATCAAGATGCTTTAGAATACTTTACNGCATCAAAAAACTTATTTGAGCAAGAAGANTTAGAAGANTACATCTCTGAAGTAACCCTAAANGAAGCAAAAGTATTTATTGCTGAAAAACGTTATGAAGAGGCAAAAGNTCAANTNGAGAAGACAATCATTTTAGCTAAAAAATANAANCAGGATAGACTCTTAAGTAGTGCNCTTATTCAGAATGGTAANGTTTCAAGTGCTCTTGNAAATGATGANTTAGCNCTTTCGCAAGCTNAAGAAGGTCTNACNATTGCTCAAGAAAATAACATTNTTGAAAATGTTAANCAAGCNTATCTTATAATNAGTGANATTCATAAAAACAAAGGAGANTTTAAAAANTCTTATGANTTTATAAANCGNCACATTGAGCTATCAGATTCCATCCTTAANGTAAAACGNGAAAATCTAGCTCAAGGAGCAACTGGTGAATCNATNAATAANTATAAAGATGATGAAAANGCNCAGCTTTTAGCTCAGATTGAAGAGGTTAACGCAGAGAGTACTTTTACGAGAATAACAACAATTTTAAGTATTGCTTTAATCACAATTCTTTCGCTTCTAACATTATCATTATATAAAAACAATAATATTAGACTGAAAACCAACAATATGCTTCATAAGAAAAATGATGAACTTATTGTTGCAAAAGAAAAAGCTGAATTAGCTTCAAAAACCAAAGCAAATTTCCTTTCTACTGTTACGCACGAACTTCGTACACCACTTTATGCAGTAACAGGATTAACAAATATGCTTTTAGATGAAGAACCTAAAGAACATCAAATTCCGCATTTAAAATCATTAAAATTCTCTGGAGATTATTTATTAACGTTTATTAATGATATTCTTCAGATTAATAAGATTGAAGCTAACAAAGTTGAATTAGACCCAGAACAATTCAACCTTAAAAATAAAATAGAAAATGTAATGTCTGCGCTTGGCAATTCTGCTAATGACAATGACACTTCATTACACTTTGATTATGAAAAAGGGTTGCCAGAAACCTATATTGGTGACCAGCTAAAGATTTCCCAAATCTTAATTAACCTACTAGGAAATGCCATTAAATTTACTAAAGATGGAGACATCTGGGTAAGAGCGTACAAAATTGCCCAAAAGGACAAAATGTACACGCTTCGATTTGAAATTGAAGACAATGGCATCGGTATTACAAAAGAAAAACAAGACCAAATGTTTGAGAGTTTCTCTCAAGGTTCAGTACAAATTAACAGAAAATATGGTGGTACAGGTCTAGGACTTTCTATTGTAAAAGGGCTTATTCAGATTCTGAAAGGTAAAATTTACTTGAAGAGTGAACTTGGAAAAGGCACTACATTCTTCTTTGAAATTCCTTTAGAACACACTGAAAGCATTGATGAGCCAATAGTAGAGGAAACGAAAAAAACCAATAAAATGGAAGATTTGGATCTAAGCGATGTAAAAATCTTGATTGTTGAAGACAACAAGATTAACCAGATGATCACCAAAAAGATTCTTACCAAAATGGGTCTTTACTGTGATATTGTAGATAATGGCGAAGCAGCTGTAGAACAGGTAAAAGCTGTTGAGTACAATGTTGTTTTAATGGATATCCATATGCCGGGAATTAGCGGATTGGAAGCCACAAAAATCATTAGAACTTTTGATAAAGAACTAACTATTTTTGCACTTACTGCCGTAACTCTTGAAGATAAAATGCATGAGTTCGGTGAAGCTGGTTTTGATGATATTATCTCTAAACCATTTAAGCAAGAAGATTTTGAAAAGAAATTATTCGCTGCTTTATCTGGTGAAAAAATTGTTTCTAGCTTTTTTAGCTAACAAATGACTTAATAGTTTCATCAAATTCTTCATTATTGAATATTGACATTTGTATTGGCAAATAGTATAGCTTATCCTTAAAGCTTTCATAATCCGACAACCTTACGTAATCCTTTTCGGTTGTTAAAATAGTCCCCTTCCTTTCTAATAATTCTATGTCATTTGGTCTAAAGCTATAATGATCCGGAAATTCTAAATGCTCGAATTTCAACCCTTGTTTCTTTAAAAACTCTACTAATGGAGTAGCATTAGCAATACCTGTTACCAAAGTAAATTCTTGTAATTGATTTAATGGTAATTCCTTCTGCCAAGAAATTACATTTTTAGCATAGTCTATATAACTAAAAAATGCTTTTTGATGGAATTTGAGTTTTAAACTTCTAGTAATTTCATTCCTCTCTGCCTCCGATATAGAAGGATTACATTTTGTTACAACAACAACATCTGCTCGTTTAGAACCTGATTTTGGTTCTCTTAGATTTCCTGTTGGTAAAACCATATCATTATAATACGGATTAGCATAAGATGTCAATAGAATATTAAAACCTGCTTTTACCTTTCTATGTTGGTACGCATCGTCCAATAAAATTACTTCTGGCTTACTCTCCAAAGTTCTCAATTCTGCAATACCATTTTGTCGGTTGCCGTCTACAGCAACTTTTATATCTTCGAACTTTCTAAAAAACTGAAACGGTTCATCACCTATAGTATCTGCAGTTGCATTTTCATCTGCTAAAACAAATCCCTCAGTAATTCTTTTGTAGCCTCTACTCAATGTAGCCACTCTTTTTTCTTCCTTCAACAACCTGATTAAATATTCAATCATTGGTGTTTTTCCTGTTCCACCAACACTAAGATTACCTACACATATTACAGGAAAGTCATACGACTTTGAGGATTTAACACCATTGTCGTACAGTTTATTTCTGAACCATGTTACCAAATAATAAATGGGTACAACAGGAAACAATATTTTTCGAATCAACTTCACGAGCACTAAATTATATTATTTTTGAAACAAATATACACTTATGATTGTTCAAGATGTTATAAATCAACTTCACGATTTAGCTCCCCTAGCCTATGCTGAAGATTTTGATAATGTTGGTCTTTTGGTTGGTGATAAAAATCAAGAAGTTACAGGAATCCTTGTTACTCTAGATACTCTCGAGAGTATCGTCGATGAAGCTATAGATAATGAATGTAACCTCATTGTGAGTTTTCATCCTATTATTTTTAAAGGTTTAAAAAAATTAACTGGCAAAACCTATGTTGAGCGTGTGGTTATCAAAGCCATACAGCACAATATTGCCATTTTTTCAATTCATACAGCTTTAGATAATGCCATTCAAGGAGTTAACGATATTATATGTAACCAACTTGGTTTGAACAATAAAAAAATATTAATCCCGCAATCTGACACCATAAAAAAACTTCAAACGTATGTTCCTAAAAAACATGCTGAATCACTTAGAAAAGCACTTTTTGAAGTTGGAGCGGGAAGTATTGGCAATTATGAATCTTGCAGTTTTAATATTGATGGTGAAGGCACCTATTTAGGAAATGAAAATTCTAATCCTGTTATTGGAGAAAAAGGTAAATTACATACTGAAAATGAAACTGCTATTTCCGTTACCTTTCATAAACATTTAGAATCAATAGTTCTAAAAANGTTATTCAACACGCATCCTTACGAAGAAGTNGCCTATGAAATAACNACTTTAGAAAACACCAACCAACATATCGGTATTGGTATGGTTGGTGANCTANNAACCGAAATGGATGCAAAAAGCTGTTTAAAATTCATTAAAAACAAAATGAATACTGAGTGTATAAGACATTCTGAAATTCTTGATAAACCCGTTAAAAAAATAGCCGTTTTAGGTGGCTCTGGTAGCTTTGCTATTAATGCAGCAAAAGCCTCAGGAGCAGATATATTAGTTACAGCAGATCTTAAATATCACGATTTTTTCACGGCAGAAAAGAGCATTATTTTAGCCGATATAGGACATTATGAAAGTGAGCAGTTCACAAAATCGTTTTTAGTAGACTATCTCTCGGAAAAAATTACTAATTTTGCACCTGCCTTGCCGGCAGGCAGGATCATTTTATCAAAAATTAGTACAAATCCGGTTAAGTATTTATAATTATGGCAAAAAAAGCTGAAGTTTCTGTTGAAGAACGTTTAAGAGCATTATACGATTTACAATTAATTGACTCTAGAGTAGACGAAATAAGAAATGTCAGAGGTGAGCTTCCTTTAGAAGTTAGAGATTTAGAAGACGAAGTAGAAGGATTAAACACCAGATTAGAAAAGCTAAATGATAGCCTTGCTATTATTGACGATGAGATTAAAGGCAAGAAAAACTTAATTGAAGAAGCTAAGGCCTTAATCAAAAAATACAGTGAGCAACAAAAAAATGTTAGAAACAACAGAGAATATAACTCATTGACTAAAGAAATTGAATTTCAAGAATTAGAAATTCAATTAGCTGAAAAGCACATCAAAGAATTCAAAGTACAGATTGAGCAGAAAAAAGAAGTGATTTCTGGAACTAAAGATCGTTTAAAAGATCGTCAAGCACACCTTAAACACAAAAAAGGTGAACTTAATGAGATTTTAAAAGAAACTGAAAAAGAAGAAGAAGCACTTTTAGGTAAGTCTGATGAATACCAAAAGAAAATTGATGAGCGTTTAGTAAAAGCTTACTTAAGAATTAGAAATAACGTTAAGAATGGNCTAGCTGTTGTTGCCATAGAACGTGGTGCTTCAGGTGGTTCTTTCTTTACAATTCCTCCNCAAGTACAGGTAGAAATTGCTTCTCGTAAAAAAGTAATTACTGATGAGCANAGTGGACGTATCTTAGTTGATGCTGANCTAGCTGAAGAAGAAAAAGCAAAAATGGATAAGTTATTTGCTAAACTAGGCAAGTAATCCTAAAATAAAATATTGATAAAGCCTCTGCACTTGCAGGGGCTTTTTTATTTTAATAGAATTTTAAAACAATCCATATTAAGGTTTTGTAATTTTAAACGACTATTGAAAAAAGAAAAAATTATATGAAAAAGATCTTATCAATTTTGGTACTGAGCGTCGTTTTTAGTTGCCATAATCAAGCTCAAGTCAACCCAAAACAAAAAGCAGTAATTGAAGCCGAACCTATAGAAGTTCCATTAGAAAACGGCAAAGCAAAAGCCTATTTCGCAAGTGGGTGCTTTTGGTGTGTTGAAGCTATTTACCAAAGTGTAAAGGGTGTTGAAGAAGTTTACAGTGGTTTTTCGGGCGGACATACAGATGATATTACTTATGAAAAAAGTCACTCAGGTACAACAGGACATGCTGAAGCTGTTGAAGTGATTTATGACACAAAAGTTGTTAGTTTTTCTACTTTAGTAGATGTCTATTTTGGATCACAAAACCCAACTCAAGTTAATGGACAAGGACCAGATAATGGACCTCAATACCGTTCTATTATTTTCTACCAGAATGATGAACAAAAGAAAATTATTGAGGAAAAAAAAGCTGCATTAGCTAAAAAGTTAGATGCTACAATAGCTGCTGAAGTGTATCCTTTTCAAAAGTTTTATAANGCGTCAGCCTATCATCAAGATTTTGAAAAACGAAACCCAAATCAAAGCTATGTAAGGGCTGTTTCTATACCAAGATTAAACCGTTTTAAATCAAAATTTCCTGAATTGTTAAAAGACGAAGAAAAGCATTAATTATACCCAAAAGATATAAAACTTGAATATATCTAAATCCATAGAAAAAAATTATTTATTAATCAGTAAAGTTAACAAATAAGTATAAACCTCTTTGTTTATGGGACTTGGATCAATTATTATTGATAAAGATGATTCCCCATAACGTATTCGATTCTCATCTTTCATAACGAAATATGTAGTTGCGCCTGATGCATGTTTATATCCATTCTTAAAAAAATCTGATTGAAAACCAGTAAAATCAGTTTTATAAATCAATTTATCAAAAGCCTTGTTTAATATTTTGTTTGATTTTTTAATTGATTTAAGAGATTCAATGTCAACATTATCATTTTCATCTAAATTTGCTTTGACCATTGTGTAGTGAGTTTTCCTATCAATAATTATTAAATAGTACGAATTTCCAGAACTTAATAATAAATATGGAAAATTATGAGATTGTGATTCAGCTATTTTACTAAATACATGATCTGCCTTCTTCCTGCTTTTCAATTCAAACTCATTAAGTTCTTGTCCAAAAGAAAAATTGACGCAAAGAATAAATGACAAGAATAATAGTTTTTTCATGATGTATTTTTCACAAATCTAAGCAGATAAAATATTAATTGAAAGAGCAATGAGTGTTCAGTTAGTTTGATTGAGTTAAGTGTATTTATATCAAAAATATTAAAGTGATTTTAGTATCACTGTTTTGTTGCCTTAATCTCAAAAATCATAGGAAACAATTGGTTTTTCATCTTATATAATCCTGTTTCAGTTTTTATTAAATCAGGAAATACATCATAAGGACTCTCGTCATATTCATTAAGATAGTCTATTTGCAAACCGGCTTCAATAAGTGCGTTTACCACTTCACTCAATCCATGGTTCCATCCATATTCTTTACTCACCATTTTTGAAGATTGATTAGCATAAGTACCTTCGTACTCNTCATAAATCACTTCATCTTGACTNTANTGNTATTTCATTTNTGGTTNACCATCAACATAATCAAACATCCAAAGAATAGGNTGAAATTCAANAATATAAAATATACCTCCACTTTTTAAACGNTCCGAAATCATNTTAGCCCAAGGCTTCAAGTCGGGNAACCATCCNATNGTACCNTAACTTGTAAAAACAATATCAAACTTATCNTTTACGTATTCAGAAGTATCCAAAACNTTACAACAAACAAACTCNGCATNNAGNTTCAATTCGTCATTAAGCTNCTTGGCNAGCTTAATGCCTTCATTACTTAAATCCACACCAACGCANTNGGCTCCCATCCTACTCCAACTCAATGTATCTTGCCCAAAATGACATTGNAGATGNAAAAGNGATTTNCCNTTNACATCNCCNAAAGCCTTNAATTCATATGGCATTAAAGAAGATTTNCCNGANTTAAAAGANNCTAAATCATACATNTNNCTNTNNGCATGTANAGCTACTTTTTTGTTCCANGTTTCCTTATTAACATCAAAATAATTAGCGTACTTATCCATGGTTGATTAATTTTGATGTAATTTAAAACANCTTTTTATATGAAACCGNTTTACNTNAGCTTNATATGNCTATTANTNCTTTCNTCATGNAAATCNGAAAAGAAAGAAACNNCTATTGANGAAGAAGTAATNGAATTNAGTNTTGCTGANAAAATNGCNAANGCTCANGGTTANGANNATTGGAAAAGAGTTTCTGAACTTGATTTCACTTTCAATGTTGATCAAAACAATAATCATTCTGAACGGACTTGGAGATGGTATCCTAAAAGTTATAAAGTCTGGTCGCTAATGGAAAATGATACTGTATCTTTTTTTCTAGATACAGTTGACAGTACTTCTATTTCATTAGATAAGAAATTCACAAATGATAAGTTCTGGCTTTTAGTACCGTTTCAATTGGTTTGGGATACATCTGCAACCATTTCTGAGCCTAAAAAAGTAGAATCACCAATTAACAAAGAACAATTAGATATGATTACTATTACCTATCCTGATGAAGGCGGTTACACCCCTGGTGACGCTTACGATATTTATTTTGATAAAGATTATCTAATTAGAGAATGGACGTATAGACAAGGAAATTCACCAGAACCATCACTGTCTAATACATTTGAAAACTATAAAGATTTTAATGGTATTAAAATCGCTATTGACCATAAAAAGGAAGGTGGTAATTGGAATCTTAATTTCTCAAATGTTGAAATTTCAATGAAGTAAAAATCTTAAAAAAATCCTAAAATTCAATTTTTAAAAATCCAAAGGAAAGTCTATTTGCGTATATATTATAAATTAAATATTCCGCCATAGGCGTCCATATATATTCAAATCGCTTCAATTAGAAAAAATTGAAGCGATTTATTTTTTATATGCATCCAAACGTCTTTAAGCACTCACTAATTATCCTTATTTTTATACTCAGATTAAAAAATCAACTAAAACTAAAAGCACATTGTCTGACTATAAAACAGGTCTTGATTACGCAAAAACACAAGACCAAAACGATTCTTTAGCGCAATACCGCAGTCAATTTCATATTCCAAAAGACAAAGACGGAAATGATTGGTTATACTTTACAGGAAACTCGCTAGGATTACAACCAAAAAGCACACAAAAATACATTCAACAAGAATTAAACGATTGGGCAAACCTTGGTGTAGAAGGA
>PAJL01000055.1 GCA_002706045.1 Flavobacteriaceae bacterium
TTTATATGCTAATGCTTTACCAATACCGCTACTTCCGCCTGTTATCCAAATAACTTTATTGTCAAATGTCATGTTTTATTTTTTGGAGTTCAACCATTCTTCACGTAAATCATCACTTAGCTTACCAGTACCATCGTGTTTCCAACCTGGTGGTTTTATCAAATATTGAAAACGATCTTTTAGAGATTTTTTTCCGGTAAATGTGTCTTTTAGCATGTTCCACCACTCAATAAAAGCAATCTTAACAGGATTATAAGTGTTGATGTTAGTTACAAGTCCATATTTTACCTTTTCGTCATCTAACTCTGGTTGAAATGTTCCGAAGAGTTTATCCCAAATAATCAATATTCCAGCATGATTTCGGTCTAAATAAATCGGGTTACTACCATGATGCACTCTGTGATGCGAAGGTGTATTAAATATGGTTTCAAACCAACGCGGCATTTTATCTATGGCTTCGGTATGAATCCAAAACTGATATAATAAACTAATGGACATTTGTAATAATATCATAGCAGGATGAAATCCTAAAAGCGGTAACCACAGCCAAAAAATAAACGAATAAAAACCACCAGACCAAGTTTGTCGTAATGCAGTACTAAGATTGTAGCGCTCAGAAGAATGATGCACTANATGAGATGCCCAAAACAAACGACATTCATGCGACACACGATGAAACCAATAATAAGAAAAATCATCNGCAAAGAACAGTAATACAAATGACCACCATGCTACCGGAATAGTAAANAATCTGAAGTTNTCATAGATCCAAAACAAAGCTAATAACACCAANGCCTTNCTTGCAAAACCCAAAATAACATTGCCCAAACCCATNGCAATAGANGAAAAAGCGTCCTTAGCTTCGTAAGTCTTAATATGCTCTTTTGTAGTTACATATAACTCTAGCAACATCGCCAAAATAAAAAACGGAATGGCGTACAAAATTATGTTCGGAAAATTGGGCATTTTGATTGTTGTTTGACTCCTAAAATACAAAATTATTTAAGTATTTTTGAAAGAGATTATGAGGGCGACTTACCAACGATATGTATTAAACTTTAAAAGACCAAGCGGAACGTCTCGTGGTGTTATGACTACTAAAGAAACTTGGTTTATAAAACTCAATTCAGGAGATAAAATTGGTGTAGGTGAGTGTGGTATTCTAAGAGGTTTGTCTGTTGATGACCGACCAGATTATGAAGACAAACTAAAATGGACTTGCGACAATATTAATCTTGGATTAGATCGTCTTTTATCTGAGTTAAAAGAATTCCCAAGTATTCAATTTGGTATAGAAACAGCTTTTAAATCTTTAGAAAGTGAAGATCCCTTTTTGTTATTTCCTTCTGCATTCACTAAAGGTTTCGATAATATCCCGATTAATGGATTGGTTTGGATGGGAGATGAAGCCTTTATGAAGACACAAATAAAGGATAAAATTGAAGCTGGTTTTGATTGTATAAAAATGAAAATTGGGGCCATAGATTTTCAGACCGAATTAGATATTTTGAAGTCTATACGAAAGGAATTTTCAGTTTCAGATATAGAATTACGAGTTGATGCTAACGGAGCTTTTAATTCAAGTGAAGCTTTAGGAAAACTAAATCAATTATCAGAATATCAATTACATTCCATCGAACAACCAATAAAACCAAAGCAGTTTGAGGTTATGGCTAAACTTTGTGAAGTGACACCTTTACCAATAGCTTTAGATGAAGAGTTAATAGGGATTTTTTACAAAGAAGAAAAGGAGGAATTACTCCAAACCATAAAACCGCAATACATCATTTTAAAGCCAAGTTTAGTTGGTGGATTTGGAGGTAGCCAAGAATGGATTGATATCGCTGAGAATTTAAATATAAAATGGTGGATTACGAGTGCACTTGAAAGTAATGTTGGGCTCAATGCTATTTCTCAGTGGACATACAGTCTAAAAAATAACATGCCGCAAGGTCTAGGAACAGGAAGTTTATTTACTAATAATTTTTCTTCCCCATTAACTGTAAAAAATGGTACTTTGCAGTACAATACAAAACACAATTGGAAATTTAATTTATGAAGTTGAATTATATACAACAAGCCTACAAAGGCTTACATGAAGGCTGGAGATACATTGTCGGAGTTGTTATTATTATAGCATTTATAGTAGCAGGACAAATACCATTTACCGTAGCTGCAATTTTGAAGGCAAAACAACAGGGTATGAATCTATTTGAATTAGATGAGGCTGCCTTGATGGGAGTTTTAGAGTCTAACCTTAATTTGGCTCTAATGCTATTATCTTTTGCTTTTGGACTCGTAGGTATTTTTGTAGTCAACAAGTTTTTGCACAAAATGTCGATAACCCAGTTAACAACGTCTAGACCAAAAATAGATTGGAAACGCTTTTGGGTCATCTTCTTTGCTTGGGGTATTTTTTCTTCAGGACTGGTGTTGTTAGATTATTTTATGTCACCAGAAAACTATGTATTGAATTTTGACCTCAATAAATTCTTAATACTAAGTGTTATTGCCATAGCTTTAGTGCCATTACAAACCAGTTGTGAAGAATACTTGTTTAGAGGTTATTTGATGCATGGTTTGGGTATAGCAACTAAGAATAGATGGTTTCCTCTCTTACTTACTTCAGTAGTTTTTGGGCTTTTACATATAGCTAATCCAGAAGTAGAGAAATTAGGCTATGTGATTATGGTTTATTACATAGGAACAGGATTGTTTTTAGGAATTATGACTTTAATGGATGAAGGCTTGGAATTGGCTTTAGGATTCCATGCGGCTAACAACTTGTTTACAGCTTTATTGGTTACTGCAGATTGGACAGCTTTTCAAACACATTCGGTTTTAAAAGATATGTCAAATCCTACAAGTGCAGGTTTTGCTGATGTTTTTATGCCAGTATTTATAGTATTTCCAATAATTTTATTCATTCTTTCTAAAGTTTATGGTTGGAAAAACTGGAAAGAAAAGTTATTTGGAAAAGTAGTAGAACCACCAAAAGAAGATTATAAAATCATAGAATAGATGACACCTCAGTACGACAAAATCCATAACCGCTTTAAGTTTAATGGTCTTCATTTTGATTTTGAAGATTTAAAAGAAGTTGCCTACAGCTTAATTAAAGAAGGTGCACCTTATGAAAAGGCTACGGGAAATTTTTTAATGGATTGGCTAAATAAAGAAGACTTTATTTATGTGAATACCTCAGGTTCTACAGGGCAACCAAAAGCTATTAAGCTAAAGAAACAAGCCATGGTTAACTCTGCAATTGCCACAGGTGATTTCTTTGGTTTAGAGCCAGGAGATACAGCAATAGACTGTTTACCGAGTCATTATATTGCAGGAAAAATGATGTTGGTTCGTGCTATGATTTTAGGATTAGATATTGATTGTGTTGAGCCAAGTGCACATCCAATTTTCGATTATGAAAAGCACTATGATTTCTGTGCTATGATTCCGCTACAACTAAAGCATACTATTAATTACACAAGCAATATTGATACCATTATTGTAGGTGGTTCTAAAGTCACAAAACCATTATTAGAGAAGATAAAAACCAAGACGTCTAAATTCTATGAGACTTATGGTATGACAGAGACCGTAACTCATGTTGCGGTGCGTCAATTACCTTCTAAAGGTCATAAAGGACAGCCTTTGTTTACCGCGTTACCAAACGTTGTTTTTGGACAAGATGAACGAAAATGTCTCACCATCAAAGCGTCTAAACTTGTGAAAGAAACTCTAGTCACTAATGATATTGTCGATTTAAAATCCGACACCACTTTTAAACTATTAGGTCGTTATGATAATGTGGTTAATTCAGCTGGTGTAAAGTTGTTTCCAGAGCAAATAGAGGACAAGCTACAAGCAATTATAGATGAACGCTTCATAATTGCTGGTGAAGAAGACGAAGCACTTGGAGAAAAGCTAATTCTTATTATTGAAAACCCTAGAGATTCCGTTGAAAGCTTTGAAAACCGTATAAAATATCTGAAGGGCATTACCAGATTCGAAATACCAAAGAAAATCTATTTCGTAGATAAATTCTCTGAAACAGTTAATGGTAAAATCCAACGTGATAAAACGATTGATGCTGTTATAGGGTAGTTAACTCATTCATCAGGACTGTTTACTCATTCCTTATTTTACTTCATAAGGTTTGTTGATAGGTTTACCGTAAACTTATTAACACAAACATTATGAAAAACGTAGTACTCATTTTATGTCTAGTGCTTATTCCATGGCACTTTAATGCACAAGAAAAATCAATTTCAGGTATCGTAACTACAGCAGATGATGGTTTGCCATTACCTGGTGCCAGTGTAATTATTAAAGGAACTTCTAAAGGAACTCAAACTGATTTTGATGGAAAGTATACACTTACGGTTAATCTTGGAGATATTATTACTGTAAGTTATGTAGGTATGAACTCAGCAGAAATTATTATCGGTTCAAGTAATACTTATGATGTGGCTTTAGAATTAGATAATAGTTTAGATGAAGTTATTGTTTTAGGTTATGGAGTTGCCCGAAAACCAAGCAAATCTGAATTAAAGCGGCAAAAAAAACAAAGATTTCATAATAAAATATCTAATCAATTAGCAGGTCAGGTAGCAGGAGTTCGAATCAAAGGAAGAGAATCTGTTGGTATTACTGATAATGTTTTATACATAGTTGATGGTATACCTGTTCAAAAAAGATATAATACTTTAATTAAGAGTATAAACCCTAAAGATATTGAGTCTATGAACGTTTATAAATCATCAGAAGCTCTAGATAAGTTTGGCGATTCAGCAAAAGATGGTTGCATAGTTATCACCACAAAATCAGGAAACTATCGTGTTCAAAATGATGAAGATTATGCAAATATTACTGAAAATGATTTTGAATCAACAGGACTTTCACCACTTTCAACCTTTTCAATTGATGTAGATAAAGCATCATACAGTAATATTAGACGTATGATTAATGCAGGACAAGCAATTCCTATGGATGCTGTGAAAGTTGAAGAAATGGTAAATTATTTTAATTATAACTATCCTCAACCAACAAGTGAACATCCCTTTTCAATTAATACCGAAGTTACACAAACACCTTGGCATGAAGATACACAATTAGTAAGAATAGGTCTTCAGGGAAAAACTTATGATAATGAAGAGTTACCAGCATCAAATCTTACATTTTTAATTGATGTATCTGGCTCAATGAGTTCGCAAAACAAATTACCATTATTAAAAAGTGCATTTAAACTATTGGTGAATCAGCTAAGACCAAAAGACAGGGTATCTATTGTTGTATACGCAGGTGCTGCAGGTGTTGTTTTAGAACCAACTTCTGGTGATGATAAAGAGAAAATACTATCAGCACTAGATAATTTACAATCAGGAGGTTCAACTGCAGGAGGAGCTGGAATTAAATTAGCTTATAGTCTTGCAGAAAAACACTTTAAAAAAGGAGGGAATAATCGTGTTATATTGGCTACTGATGGTGATTTTAATGTTGGAGCCTCTAGTAATAATGACATGCAAACGTTAATTGAAGAAAAGAGAAAGTCAGGTGTTTTTCTCTCGGTTTTAGGCTTTGGCTATGGAAATTACAAAGATTCAAAATTGGAAACTTTAGCTGATAAAGGCAATGGAAATCATGCATACATCGATAATATGCAAGAAGCTCAAAAGGTATTTGGTAAAGAATTTGGAGGTACTTTGTTTACTATTGCTAAGGATGTAAAAATTCAAGTAGAGTTTAATCCAAATAAAGTACAAGCCTATCGTTTGATTGGTTATGAAAACAGGTTATTGGCTGATGAAGATTTTATAGATGACACCAAAGATGCAGGCGAATTAGGCAGTGGGCATACTGTTACTGCTTTGTATGAAATTGTTCCAGTTGGTGTAAAAACCGATTATATAAAAAATGTACCTGAATTAAAATATACTAAAAACGAAATGGTCTCAAGTTTTAGTGATGAGTTATTTACGGTAAAATTTAGATACAAGAAACCAGATGGAGACAAAAGTATTGAAATGGTTCATGTTCAAAATATAACTACAGTTGGACCTTCTGAAGATATGAATTTTGCTAGTGCAGTTGCCTTATATGGAATGCAACTTAGAAACTCTAAATATTTTAATAATGCTAAAATTGATAAAGTAATAGAACTTGCTGAAAAAGGTAGAGGAGAAGATGAAAATGGTTACAGAGCAGAATTTATAAGATTGGTTAAATCTTATGATTATCTGAAATAAATTGTGTCATTTTAAGCAGTCAGACTTAGCGTGTCGAAGTTTTGCTGTAGAAACTTTTTAATTAATTATTGTCATTCTGAACTCGTTTCAGAATCTTAAACAAGGTTTTAAATTATGTTAGCAACAAAAAACCCAATGCAAAGCATTGGGTTTTTCTGTATTTTAATCTTAACTAAGGATTAGTTTCCTTCAGCTAAGTTTTTCATTTCTTTCTCTACCATTTCGTAGAACTGATCAATCTTAGGCATAACAACAATACGAGTACGTCTGTTTTTCGCTCTGTTTTCAGCAGTATCATTTTCTACTAAAGGCACGTAGTAGCTACGACCAGCAGCGATTAATTGTTGAGGATTTACTTCTAAGCTTTCTAAAACTCTTACAACAGAAG
Source organism: Flavobacteriaceae bacterium (assembly GCA_002706045.1). Classification (GTDB taxonomy): domain Bacteria; phylum Bacteroidota; class Bacteroidia; order Flavobacteriales; family Flavobacteriaceae; genus Winogradskyella. Next base: position 6,634 of record PAJL01000055.1, read on the forward strand.
TTGCACGTTTTACACTTAAATCCCAGTTATCAACTAATGGTGGTTTGTTATATGGTACATTGTCTGTATGAGACTCTACCATAGCTTCGAAATCTGGTTTGCTATTGATAACCTTAGCAACTTTAGCTAAAATTTCTTTTGCTCTATCAGTAACAGTGTATTGTCCACTCTTGAACAATAATTTGTCAGCGATAGAGATAAATACAACACCTTTTTCCACGTTAATTTCAATATCTGGATCGTTGATACCAACTGCTTTCTTAAGACTTGTTACAACAGCAAGCGTAACACTATCCTTTTTAGTTAAAGCATCTTGAAGTCTAGATATTTTTAAATCTTTTTCTTTTAAGCTTTCTAATGATTTTTCAAGGTTTTCAGCACCTTTTTGTGTTAGAGTAGTTAAGTTACCTTTAGTATCAATTAAATCTTGATTGGCCTTACGTAAATCAGCTAACTGATCTTTCATGGTTTCTACTCTTGCATTAGAAGCAGCAGCGTCAGAAAGACATTTGTTTAATTTTACTGTGGCACTATTCAATAAATCTTCAGTTTCTTGATATTTTGCCTGAAGTGCAGCATGCTCTTTCTTAGAAACACAAGATGCTAGCAACACTAAAGAACAAACACTTAATAAAACTATTTTCTTCATAAGTTTCGTTTTAGTTTAAATTGTTAATTTTAACATTTCAAAATTAGAGAAAAGAAGACAGGCTTGTACAAGGATTAACAAAAATTTTAACAGTTTTGTAAACAATCAAAATGTTTTCTTTCCCTTGATAAAGTAACTCCATACAACGGAAGTTATTCTGTAATAACCAGCACGTTTTGAAGTCTTTTTACGTTGGCTTAAAACCGTATTTAAATTCAAATAAAAAGCGCCATGTGCTTTTAAAATGGCTAAAAAATGATTGGGTTTTAATTGTGCTAAAAACATCAATCCAGCAATACCATCTAATACCATTCTTACGAATGCTTTCCCGAAAACATTACCATCGGCATTCTTAACTAAAGTAAATAGACTATTTCTAAAATTAAGATAGGTTTTCTTTGGATTATTAGTTTTTAAAGTGGCTCCACCAACATGGTAAACCGTTGAGTGGCCAACATATTTAATTTGATGATTTTGATTGAAAGCGCGCCAGCATAAATCAATTTCTTCCATGTGAGCAAAATAGCTTTCATCAAAGCCGTTAAGATTATTAAAAACAGCATTGCGAATAAAAAAACAAGCTCCAGAAGCCCAAAAAATATCAATGATGTCGTTGTACTGTCCTTTGTCTTCTTCAACAGTATTAAAAATACGTCCTCTACAATAGGGATAGCCATATTTATCTATAAATCCACCCGCAGCACCAGCATATTCAAACTTCGATTTGTCTTTATAATCTAAAATCTTAGGTTGAATAATTGCTGTCGATGGATGATCATCAAATTCTTTCAAAACAGGTTTTAGCCAGTCTTTTGTGACTTCAATATCGCTATTTACCAAACATAAAAGAGGTTCTTGAACATTTTTTAAAGCATCGTTATAACCTTTAGCGTAACCACCATTATCTATGTTCTGAATAATTTTTACTGTTGGGAAATGTTCAGAAACAAGGCTTACAGAATTGTCTGTAGAAGCATTATCGGCAACATATATTGTAGCATTTTCGGAATGTTCAATAATTGAAGGCAAAAACTGCTTCAATAAATCTTTGCCATTCCAGTTAAGGATAACTACAGCAATGTCTTTGGTATCTAACATTTAATTCTGTTTGTAATCTGGTATATCTCTCAAAAATGAATATGCTTCAGCTTTCATATCCATTTCACAATAATAATGATTAATTCCGTTAGTCACCATCAAATATGTAGCATCTAAAACTAAATTGTAACGTGCAATTTGGTCAAACGTAAGTTGATTAATGTTGATTGAAGGTGCTTTGCATTCTACAATAAGGTGAATGCTACCATCAGAATTGAAAATGACAATATCATAACGTTTTTTCAATCCGTTGATAACAAGTTCTTTTTCAACATTGATGAGTGATTGCGGATATTTTTTATGATTAATCAAATAATGAATACAATGTTGGCGTACCCATTCTTCAGGTTGAAGAACAATGAACTTTTTACGGATAACATCAAAAATAGAAACTTTATTTTCTGTACTTTTGAGTCGATAATCAAACTTTGGAAAGTTGAGATTTTGCAATGTGTTTTCGCTATTTTTTTCAAATTTAGTGTAGAATAAAACAAAACCCAATTTTAGAATCCCAAATTCCATAAGAGTTTATTTTATTTAGAAATTACACCACAATTGGACGACGTAAAAGCATTAGTATCAGCAATAAAAAAAGGAGACCTTAAACCTATTTATTTTTTAATGGGTGAGGAGCCCTATTATATTGATAAGATTTCGGATTTTATTGAAGATAATGTTCTGGATGAATCTGAAAAAGGCTTTAATCAAATGGTGCTTTATGGAAGAGATGTTAGCATAGATGATATTGTCAGTAATGCAAAGCGTTATCCTATGATGGCGGAGCGACAAGTGGTTATTGTTAAGGAGGCTCAGGATCTTAGTAGAACTATTGAAAAATTGGTTCAATATGCCGAAAATCCACAACCAACTACAGTTTTGGTTCTAAATTATAAATACAAGAAATTAGATAAACGTAAAGCCTTATATAAAGCGCTAAACAAAAGTGGTAATGTGGTTTTTGAAAGTAAAAAGCTTTATGAAAACCAAGTCCCAGATTGGATTAGACGAGTTCTAAAAGGTCAAGGTTATGATATTTCTCCTAAAGCGGCTCAAATGCTTGTTGAATTTTTGGGTACAGATTTAAGTAAGGTTAATAATGAACTTAACAAGCTTAAAATTGTATTACCTGAAGGCACACATATTACACCAGAACATATTGAGGAAAACATAGGAATTAGTAAAGACTTTAATAATTTTGAGCTAAGAAAAGCGGTTGGTGAGAAAGATGTTTTGAAAGCTCATAGAATTGCTAAGTATTTTGCTGAAAACCCTAAGGACAACCCAATGGTCGTTACCATAGCGTTGCTGTACAACTTTTTTTCTCAGTTGTTGCATCTTCATGGTATGTCTGATAAGAATCCAAGAAACGTTGCTTCAGCTTTAAAAGTGAATCCGTACTTTGTAAATGAATACATCACTGCGGCACGAAATTATCCTATGAAACAAGTGAGCTACATCATTGGTTTATTACGAGAATTTGATGTTAAAGGGAAAGGAGTAGGAGCTAATGCAGTACCTCAAGGTGACTTACTTAAAGAGTTGTTGGTGAAGATGTTAGGTTAGTCTAGGCTAGTTGTTTTAATCCTTGATAATTAGCTTTTTAGTTGTAATTTTCTTATTTGTTTCCGATTCAATTTTAATCAAATAAGTACCAGCTTCTAAATCAGAAATATTAATTTCTCTTTTAGTTGAAGACTTCATAAGTTGTCCATTGATAGCATAAATTTTGAAAGTGCTATGTTCTTCATTTATAATAATACTATCCTTAGCAGGATTAGGATAAAAAACAATATCATCTTCATCAAAATTTTCATTGGATAGTGTAGATGTATTAAAGCTAAACAACCCTGAAGCTGTTCCAAAAAATGCTTCAGAAGTGATGTAATAATCTGTTTCACCAAAAGTCGCTATACCTTCCGTTTGAAATGAATAGCCTGTAGGTACCATAACTGAAGATTTCGTAATTGTACCATTAGTGAATAAACCAGAACTAAAACCAGAGAGTTCGGTTATGAAAGTTCCTTCTGCATCATATCCTATAAGCATAATATTATCATTAATGGTGTTATGTATTCCACCAGTAACTAAACCTTCACTGTCAAAAGAATCAATAATTGATATACTATGATTTCCAGGTGTTTTTGGTAATTGATAAATATTGGTTTGCCAATCAATCCAATTTTTGGAAAAAATATACAAGTTGTTGTTGTAGTGAACTAAAGCTTCAGCATCAAAATTTGTATTCATAGAACTAGGTGTAAAGTCCGTTTGATCACTGTAACTAAAATTAATAACATCTGCTGTTACGCTGGTGTTTGCAAAATAATCAGTAATTAATATTCTATAAATTTTTAAGTCAGTTCTACTACCTTGATTGTTCCCAAAATCAGCAATGTATATATACGTATCGTCATGAGATAAATCTTCCCAATCTACGTTTGTAGCGTTAGAGATGGTGACAGTTCTAGAGATATTGCCAGTAGAGGTATCAATTTCGTAAAGTTCGTTATTACCACCAGAGTCGTTATGAGTGATGAGTGTATTATTGAGATAAATTAACCCTGAGGATTCACTAACATTACTATCTAAAGGTGCTTCTAAAACCAATTGCTGTGCCTGAACTTGAGTTATTAGAAAAACGAGAATGAAAAGATATGATAGAAATTTCATTTTAGTAGCTATTTTTAATAAATGTAAGCATTTAAAATTATTGATTTAGAACTTTGTGATAATGTAATAATTCTTCGCTGTCATTTGGTATGAATGTTTTACCTATTAATGAAAACCCTAGTTTTTCTAATAATTTTCTAGAAGACGTGTTTTCTTCCAATGTATATCCACTGAGTTCAGAGATATTAAAATCTGAATGAGCGGCTTCTGTAAGTTTGCTAGCTGCTTCATAGGCATAACCTTTACCTTCATGTTGTGGCAGAAACGCAAAACCAATATCTACAACTTCTAAGCCGTCTCTTTTATGCAATCCACAAGTGCCTAATTTTACGTTATCTTCTTTTCTAATGACTACGTTATTTGAATAGCCATACTTTTTTAGATTAGGTAACATTCTTTCTGAAATGTATTGTTGAGCTTCTTCTGTAGAATTAATATTTCTATCACCAATGTACTTTTTCCATTTTGGTGAATTCAGTAATTCCAAAATGAAATCAGCATCCTCTATTGAAATGGGTTGAATGATTAATCGCTTGGTTTGAAATGTTTTGTAAATAGTCAATTGAAAACTTTTATCTAAAATTAATCAATTTTTGAATTTATACTGAAACAAAAAAGAGGGTAGAAAACCCTCTTTGTAAATTATATATCAGAAATATTATTCTTCTGATTCTTCCATAGTGTGATATACGTTTTGTACATCATCATCTTCCTCAAGCTTTTCTAAAAGTTTTTCAACATCTTCAGCTTGCTCTGGAGTTAATTTTTTAGTGACTTGTGGTATACGTTCAAAACCTGATGAAATGATTTCAATATTATGCTCTTCTAAATACGATTGAATATTACCAAAACTTTCAAAGGGAGCGTAAATCATTACACTGGTAACTTCATTGCCATTTTCGTCTTCATCTGTGTCTTCAAAAATTTCTTCAACACCAAAGTCTATAAGCTCTAGTTCTAATTCTTCTAGGTCTAAACCATCACCTTTAATTTTGAAATTACAAGTGTGATCGAACATAAAAACAACAGATCCCGAAGTGCCTAAACTACCATCTGTTTTATTGAANTANGAACGCACATTTGCAACCGTACGTGTGTTGTTGTCTGTTGCAGTTTCTATAAGAACAGCAATACCGTGTTGTGCATAACCTTCAAAAATAACCTCTTTATAATCACCTTGGCTTTTATCTGAGGCACGTTTTATAGCACGTTCAATATTGTCTTTTGGCATGTTTACAGACTTTGCGTTCTGTATTACAGCTCTAAGACGCGAGTTACTGTCAGGGTCTGGACCACCTTCTTTTACAGCCATTACGATGTCTTTGCCAATGCGAGTAAAGGCTTTACTCATGGCAGACCAACGTTTCATTTTTCTTGCTTTCCTAAATTCAAAAGCTCTTCCCATGTATTAAAATATTTTTGTTTTCTTAATTAATTGAATGTATCTAAAATCGAAAATTTAGAATAACAAATTTAAATAAATCTATTAATCATTAGGAATATGTTTTTTCAAAAAGTTTTGATTGGTATTATTAAGGTTGTTTATAACAGTTTCTCTCTTGTTGTTCAATTCAGTGTTAATCTTGTTATAATCTTTTACCCCTTTATTGTATTTATTCACTAGAGCATTATAGCCGTCAATTTGTTCTTGGGTACGTTTTTTTTGTGGTGTTTTTTCTAAAGCTGTTTGTGTCTTTTCTAAATCTTCTTTTGATACAAGAAAATCTACTAGAACAGGCATTTTATTGTCTGCTTCATCAATAAAGAACTCAAATGCTTTTTTTGTAGCCATTACAATTGATTTATCATTTTTGTAGTTTTCAACACTTTTCAGTATTTCTAGACCTTCTTTGGCGCTCTCAGATAATGCGTTTGCATTTTGTTGTATAGCATTAGCATCATTGTTATTTAAAGCTTCCATTAAATACACTTCATTAATGTATACTTTAAAGTAAATGAGATAAAGCTTCTTGTAATAGCCAAAAACTTCATTTGATAAAGTCATCTTTTTTCCTAGGTCTGTTTCGCTCTCAACTATTTTTATATTGTGCTTATTAGCAAAGGCATAATAATTAGCTTCATATTCTTCTTGAGTTTCTTCAAGCTTTTTATCTGCCATTTCTTGAGCCATCATGTAGGCTTCCATTAAATCGTAGGATTGTTCGGCAACTTCTTTCATATCAATAATTTTTGCATAATCATTATTGAGCAAGTTTTTGTTGAATCTTAAGCGATCTAAAAGCTGTCCTTTAAATTCGTTACCATCATAACCAGGTGCTTTTTTAATATTTTCAATGGCCTTATCTAGTGTTTTTAGTAGACTTTTTCTTTTGTTTTCAACATTTCGGTCACTTTTGCTGTGGGCTATTGCTTTAGTGTATTTCCACATTTTTTTTGTGATTCCTTCTTGTTGTTCACCTACAAATTCTAAATAATCTACAGCAGTATCGAACTTTTGAGCATTAACAGAGAAGGCTAATAAAAAAATAAAAACGGTAAAAAAATGTTTCATGTTGAATGTTAATTTATTGATTTAGTATAGAGTTTGCAATATAATAAGCTTCCTGAATATAAGGGTNTTTAGCTATTGATTCTTTAAGATTTTTATTTAGTTCTTTATCTTCAGAATTGTATGTTAAGATCTCATTTGTAGAATCGGTATTTCTTACTTCATAAACAACTTTTGTGTTATCCATAGCTTTTTCATAATTACTGTAGGCTTCGAAATAATTTTGATCATCATTAAAAATGAAATCTAATGAAAGAGGGTAAGAACCTTCTCTATAAACGTAATTGTTTATAAATACAGCATTAAAGTCTTTTATGGCTTTGAAAGCTATGCTTTTATTTACCCTTTCTTCACTTTGAAGTTTTATGCCGTCTATATTTTTTTTAGCCTTTACCTTTGGTTTCATGATGACATCAACAGTTGAGTTTGGTAATGTGTAAGCCAAATTTTCTTCTCTGGTTTTGTAACCATCGTAAATGTTAGGTAATGATATATCAGGTTTTATTCCGATGCCTTGATGACTTTTTCCTGTAACTCTGTAAAACTGACCCATAGTTAATTTTACAAAAGCTGTGTTTTCTGAGTTATTTAGCGGCATTATGGTTTGTGATGTTGCTTTTCCATGAGTTATCGAACCAACAATAATAGCTCTATTATAGTCTTGCATAGCACCAGCAAAAAACTCTGAAGCAGAAGCACTAAACTGATTTACTAATATAACTATAGGTTTGCTGAAAATTGTACCTCTATTAGGATCTCTTATAGTATAATTGTTCTCATTTCTAATAGCAGATATTGCTACTGGTCCTCTGTCTATAAACATTCCAGATAAGTCAGCTGCTTCTTTCATAGAACCACCTCCGTTAAATCTCAAATCTAAGATGAGGGCTTCGATATTTTGTTTTTGGAGTTTGTAAATCTGTTTGGCAACATCATTAGTAACTCCCAATCCGTTAATAGACTCTAAGTCTGTATAAAAACTAGGAATATTAATATAGCCAATGTTGTGAAATTCGTCTTTTATAATAAAGCCAGTTATGGTGTTTGCTTCAATATTAACAACATTTTTAGTAAGCTTAATGTTCTTTATTTCACCGTTCTTTTTCTTAATTTTAAATGATACGGATTTGTTTTCTGAATTGTTTAAAAAGTTTAGTATAGTTTCGTTAGAAGTGCAATAGGTTTCAATGATTTCGTTTCCACTATCTAAGGAAATAATGATGTCATTAACTTCAAAGTTCCCGTTTTTAAAAGCTGAGCTACCTGCTGAAATATGTGCTATTGTAATATCTCCGTTACTCTCCTTGGTTGTGGTTATTCCGAAAGATAATTGAGAATTTCCTACAGATTGTTCAAACATATTCTTATCAGAACTACTTAGGTATGCAGAATTAGGATCTTGATATTTTAATAAAGCATCTAAAAAAGCTTCTTCTACATAATTATCTAAAGAGCCTTTAGTTTGTTCTAAATCGTTAAGAAGGCAGATTTCATTATCAATTACCTTTTGTTTTATTGATGATTCTAAAGATTTGAAGTTGGATGAAATATTAGAATAAATTGAATCATTTTCTACTAATTTTCTTAAGATTTTGTATCGAACTTTTTTATTCCAAAATTTTCTTTGAGCTTTTTCGTTTTTAAAATATGAATAATCTTTTTTAGAATAATAATGTAAGCTATCAATACCACTATAATCAAAATTAATGTCTCTAAGAGATTCCAATACATCTCTAGAATCTTGGATTCTGCTTTTTAAAGTTGTATTGTATTTAGTTAAAAAAAGACAGTTTTTATCTTTGATATGGTCGTCAATCAAAAATTCATCTTTTTTAAAATTAGAGATATCATTTTCGGTAAAGAAGTGTTTGTCTTCATCAATCTTGTCTAAAAAAAGATAAAAAACATGTTTAGATAAACTGTCGTTTAATGGCTTAGGACTAAAATGAGAGCTTTGTATGATGTCATTAACTTTTATTAGCTCATCACAGAATTTATCATTTTGAGAAGTTGAAATAAAAAATGTGAAGCTAAATAAAAGAGCAAGAGTTTGTTTCATGTAGTAATCTTTTACTCTTCAACCTCTACAATAGCCTCAATAGCTTCGGCTAATTTAAAGTCCTTTTCGGTAACACCGTCTGCATCGTGTGTGGAAAGTGAAATTTTAAGAACATTGTAAACGTTTGTCCAGTTTGGATGATGATTTTGTGCTTCACATTCAAAAGCAATTCTACTCATGGCACTAAAACAATCCTTGAAATTGTCAAACTCAAATTCGGCATGGATAGCGTTTTCAAAATATTCCCAATCAGGAAATCGAAGTAGTTTTTTTTCTATAGTTGCTTCGTCTAATTTCATAAAATAAGTTTATCGAAAAGTACTAAATATGAAGCGTATAGACAAGCTTATTTCTGAAGTTCTTCTAAAACCGTAGAACTAGTAATTTGTAAGTGTTTTGGTAATTTATTAAACTTTGGTAATACGGCTAAATATCGGTCTTCATTGGTGGTGTAGACTTGTTTTAGGATTACTTTTTTATCTGAAATAAAACTAAGTACATCTTTTATAAAGTCGTCGTGATGTACTAAATCTGTACTGCCCAAGTGAAAAACACCATGCTTATTTCTGTTAATGATATAATGAATTTGTTGTGTCACTTTTTTATCTAATGTCACATTCATTATAAGGTTAGGAAATACTTCTATAGGTTCTTTATCTGAAATCAATTGTTTTATTTCTAGTATTCTTGGGCTTTTAGAACCAAAAACCATTGGTAATCTTAAAACAGCAACTTGCTTTTTGGGTAAGCGCAATAGCATGTTTTCTATTTTGATTTTGAAATGCCCATAAATACTATGACTTAGCGTTTTGTCTAGCTCATAACTGGGAAATTTACTGTAAGCATCAAAGGCATTAGCAGAAGACAAGAATATGATTTTACATCCAGATTCAATGACATACTCCGTGATGTGTTGATGTGCTATGGTCTGTGCATGAAAATCACCACGAAGTGCAGAGATAATAATAGATGGTTTGCAGGCTTCTAATATTTCATAAACATCATCTTCTTCAACATTATATTGAAAAAACTGTTTGTTCTTTTCAAAGTCTTTTTTTGGTGTTCTATAAGTCCCAAAAGTTCTAAAGTAAGGTCCTAATTCTTTATATATAGCATTGCCTAAATAGCCACTAGCACCAAGTATAAGTATGCGATGTTTATTTAAATCCTGCTTCATTAATCAATCGACACTTAAAAATGACTTTACCCTTTGTAAAATGGTAATTTCACAACAGTTGCAGGAATTGCTTTTTTACGAACTTGAATATGAATCTTGCTTCCAAAATCTGAAAACACAGGAGATACATAGCCTAAACCGATGCCTTTTTTAAGAGAAGGAGACATTGTTCCAGAAGTTACTTTTCCTATTTGCTTCCCGTTAGAATCAACAATATCGTAACCTTGTCTTGGAATTCCTTTTTCGTCCAATTCAAAAGCTATCAATTTTCTATCTAAAATATGTTTTTTCGATTCGGCAAGGTTATCAGAGTTGGTGAATTGTTTGGTGAATTTTACAATCCATCCTAATCCAGCTTCAAAGGGTGATGTAGTATCGTCTATATCATTACCGTAAAGGCTGTAACCCATTTCTAGACGAAGTGTATCTCTTGCAGCTAAACCAATCGGTTTTATGCCATAATCAGCACCTGCTTCAAACACTTTATCCCATATTTGTTTTACTTCAGAGTTTTTACAGTAAATCTCAAAACCACCACTTCCGGTATAACCCGTAGCAGAAATAATTACGTGCTCAATTCCTGCAAAATCACCGACGACAAAATTGTAGAATTTTATTTCAGATAAATCATGACTAGTTAATGATTGCATAGCTTCAACAGCTTTTGGACCTTGAATAGCTAATAGAGAATAATCATCACTCAAATCACGAATATTTGCACCAACGTCATTTTTAGAGCTGATAAAGTCCCAATCTTTTTGAATGTTACTTGCATTTACCACTAATAAGTAAGTGTCTTCTTTAACTCTGTAGACGATTAAGTCGTCAACAATTCCTCCAGTTTCATTTGGTATACAACTGTATTGTGCTTTTCCAACGGTGAGTTTTGAAGCATCATTACTGGTTACTTTTTGAACTAGCTCTAGAGCACTTGGTCCTTCAACCAAAAATTCACCCATGTGAGAGACA
>PAJL01000056.1 GCA_002706045.1 Flavobacteriaceae bacterium
TTGTATATATGCTTTAATTTGTTTGTTTAATCTCTATTACAATTATAATAATTATTGCTTAGAATGTGGTCTATACAATGTTACTCTTTATTATTTCTTTGTGATGAGGAGCAATAGCCCTTCAAAATTATCTTGACTTCTCCTCTGTAGCCCCTTGGGTTTCCCTCGGCACAACGTCGGCTTAACCTCGGCTTAGCCTCGGCTAAGATCATTGGTTAATAGACGGTTTATAATAGCTAATGTGTTCGACTTATAAAAGCAAAAAAAAATCCCGTACAGCAAAACCATACGGGATATAAAACTTAATACAATAAAGTAGTTAGCAATAGCCTTTGACCAAAAGCCAAACACTAAATAACTACTACCCTACTGTTGCTATTTTCATGCAATGACCTTGGGCAAGTTCGTAAAGCTCACCGTTAACCATTTGATAAAACACAATAGCGGTTGCAGCATACAATGCTGTTGTTACAGGTATCGGTGCGTAAGCTGTAAGGTCTACTACAATGTCTGTAGCACTACCAACCATTCCGCCTATCTCAATAGCATCACTATATGTAATACTTCCTACACCATTTGGTGTATCTTCAACAGGCTCATAAGCATGAACAGCAGAAACCCATTCATAATTGCTTACATATCCAGCCGCTAAAGCCAACTTAAAATGCGTAGCTCCTTCGGGCTTTTTTACCGCATTGCTAGTATTAAAGTCTGGTATACTCCACGTGACTGTGTCACGGTTAGCATTGATAGCAGGTAAAGCTGAAGCTGCCATAAACTGACTATCAAACATTTTGGCTTTATTGAAATTAAAACCAACAAAAGGCTCACGGTTATCAACAAGGTTAATAGTTCGCTGACCACGTAGACCAGCACCATTATTAATAATTCTACGCATAACACCTGCAATTTTACCACTGATGTTAGGTTCGCTTACCAAACGTATAATATTAGGAAAGCACTCTCTGAACGCCTTACCACTTTGTGTGGCACCAGCAAATTCTTGATTGTTTTCTCGTGTACGTTGGTAAGCAGGGTCATTTCTCATACGGTTACGATTAACTTGACTTTTCTTTTTTACCAAGTTTTCACCGTTGCTTCTGTAGAACGTTAATCCGTCTAACGTTCCTTCTAATTGAATAAAGGAATTATTCTTTGCCATGTTTAATGGTTTTGTGACATGTATAGCTGGCATTTTGTAGCCATACCATGTCTGGTTAAGTTGTTCCAAACTCGTTTTGGGACAGTTAATAAATTAAGGGGATGATACAGTAGCTGATAACACTAGTTATTATCCTTAGCAATCGATCGTTTTGCTAAACCACTGTGCGTCAAACATATAAAATAATTTTTAATAGAAAAGTCGATCCAAAAGTCACATCATCACAAAAACCCCTTGTTTTCAGAGAATTATATAATTTAAAGTATTAATTATCTTACAATTTTAACAGATTCATTTTTCAACCCGAATCCCTGTTAAGAATATCATAAAAATGCCTTAACACTAAATTTATATACAAATAACACTTTGTTAACCAGTAAATTACACTTTACACAAGACTTAGAGGTAAATTTGTATGAGTCAACTTTATAAGTTTTAGAGTTAACAGGTTAGGTGTATTGGAAGTAGTTTTGGAAAAAACAATATCGTATTATGGCTTTTTTATCAAAAGAAAACAAACAATCCATTCTCATCTATTCTGAAAGCTCTAACGTAGGTAAAGCTTGTGAGACCCTCATAGCATCAATGGACACCCCAATACGGTGTATAGATATTGATAGTGAAACGCTATCGGATATGATATGGCTAGAGATTACCACAATGATGAATGTAGATTTAGGAGGGCTTTTAAACCCTGAGGTATCACCAGCATTACAACACCTAGGTACAGAACATAATACGGTAGGCGATTGGCTTAGGCTAATTAACCAAAAGCCTTATATACTACAATACCCTATTGCAATTGATGGTACTGTAGTAAAACAGATTAAGTCTGAAGAAGAGGTTTTACAGTTCTATAATGGGCTTTTAGGTACAGCGCGAACAAAAATCAATAAAAAAGCGGTGTAACACCATGTGGTAGAGCGCGTAAAATAGATATAAATTTTAAAAACAATAACATATGATTGCTATAGGAACCACAGTAAAATGGGGTAGAAAAGAGTCCCCTGATGTTGGAATTGTCAAAGATTATTATAAATTTGTATCTAAGGAATATGCGCTTAAACACCAGAGAGCCATATTAATAGAAACGTTAAACCATAAACACGTATTAAAATTAGAATCACAAGTTGACCCATTACCCCCTAAGAACATTTTAGATTAATATATATAGACAACAACAACTAAGCAACAAATCGGTGTTAATCTTAAAAATGTATTACAATGGCAACACATGCAACAAGTCTTAACCAACAAGCAGTAAACGACAGAACTTTAAGAAAAGCGAAGTCAAAAGAAGAAAAAAAGAAACAATTTTATTTTATAACAGGCCTTGTCCTATTAGCAGGCTTCCTATACTTGGGAGCAAGTTTATTATATCACACCTACTTAAGTTTGTAACTACAGACTTAACAGGCGTGATTTTTTTTAATACATTATTTTGGAAAAACTATTACGTATCATAGGTGCCGCTTGGGGTGCCAAGAAAATTGGCGGTGGCAAATGCGGCTGCATAGGCACTATTGTAGTGTTTTTTATCCTGTACTGGCTACTCGGCTATGTGTTTGAGATCTTTTAGGTGATCTCGATAAAACTTTACTTCTTTATTTATTAAACTATTATTTATTCGCGCTGTCACACTGAGCCTGTCGAAGTGCTAAAGGTTTTGTCACTGCTAGGTGTCACACTGAGCCTGTCGAAGTGCCTCTTTATTGGTTTGTCATTCTGAATTTATTTCAGAATCTATTAGATGAATCAAAGTAAGATGCTGAATCAAGTTCAGCATGACAAATCTACCACGACCTCCGATTATTTAGCGTAAAACATGCAGTGAAGCGTAGGATTAAACAAAAATCTTGTGATGACTAAATTGTCAGTCAATTCAATTCAACAAAATCAAAATATAATTTTCAATAAAGTAATACGCACCATTTTTGTGCCGTAGTGAACATAATGTTTAGCAAAATCATCGGAAGTCTTGATTTTTTTGGTTCGTTTTTTTATCAAGAACTGCGTAGCACATCATGAGTTCTTAAACAATGAATATGGACGAATAAAAAAATGAACATTAATACACGTCTTCGACAGGCTCAGACTGACAAACAAACTGTCACACTGAGCCTGTCAAAGTGCCCCTCTTTATCGGTTTGTTATTCTGAACTTGTTTCAGAATCTGTTACATGAATAAAAATAAGATGCTGAATCAAGTTCAGCATGACAATAAAAGACTATTTATTGGTACCTTTTGTTAATAGATTAGCAAATCACTCAAAGTAAGAAAACCCTAAACACCCAAAAACCAAAAACTACATCACACTCCCCTTAAAATCTAACTGACGCCCTTCCTTAGCAGCTTTTTTATCCATATTAGAGCCCACCACCATGCCAATAGCCATGCCTATAGGTAAGCCAATACCTAAAAAGGCCATGTTACCCATGGTTGTACCAAAAACAACCCCTAACGGCAAACCAAAGGTAGACATGCCCAATACCGTCCAAAGCTTTTGATAATAGCCTTGGGGTACAAGCTTTAAATGTTTTTCTAAATATTTAAGGATACAGTTCTGTTTGGCCCAAACGGTTTTGTACAGCTTAGGATCTGTAGTAGCTTTAGCATTGATTTCCTCAAGCTGGGTGTTTATATAAGTTATGGCCGTATCTGGCAGGTCCCGTTGCTCTAGTTCTTGTAACAAAGCTTTTAGTGTACTGAGCTTGTCCTTAAACTTAGGATTTGGGTTTTGCGCTGCTTGATGTGTAATCTCTATAAAGGCCATAGTTATAATACTGTTCTTATAACTATAGGTAGCCTATTGTGCTATTTTGTTACAGAGCGTTCTGTAAACATTTCACATAGGCTTAATATACATACTGATAGCCAGCGGCTAGATAAATAAAAATGCTAACTCTTCTTTAGAAAATCCTTTAGAGATTCTAGTCGTTGCGTTTTTTTTATCTGCTTTTGTAGCATCTGGTTGTGGCGTAGTCTTGGACTTTTGCCATCTGTTTTGAAAGAATTGTGGAAATTTCATAGTCTTGTTTTTTCGTTAATACTATAGTTACGAAATTCCTATCGGTTTGGATGCCTAATTGTGGTTTAATTTTACTTAAAATCAAAGATTTAGCATTGTGTTAACATTAGGGAGTGGTTAACCGGCATTGCGAGTACACCATAACGTCATTGTGAACACAGTGAAGCAATCTCAAATTAGCGACTGTTATGCTGAACTTGTTTCAGCATAACATACACCTTACTGTCAGTCTGAGCTTGTCGAAGACGTATTTTGAACTTCTATATTATACGTTCTTCTTTTTAATACAACAAGACTACGTTAAATCGTCTATTGTGGCAGATGGTGCATTGTTCTTTACTGATGTAATACCATTTTCCATAGCGCTGTTTGATGAGTATGTTTCACTTGTACCTATAACTTGCCCATTAGATGCTTTAAGGTTAAAGTAAGGGGCTCCAGATTTTGATACTAGGCGCTCATATTTACTATCATCTGTAGCATTAGTTTTTACTGATTTGATACCGTTTTCACAACTGCTTTTAGCTTTATAACCTTCACTAGCTAAAATATTTTGCCCATTTGATGCTTTTAATCGGAAGCGGAATTCCCCTCTTTTGTCTGTGTACATTTCAAATTTTCCCATGCTGTTTATTATTTTATAAGATGTCCTAAGATAGTTATTTTTATTGGTAAATCATTGTACTTAAATGAGATGTCAACTTACTAAAGCAAATTCAGTATAGGCTAGTTAGTACTACAAATAGTATACTAAGTTGTTTTGCTTGTTCTCGATACTGTCATGGCGAGTACACTATAACGTCATTGAAAGTGTGGAAAAAAGAGTATCAACCTGTTTTTTTTATACCCTATAAGAATCTGAAACTAGTTCAGAATGACAAGGCTAATGTCATTGCGAGTGAGGAACGAGCGTGGCAATCTGTTTATTGTTTCCCTTTACCTTTAATAAGAAAACTTATTTCCTCGTAGTGATATTTAAAGAAAAAGATTTACTATATGCCTTTAAGCTTTAATATCTCGTATGGTTTTGCTGTGCGGGATTTTTTTATTTTAAGCAAGAATTAGATTAATGATATCATTTCACTTTATAAAACGAGATTCCATTGTAAGTGATTGTTTTGTTGTATTAAAACCTTTATTTTATTGAAACTTAAACTAAACCAATCAGCAATTAGCTTATCAGATTGTTCATTATTAAGATATAATCCTAAATCCTGTTCTAGTTTTATTGACAACCCTTTATTTTCAAAATACGTTCGTGAGAAGCCAGACTCTTCTACTCCTTTGAGATCTACGAAAGCATCATAAGCATCATGATCGCTGTCCACATAGATTTGTGTTATCATTTTTAAGCTTTCTAAATGAATGGCATAAAGCACTTCTGACCATTTACCCGATAATGAGTTAAGCACATTGGTTTTTAAATAGCCTATACGGTTATGGTTTTTAATTTGAGCCCAATGAAAATTTCTGTCGGATTTATCTCTACCAAATATTAATTCAAAAGTATTTTTACTTTTTTCTATATGGAATTCTACTATTTCTATGGTCTTTAAAAGGTTTTCCATAGCTACCAAATGCTCGCTTTTTATTGTGTTGTCTTGACTCATCTTATGACTGGTTAAAAATTCTAAATATGATTGCACTAAAGGGACGTCCTTATATTGCCTTAAAAACTTGGCTACCTCGTACCAACGAAATTGATTAAAGTTAACATCAAACTCTTTTGGTTCTTTTGGATCTGCATACTTGGTACAATAAAATAAGTATTTCTCTTTCTCAACTTGGTTTTGATGTAAGGCTAACTTGTAACGTAATAGCTGCTCATCACCTTCTGAAGATTCTACTTTATTCTCTATAAACGCTACATGCTTTTCGCCAATTATTACTAAATCCACTATACAGTTTGGTTTATCGTCACTTATAGCTTGAAAATACTGTGTCTCAACTGTGTAAATATCTTCTGGTAAGTTTAAGAAGCTCAAACAAAAGTCGTTACATATATCTTCATTCAACTGTAATATGCCTGCCAAACCTTCAGTTGTAAAATCTTCTAAAGGTGTTTTTAGAGTACTGGTTCTGTATAATTTAAAAAGATTATTAAACATTTGTCATCTTGTTTTTAACTCGCTTCGTCACCATACAAATATTTTTGAAAATCTATAAAGCTATTTCTGATAGACCTAATATCTCCCAGCTCCTTTTTTGCATCTGCTATCGCCTTGTATTTTAACAATAGTAATGGTGATAGTTTAGCATCGTCTAATTCTTCTACTCCATCTCTAACATATTGGTCTAATACAAAGTTTAAAAACTCTTGTTGTTTTGGATTGTATGCTGCTAACTTAATCTTGGCTTTGTCAGCTCTTTGTAACCTAGGCACTAAAGTGGTATGATAAGCCACATAACTCAGAACGTCATAAAGGTCGCTATCCTCACCATGAACTAATAAACGTAAATCCTCCAACTGTGCATTGCTATATCCTTTTTCACTGAGCTCTTCTAAAAGCTGCTTGCGTGTGCTTGGCAAGCTCCATATTCTTCTCAATTCTGCTTCGTTGGCAAAAAACTCAGGAAGGTCACCAAACAACTGCTGAATAAATTCCTGTGATGATATTGGTGCACCTGATGGACTCCAAAACGTTGTTTTTACCGTAGCATCAATTTCACGCTCCTTGTTGTCAGACAGTTTTACTTTGATGATTTGCTTTGGTGGTGTATCGCATACGCAAGGGTCGTTTTCGCACTCAGGACATACATAATCAGGTTCTGGTTCTTTTATGCAGACGCAAGGATTTTCGCCACAGATAGCACAAACTTTTGGCGTTGGTGGTATTGGCTGGTCTGGCTCTAAAGGTTCGCCATCCCACTCTGGGTCTTTAAAATGCTCGTGTGCCCTTACAAAATCGAACAAGGTAAAGTAATCCTTACCATCAAACAAGCGTGTACCACGACCCACAATTTGCTTAAATTCTACCATAGAATCTACAGGACGTAGCAATACAATGTTTCTTATCTCTGGTGCGTCAACTCCTGTGCTTAATTTTTGAGACGTGGTCAATACTGTTGGGATGCTTTTTTCATTGTCTTGAAAATCCCTTAAATGCTCCTCGCCTCTACCTCCATCATCTGCTGTAACGCGATGGCAATAATTGGCGTTACGACTATCACTATACTGATTGATTAAATCTCGTATTAACGCTGCGTGAACCTGTGTTGCACAAAACACCAAGGTCTTTTGGCTTTGGTTAATAAGGCTTAAGAACTTTTTAACCCTAAACTCCTCTACCTGTTGGATAATGATTTTACGACCATAATCGCGATAGGTAAATACATCTCCCACTTCTGCCTCACCGTGTATAATTGTATCGTCTGCCATTACGGTATATTCGTCGTAATTGGTGGCGATTTCCTTAACCTTGAATGGTGTTAAGAAACCGTCGTTGATACCATCTTTTAACTTGTAGCTGTAGACTGGATCGCCAAAATATTTATAAGTATCTGCATTAACATCTCGCTTTGGTGTTGCTGTTAATCCCAATTGTACGGCTGGTGAGAAATACTCCATAATGGCACGCCAAGAACTCTCGTCATTAGCACCACCACGATGACACTCGTCTATAATAATGAAATCGAAAAAGTCCCTATCGTACTGCCCAAAGTTAAAGTCTTCTGGTTGGTGGGCTTTGCCTTCTTCCTCCTCTTCTTGATTTTCATTTTGCGAGGACGTCATAAAGGTTTGAAAAATGGTAAAGAAGATACTACCATTGGTAGGCACTTTCCCTTTCTTTTTAATTTCTGATGGGCGAATGCGTACCTTGATGTTTTCGTCTATAACATCAAAAGCACTAAAGGCATTAAAGGCCTGGTCTGCCAATATGTTACGGTCTGCCAAAAACAAAATACGTGGTGCTCTGCTACCATCTCGTTTTAAGTTCCATTTGGCGTGGAACAACTTCCAAGCAATTTGAAAGGCAATGGCTGTTTTCCCTGTCCCTGTTGCCAAGGTGAGCAGGATTTTATCCTTTTTTTCTGCCACAGCTTCCAAGACTTTGGCAATGGCATTTTGTTGGTAGTATCTAGGTTGCCAGGTACCTCCTCTATCCTCAAAAGGAATTTTGAAAAGACGCTCTTTCCAGTTGGCGATTTCTTTTTTGTAATCTTCTTTGGGTGTTGGGTAGGTCATTTCCCAAAGCTCATCTGGTGTTGGGTATGTAGAGACATCCCCCTCTGTACCCTCTTGTATATCTGCACCATAGATGTGTAAGCCATTGGTACAATAAGTATAGCGAATGTTGAGCCGCTCTGCATAGTCTTTGGCTTGTCCTAAACCATCGGTATAGTATTTGTCCCTTGCTTTAGCCTCTACCACACCAATATGACGGTTTTTGTACTCTAGTACATAGTCTGCCTTTAGTGGTGCTGTACGACGGTTATTGCCAATCAAACGTCCTTTGGTAATTGGAAACTCTAAACGCAAACGACTGCCTTCAATAACACCCCAACCTGCTGCTTTTAGTGCTGGTTCTATTAAATCGTGTTTGGTTTGCGCTTCGTTCATACTTTAAAATAGGCTTTGTTGTAATTGTATAGGCGGATGAAATGTGCCAATAATCACAAAAGGACTAGGCGCCCTTAATTGATTAAGTTTTGTAGTGCCTAGGAAAAAATGCAGGTCTTTTGTTTTTGCAAAATCATCCCAATATTTCTTTTTAACGTCTGCACAGGCAGCTTCTTCGTCTCCATTATGCCTTTTTAAACAATTCCAGTATAGAGCACCTACCTCCCAATCTTCATTCATTAAGGTGGCTTCACGGCCATTACAATCTTCAAAGGTGTAACTAAATTTATAGGGCAGTTTCTTTACAACTTCGAAAGTACTTTTGTCCTCAAATAAATTGCCTTGTTGTAATGTTGCTTTTTGTTTTTCACTCCAATCTCTAGCTGATTTTTCAACAATAAAAGCTTTTACCGCAGTAGGCTTAAAAACCGCTAAGGACTTATAATTTCCTTTAGTTTTCGCTTCTTCTATAAGTTTTGTAAGGTCTGTGTAAACATTTTGTAGTACAATTTCTTTACGTTTAGCCCAATTGTATTTGGCATCTATTTTGTCTCCAAAAACTATTAAGTCTTCTGCATCTACATTTTTTGGTCTATAACTTTCTGGTCTAAAATCACTGTTGTTTTTAATCAAATCCATTTCTATCCATTGGTACTTTGGATATTGTTGGGCATAGGGCAGTTTACGAAATGGTACTGGATAAATTCTAATCCATTCTCCATTTTCTTTCATACCCGCAGTACAAACTGTTTCTTCATATTTGGTTGAAATAGAAGGATAGGTTTTAACCGTGATTAGAACTTTAGTTTTTGGCATTAGATTAGATATGCTTTACTTCATAATTAAATCCTTCTATGTGCTTAATGGCATTTGCCAAATGCTTTCTATGACACTGGTGTATGTTTTTTTCAAAACATGTCAAGGCTATTCGTTTTTCCGCTTTTAATAGCTCAAAAATTTCTACTTGTTTCTTTGTTTCTGTTGCCAAGACATTTTGCTTATAATCTTGAAAAAGCAGGTCGTAGTCTGCTTGACAATTCAATTCTTTCCTTTTTTCTGACTGTATGCCTACTTCTGGAATATGATAAAACTTTATACCAACACCCTCACAAGCGTTTTTTAATTGCGCTTTACTAAACCCATATTTCATACTAAACGAGTTTTTGCGGACATCGCATAACGCCTTAACGTCATTTATAATTAGCTTATTGATGTAGCTTTCTAGACTGACTCCTTCGTAGCCAATGGTAAATAGTATAGTGTCTTTCTTTATTCTTTTTTGCGCTTCTACCTTTTTTAACTCCTCTTTGTTAAGTACCTCTTTTGCAATGGTACTTTTAATGGCATAATAAGGATATTGCTGATAGGTGAGTTTTATTAAATCGTTTGAACTACAATGGCTGAAATTTCTTTTTGCATAAAGAATAATAGATTGGTCTTCTTTTTTTAAAGCATCAAAGTATGGGGTATCATCTACACAAACCCAAGTTTTTTCGGTTTCGGTTACGCTATTATATTTTTTTAGCGTGTGCAGGTCTGCATTGGCTTGAAATGAAAAACAACCAAATTTATAAGGTACAAAGTCATAGCTCTTTTTATCTTGTTGTCTGGTGACTAAAAATAATAACTTTTGTAGGTTGAGTTTTTCTAACTTCCCCTCAAAAGCCTGTAACAAGGCTAACACTAATTTTCTGCGGTAATACATTCCTTTCATACACTTGGGCTAACTACTCCTTTTTTACAAAGATAAACTTTTAGACTATTTTTAATTATAACTCATTAGCCATCATTTCTTTTCTGCTCAACTCCCCCGAAAACGCTTTTTGTAAAATAGATTTTTTGAGGTCTTCTAAGTTGATAAGTTTTTGTTTGTAATGAGAAATCAAATTGTTTGAATATTCTTGAATATCATTCATTACTTGAATATTCCTTTTTTCAATTTCTTTTGAAATAGGAACAGATAAAGTTGAGCCTTTAACATCTGAATCTGTTACAGCAGGATAACTTGCACCTCTTTGTAAACTTTCCATTCTACTCATAAAACTTGAAGTCAGTAAAAAGAAGAAAATCCATTCAGAGCTTAAATATTGCTTTGGTCTTAAAACGACAAACCCTGTACTACAAATATTTCCTGATAACTCTTCATCAATAATTGTAGCACGTCTTAAAGTTGGTCTGGTTGTAGCAAAAATAACATCTCCATTTTGAATGATTTTTTTTGCCCTACTTGGTGCATTTTTTTTATTCACAGTTGCAGTTTCTGTAACGCTTAATGTTTCTCTTGAAACTGAACTTAAATCAATATATTCAAACTCTTCTGTGGTAAATTCTTGCCATTTGATATTCTTGGTCTTCTCACAAATCTCACCCAAAGTCTTCTTTTCCCAGCCTTCGAGAGCCTCAGGCTTCGGTGGGTTAAAAATGGCATTGAGTTTAGATTGAAACAACTCTATAGCATTCTCAATATTTCTCTCTATGTTTACTTGGGCTTGGTCTATGGCTGCAAAGGCTTTATCGAGTATGGCTACTATTTGTTTTTGTTCTTGAAGTGGTGGGATTGGGATTGGGATATTGCCAATTTGAGTTTTATTTATTGAATTAAAAACAGCACCTGAATTTCCTATTAGTTCATCTTCTTTACTCTGCAAATAGTAAAAACAATAATCTTTATCTATTAATTCAGAACTTCTTATTGCAGCTAATCCTCTTCCTATACAACATTTTTGTGTTGAAAAATTTACTGGTCCAACTGGTGCCCGAACGGACATTAGAATATCATCTTCTAACGCTTCTTTTGTGATTTTTGAAGTCCATTTTGTTGGTTCTCCAATATATTTTTTTTGAAATTCTTTTTTTCCTTGATAGAAAGGAAGTCCAACTTTATCTTCATTATAAAATTGGCTTTTTGGCGATTGACCTGCAATCACTTCACAAACGTCTCCCAATTTTTTTATTTCCCAACCTTCACTCATATCAACTCCTTAATTTGGTTAAGAATTGAACTGGTTTCTTCATCCAACGTCTGGATTTCTTCCAAAATTTCCTCTGGGCTACGTAATGGTGCTTCTTCGGGTGTGTTTGGGTTTTTTGGTGAGAGGTCTAGAGTGTCTTCGAGAACCTCAGACACCGAAATAGTCCAGGATTTTTCGGTTTCCTTTTGAGACCCTTCGACTGCGCTCAGGGTGACAAATTCCTCCATATCCTGGTCGTTCAAAGGATTGGTTTTGCCCATGTTTCTCCCCGCATCTAACTGGTAGTACCAAATGTTTTTGGTAGGCTCTCCTTTGGTAAAGAATAAGACTACGGTTTTTACTCCTGCACCTGTAAACGTACCTGCTGGCATATCTAAGATGGTATGCAGGTTACAACTTTGTAACAAATGCTTTCGTAAGGACACCGAAGCATTATCGGCATTACTTAAAAAGGTGTTTTTGATAACGATGGCAGCTCTCCCTCCTGTTTTTAGGCTTTTGATAAAGTGCTGTAAAAAGAGGGATGCGGTTTCGCCTGTTTTTATATCAAAGTTTTGCTGTACTTCTTTACGCTCCTTGCCACCAAATGGTGGATTTGCCAAAATAACGTGGTAACGGTTTTTCTCTTGGATGTCCCTTATGTTTTCGCTGAGCGTATTGGTGTGCACCAAGTTGGGTGCTTCTATGCCGTGTAGGATCATATTCATAATACCAATAACATAGGCGAGGTTCTTTTTTTCCTTACCGTAAAAGGTGCTTTCTTGCAAGGTTTTGAGGTTGTCCGTAGTCTTTGCCATACGCTCGTACATATACTCAAAGGCTTCGCACAAAAAACCACCAGAGCCTGCGGCACCATCGTAGACTTTTTCACCTATTTGTGGGTCTATGACCTTAATCATTGCACGAATGAGCGGTCTTGGCGTGTAGTATTGTCCGCCATTGCGCCCTGCGTTACCCATATTTTTAATCTTGGTTTCGTAGAGGTGGCTGAGCTCGTGCTTATCGGTTGAGGAACGGAATGGCAAGGCATCTGCATACTCCAATATATCCCTTAGGATATAGCCGCTCTGTATTTTGTTGTTAAGCTCTGAGAAGATTTCGCCGATTTTGTATTCTATGGTGTTGGCATCTTCGGTGTTGTACTTAAACTTGGCGAGGTAAGGAAACAACTCGGTATTCACAAATTGTACGAGGTCTGGCCCTGTCTTTGCCTTATGATTGTCTCGTTTGCCATCTTCGTCTTTTGGCATAGCCCAGTTGGGCCAGCGGTATTTTTCATCTAGTATATACTGGTAGTCCTTGCCTTGTAATTCGGCTTCGTCAGCTTTGTCTTGTTCCAATTCATCTAAGTAACGTAAGAACATGATCCAAGAGGTTTGGCCTATGTAATCTAATTCGCTGTCGGAACCTGCATCTTTATATAGCAGGTCGTCTATGTTTTTAAAAGTTTGTTCGAAACTCATGTAGTCTTATTTAAAACAAATAAAGCGCCTCTATTGAGTCGCTGTTATTAATTAAGGGATTCTAAAGATAAAAAAAGCCCTTGATTGTGCAAGGGCTAACATTATACTTATTTGGTAGTCTTTTCTATAACAACCTACACAAGCTTAAAATCTAACAACAACTCACCTTCTATAGCGGCTTNTAGGTGATCGCCTTTTACCACCAAACCTGTACCACTTGCTGGTGTACCTGTAAANATAAGATCTCCTGGTTCTAANGTCATAAATGAAGAGACGTACGAAATGATTTCTGCAAAGGTATAAATCATAAGACTGGTGTTACCGATTTGCGTTTGCGTATTGTTGATTTTAAGATCAAAGTTGATATCCGCTAAGTTCTTAAACTCCGCTATAGGCTTAAATGCCGACATTGGTGAGGCACCATCAAAACCTTTGGCCAATGCCCAAGGACCTTTTTGTTCTCTACTAGCATTAAGGACATCCTTTGCCGTGAAATCTATACCAACAGCAATCTCCGAAATGTAAGCTTCGGCATCTTCTAAAGCAATGGCCTTACCTTGCTTGCCTATTTTGGCGACCAACTCTACCTCATAGGCCAGTTGATTGGTGATACTAGGAAACGGTATGTCTTGGTTGTTGGTGACTAAGCTAGATTCTGGCTTTGTAAATATGGTTTGCGCACCTGTTTTTAGAACGTCTATTTCTGAAGCATCTGTTACGTAATTTTTGCCTATGCCTATTATTTTCATGAGGAATATTTGGTTAGTTTTTTAAGGCACTAAAGATAGATAATGTAAGATTCTAGTACAATGATTTTTTTGTATTCTATCGTCATTGCAATGAAGCAATCTAAAACAATGACTGTCATGCTGAACTCGTTTCAGCATCTCATTTTCATACAAACAATAGATTCTGAAATAAATTCAGAATGACACTTCAAATAATAAAGAGAAAGCAGCTCAAACCCAATTCCGACAGAGTCGGAACCCGCTGTCGTAAGTATATATAATCAAAATACGTTAAAAATAGCGGAAGCCTTGGACGCTATTTAGGATTTTGATTATGGTTTCAAAAGCACGACAGTGCTATTGAAAATACCTATCGACAGTAATAGACTTTTTTAGTAGCCTGCCCTGAGCATTATCGAATTCAAAATATATTTTGAATGAAGATACCTTACAACGTAAGTCGAAGGGTTTGGCCTTTCAATTGCGTAGCACATCATGAGTTCATAAACAATGAATATCGACGAATAAAAATGAACAAGAAGAAACAAACGAAACAATCTATCCAAAATACCCTATGCATTTACAAACGACCTCCGATTATTTAGCGTAAAACATGTAGTGAAGCGTAGGGTTAAACAAAAATCTTGATAAAGAATAAATAGTCAACAAACACCAATCAATAAATAGACCTTATGTTTTCACTAAAACAATGACCACCATTTTTGTGCCGTAGCAAACAATATGTTTAGCGAAATCATCGGCAGTCTTGATTTTTTTGGTTCATTTTTTTATCAAGAAAAAAAGAACATAAAAGAGGCACTTCGACTGCGCTCAGTGTGACACCTTAATAATCAATTATACATTATAGTGAGCAGAGCAAAGCAACCCCAAAACAACTATTGTCATGCTGAACTTGCTTGTGCTGAACTTGTTTCAGTATTTCAACATCTCATTTTCATACAAACAACAAATTCTAAAATAAATTCAGAATAACAATACAAATAAAAATAGAAAGTAGCTCAAACCCAATTCCGACACGGTCGGAACCCGCTGTCGTAAGTATATATAATCAAAATACGTTAAAAATAGCGGAAGCCTTGGACGCTATTTAGAATTTTGATTATGGTTTCAAAAGCACGACAGTGCTATTGAAAATACCTACCGACAGTAATAGACTTTTTGGTTCGTTTTTGGTCTTTCAATTGCGTAGCACATCATGAGTTCTTAAACAATGAATATCGACGAATAAAAATGAACAAAAAAACCAAACACCAACCACCCTAAGACTTCTGCTTCGGAATAGTACAACCCGCTCCTTCCCAAGGGTATTGCCCTGCTGGTAAAGCTTCTTCGATAGTGATTAATGGTAAAAAGATTTCTGCATCGGCTGACACTCCCGTACCTTGAACATTAAGCCCAAAAATGCTACGCAATTGGTTGGCACCTGTATTAGGCACGGTGACAGCTGCGTCGACTTGCTCACGGCTCATTTCCTTACGATCGGCATAAAGCGCTGCCCAACGCTCCCCTACCGGAATTTTAATCAGCATACCTTTATTACCATCACTCATAGGATCGAGATACATAGCCTCATCTACCACATCGGCAATGGCCATTTTATCGTTGATTTCCTTGTAGTCGTATTTAGAGTTTCCCGCAAATATATTGTTGATCAACTTTAGCTTTGCACCTTTGCTGTATAGTCCACCCATATGTCCGTACGCCAAGGTGTTACGCTCTACCGTTGCAATTAAATTTTGTTCCAGCGCTAAAGCATCACCACCATAAGAAGCAACAGCATCGTGTTTCCACGTAAATAGCACCGTGTTATATTTAATATCAAAAACAGGCAATTTACTCTCGTCCGTACCCATATAACCTGTACGTGCATGAATACCGTAGCCGGTATTATTGATACAGAAATTATTCTGAATAAGTCCCTTACCACCTTCAAACACCTGAACTGAAATCACACCCTGTGTTGGTGCGGTATTCATAACCACACAATTCACTACCGAAATATTAGTGTACTTACTACCCACAACAACAATACCGCCTGATTCTGGAGATGGGTTTTTATTTGTCGGAGGATGCGCTGTACGACGTATCGCTAAGTTTTCGTCTTTATGATAGCGGTTACGTGGACCGTTATCGATAATGATACCATCTACCACAATCGCAGAACCCGTAGATTTATGCCCATTACTTTCTCGCGATTTGTCGGTGTGAATATAAATTCTAGGCAAGGTAGATTTCATATAATCATTAGTCCCTGTGAATATAGTTTTATGAGCATCCCAAGGATCGCGATAGCTAAAATCGGTATTGTAACCTCCATAGATTTGTACAGGAACTGTGATTTCGTCCGAACCATTCTTGCCTTTACTCATATAAACACCTTCCGCAATATGAATACGGTCATTAGGCTTGAGATGATGAATAATGTTTCCTAAATCTTTTGCAGGACGTTCCTTAGTGCCCATCTGACCCGATCCTGTGGTTTTACTAATAAACCAATCACGACCTTTGTTAGCGAAATTAGGTGATGTGTTTTGAGCGAATAGGTTTGGACTTGTAAATACGGCTAAAAGCGCCAAAACCAATATAGAATGCTTCATAAATTTTGGAAATTGAAATGTTATAGATTAATAGACACAAAAGCTAACAAATAGCTAAAAAGAAGACCTCTATTTTTTAGTCAGCAAGACCAAAAACTTAGTGAAAGCTTAAAAAGTAAGTACAACATGCCAAAACACCATACACCATAAACTAAACACCAACAACCAAACACCAAACACAAAACTCACAAAGCCACCCGTCAGTTCGAGTGTTTTATTCGAAGCATGAGAATAAAATGTATCGAGAACCTCAAACACGTCTTCGACAAGCTCAGACTGACAGTAACCTTCAAACTATTACCGTCATTGCGAGTGAGGAACAAACGAAGCAATCTCTATATTGTTAACGTCATTGCGAACAAAGTGAAGCAATCTCACCTCTATACTGTCATGCTGAACTCGTTTCAGCATCTCATTTTCACACAAACAATAGATTCTGAAATAAATTCAGAATGACACTACAAATAATAAAGAGAAAGCAGCTTAAACACAATTCCG
>PAJL01000057.1 GCA_002706045.1 Flavobacteriaceae bacterium
GATAGAAGGCTTAAAGCAAATAAATTACTGCCAAAAATAAGTTTAGAATACAACTTCCTAACAGAAACTCCAGATGAGGTTAATACCTTAAATACTGAAGATTATAAAAGCGGTTTAAACATTAGTTTGCCTTTATTCCTTAGAAAAGAACGTGGAGATTTAAAATTGGCAAAAATAAAACAACAAGATGCAGAGTTTGAAATTGATGCTACACGTGTTACCCTTCGAAATAAAATTAATGCTATAAAACAAGAGTTAGAATCCTACGTTACCCAAACTGAAATAACAACAGAAATGGTATCAGATTACCAAATGATGCTACAAGCAGAGGAGCGTAAGTTTCAATTGGGTGAAAGTTCTCTGTTTTTAGTAAATTCTCGTGAGTCTAAACTTATTGACGGACAGTTAAAAGCTATTGAACTTCAGAACAAATTCTTTAGTACAAAAGCAAAGTTGTTTAATAGCTTGGCGGTAAATCCAGATTTGTAAACTCCCCTTTATAATTCCCAAAAGGCAAAATCTTAATTGATGTCATACCGAGAAACAAGGCACGAGTGACGTGGTAATATTTATGTCGTATTCAAACTAAACAGATTGCTTCACGGCGTTCGCAATGACGGTTAGATTGTTAAATAGCAGTTTGTCAGTTCGAGTGATTTGTGAAGAATGAGCAAATTGTATCGAGAACTTTTAATCATATTCACGATATAAATTCTATTCATTTCAATCATAGAATTCACTTGAATTGATGCGTTATGTTAAATTATTTTTTCTCAGTTAAAGATTGGACTTTTGCCGAAAATAGTATGTTCTTGATTTTTCTCATCGCTCTACTCTAATATCTCTTTTCTATAATTTATATTTGTTGTATGAACGTACATTTTATAGCTATAGGTGGTGCTGCTATGCACAATTTGGCGTTAGCGCTACACAACAAAGGATATAACGTTATAGGGAGTGACGATGAGATTTTTAATCCTTCAAAATCTAGACTTGAAGCCAAAGGTCTTTTACCTGAAACTTTTGGTTGGTTTCCAGAAAAAATCACTTCAGATTTAGATGCTGTAGTTTTGGGTATGCACGCTAAAGCAGACAATCCTGAGTTATTAAAAGCGCAAGAATTGGGTTTGAAAATTTATAGCTATCCAGAGTTTTTGTACGAACAATCCAAAGATAAAACTAGAGTAGTTATTGGCGGAAGTCATGGTAAAACCACCATTACGTCTATGATTTTGCACGTTATGCATTATCATGATAGGGATGTAGATTATATGGTTGGAGCTCAGCTTGAAGGTTTTGATGTGATGGTAAAACTTACCGAAGACAATGATTTTATCGTTTTAGAAGGTGATGAGTATTTGAGTTCACCAATAGACAGACGACCAAAGTTCCACCTTTACAAACCTAATATTGCGTTGTTAAGTGGTATTGCTTGGGATCATATTAATGTTTTTCCAACTTATGAAAATTATGTGGAGCAATTCAAAATCTTTGTAGATTCAATTGTTCGAGGAGGAAGTATTAATTACAATGAAGAAGATGCAGAAGTAAAGCGCGTCGTTGAAGCTTCAGAAAATCAAATCCGTAAAATTCCGTATTACACACCAGAATATACTGTTGAAGATGGAGAAACTTTATTGGAAACTCCAGAAGGTTCTATGCCAATTGAAATTTTCGGTGCTCATAACTTAAATAATCTTGCTGGTGCTAAATGGATTTGTCAGCATATGGGTATTGATGAAGATGATTTTTATGAAGCTATTTCTACATTCAAAGGCGCAAGCAAACGTTTAGAAAAAATTGCAGAAACTTCAAAAAGCGTGGCTTATAAAGATTTTGCACATTCACCAAGTAAAGTAGAAGCCACAACCAAAGCGGTAAAANCACAATATAGTGACAGAACTTTAGTAGCGTGTTTAGAATTACACACTTATAGCAGTCTCAATGCTGAATTTTTAAAAGAATACAAAGGTGCGTTAGACGCTGCTGATGTAGCCGTAGTTTTCTACTCTCCACATGCNGTAGAAATTAAAAAATTAGATGAAGTCACGCATGANCAAATCGCNAATGCTTTTGAACGTGATGATTTAATTATTTATACNAATCCAGATGACTTTAAGGAGTTTTTGTTTTCTCAAAACTTTGATGACAAATCCTTGCTCTTAATGAGTTCTGGTAATTATGGTGGTTTAGATTTTGATGAGGTAAAGGGATTATTTTAGAACAGTGTAATTATCTTTTATTCAGAATCTTTTTTATAAAGCTAGTTACTTGCTGTTTGATTTCATTGGTTTTAGAAATAAATACTACAAATCCCATACTTGCTAGCAAAGCAATAAAAGCCATAGTTCCCAAAGCTCCACCATAGCCTTCAAAAACTTCATTTTTGTTGATATAGATAATAGTGAACAAAATGCCAGCAAGTGTAATAGTTTTTTGGTTAGCCACTGTTTTTGAAGATACCATACCAATGAATGATGTGCCAACAAAAACAATAGGAATATGCTTTGTTAAATATGGATTAAGTAATTCAGGAAAACAATAAAAAAANAAACCAACAATTAATGAAAGTAGAGCAGATGCTCTAACGGCTCCTTGCTTTTTGTTCTCGCTAATGTAGAAGGTTAAGACGGCTCCTAAAATACCTGTAATTATAAGGATAAAAGTATTCATGTAACGAGCCAATAAATTAAGGATGATAAAATAACACCGCCAAAAGCCATTGTGCCGAGTTTACCACCAACACCTAAGTAAAGATTTTTGGAAACCATCAATAACAAACCAGCTAAACATCCAGCTGCAAAAACAAATATGATTGATGGTGAGGTTTCAATACTAGACATCCCAACAAAAGCACCACAATATATACTTACAGGTATCTGTTTTAGATATAGGGAATCTTTATTTATGACTGGTAAAAATGAAGCGCTAGTACCAACTATACCAACTGCGAGTATGCTACCTAAACCACAGGTTACATTTAGAATGTAACACAGCACAGCACCAACAGGAACCCAAAGTACATAAGATAGCTTCTCATAAGCAAAATCTTCATGATGAAGATCTAAGTATTTGTAGCCGAANACCATTATTAGAATAATTAAAACAGCTGTGATAACAAATGCTAGGTTGGTCTCTAGATGAGTTCTGATAATCATGGTTAAGAGTGTTATTTTAATAAACAACACAGTGATAATCATGAATATTCTAAGAGCCTTATGTTTTTTCACTGGATTTTTTAATGCTTTAATAATTCATCTGTTTATAAAAAATGAAAGCGCAAATTTCTGAGAAATGATTTTAGAATCCAAACGAACCCTTTGAGGTGTC
Source organism: Flavobacteriaceae bacterium (assembly GCA_002706045.1). Taxonomy (GTDB): domain Bacteria; phylum Bacteroidota; class Bacteroidia; order Flavobacteriales; family Flavobacteriaceae; genus Winogradskyella. Next base: position 3,331 of record PAJL01000057.1, read on the forward strand.
TAATTTATTAATCTATTCAAAGTCTGAAAAATTAATTACTTGCTTAAAGTTTTATAGATGTTTTTAATGGTATGGGTTCCGTGAAAATATTTATTTATAATATTCGTGTAAATTTTATCATTCTCAACAGCAGTTTTTAGAGTCTGTTTCAGAAATATTTTATCTGAAATTGGTTTCTGATCCTGTAATAATAATTGAATCCATTTTTTCATCTTTGCTTCACCAATTTCTTTTTCAATACTAAATAAAATCAATGTCTGATAATCGTATCCGTAAGTTTCCCTATCATTAATATCATGTAAATTTTCAATTGTCCCAATAGGTTTAAATTTAAAGTTATCATCAGCTACATATTCCAATCTTTCCATTATTGATTGTCTCACCTGCTCTTCCATACCTAGATTTTGAGCAAATTTTAATGACATAAATTCGGCGAATCCTTCATTTATCAAATTCTCTAGAGTAGTGTTGCAATTTTTTATCGTTCCGAAATAATAATGACTCAACTCATGAGCAATTGTTAATAAGAAACCTCCTTTAAGTTGATTGTTGAAAGTGGTTTTTAAATCACTTGGTGGATTTCCACAAATAGTAAATGTAGGGTTACTTGCAAACGCAAAATATCCTTTTTCTTTAGTGGTTAAATATGCCTGAACCCAATATATTTTTTCTTTATAAGAAATATTTGTGTAAGAGCTTAGAAACTCGACAATTTCACCATTAATTTTATCAAATTCTAAAACTTGTTCTTTATTAAAATCAGCGTTTAATAAAGTTATATTTTCCCCGTTTTGGATATCGTATTTTCCAATAAATAAATAAGGTTCTTTTGGGCTATCAGTTTTAAAACGAGCATGATTGTTGTTGACAGGTAGAGACCCATTCATATAAATTTGCTCACAATCTTCACAAATAATTTCAATATCATATTTTATAATATCAAATTGATAATCAGTATCAATATCGTATAATGTAGGGAATAAACCTGATTGAAAACCATCAACCCTCAATAATCCGTTCATAAATGTAATATTTCCACGCCAATCTGATTTTTGGAAGTTTTCTGAAATAGTATCATTAATAATAGGGAATTTGCCAGTGTATTGAAATCTTAATTTGGTAGGAAGATATTTTTCTCCTCTTATATTGGCAGGAATATAATATGATACCGTTTCGTCTGTTTGTAAAGTATCTGCAAACTCTCTATCATAATTCAAAAGAAATGGTTTGGATTCTACATTCTGAATGTTAAGTATATTTAGACCTTTGTTTAATCTTATAAGATAATCTCTAAGATGAGAATAATCACTTAAAGTAATATCACAATCTATTGTACCACGTTCAACCGAAAACTTTGCTGTTCCAGATATTTTAGGAATTTTATTTTGCCCAAAAGAGAGGGAGCTTAAAAGTATAAATGCTAACAAAAAGTAATTTGATTTCATAACTTAGCCTGAGTGATGTCCATTGTTTTTTATTTAGACTTTAAGGTATCTAAATAGTACACAACTAAATTCGACTAAATATTTGAAAATTCAAACTTAAGACTCTCAGCAAAATCCAAAAACACAGCTTTATGCTTTTCCAAATCTAAATCTGGTGATACTGAAACACGAGCAATATAATCTTTGTCCCCTTCCTTGGTAGTACCCTGGGTTGAGGTCGCAGGAACTGTCCAATAACAACCTTTAAGTTGTCCGTAACTTACGCAGTATTTGCTTTCATTAGGTATTTCAGTTATCATTTGGTTGATAAGCTTAAGATTTAAAGCACGTTTATAAGCTTCACGTTCTTCGCTAGTGTTTCCTTTTGTTGGTAGATCTAATGAGAATACAGAAGGTGTAAATCCTTGATTGGCTAAGTCTTCCGAAACAAAATTTATTTTAGCTTCTGGCAATACCTCATGAATATAGTTTACAAAATCTCTAGTGTTTTTATAAGCTTCAGCAATACGAGTAAGCATAGAAGGCAACTGTTCTGCTAAAATTTGGTACTGTAAGCCTGTCGCTTCATTATCGGAAATTTCTAGATGTGTTGCAATTGGCTGAATTAAATATTCGGCTTTAGCATTAGCTACACAATAGCCAGCGGTACATTTTCCACCACTTGGAAATTTTGAACCACTCACATAAGCAATAGTTTTTACATCAGACAAAATACCGTCGTTAGCTAAAAATTGCACATTAGGACAAAATGTTTGATCTAAAATAAATACTGGTGCTATGGCATCTTGATTGTTTTTGGTCTTCCTCTTTTTTGTTAAAGCAGCTTTAAGCTGTTCTAAATTAGGAACCTCTACTCGTGGATTTGTTGGGATTTCGGCAATAATGTATGGTACGGCATCTTCATTAGCGATTTGGGTTAAAACACGCTCAACACTATTTACCATATCATTGTCACCATCAACAGGTAAATCTACGATGTCAACATTCTCTAAACAAGCGGCTACACGTCTGGCTTGGTCGTTAGTTCCGCCATAACAGTTTGGTGGCACCACAAATTTTATAGCTTTTCCTGGATGTTGTTTTTGAGCATTATTTACTAATCCCATCATAATAGCGTATTGCATAGACAAACCGCTAGATGCTACTAGAACTTCACCAGATGTAGCATTGATATTATTAATAATTGAAGTCACTTCGGTTTTGTGATTTTTGACTTCATTAGTCGTCATTGAAATAGCTTTTTGCTCAGTGAAAGCTTCTAAGGCTACAAGACAATTGGCAGGTGTCATAGCAATAGTTTCACGACGTCTTACATGTTGTATATCTGAAATAAAGCTATTTTTTTCTTCAGCCGAAACCAAAAGAACACTACCTAAGCCTTCAAAAAGATTTACATAAAAATCGATATGTTTATGCTTAAAGTTAGTTTCAATGCTTTTCTGTTTTGAGATAAGAATTGTAGTGCCTTCAAAAGCTTCAACAGTCTCTAAATTTTCAATTTGTTCAACTTCAAAGTTGTAGTTGTAAACCGATTTTAAAAGATCAGAATTAAATCCTTTTGGTAAAGTATCAGTATATAAAATTCTGGTAGCTCTGTTTTCTAAACGATTGGTACGTAAAATAGCCAACAAAGGCATAGTTTCTGAAGAGAAACTAATAACATTTTCGGCATTTAAGTTATTGAGTTTACCGATAGTCCATTCTAGGATTGAAGATAACGGATGACCTAACCTGATGTAATCGTAAGCTGTTGGTAATTCACTTAGTGATTTATTGCTAGAATCGTTGGATTCGTAAAGATTTTCAAACTGTGTTATAAACTGCGTTTTAGCTAATTTTTCATTATAAATATCCAAGCGATGAGTCGTTAATTTTAACCAATCGTTAGGCATATTTTGAATAGTATCTTTTATATAATTCAGCATTTGAAAATCGTGCATATGTTCAATAATTTTTAGGCTTGCAAAGATACATTAGTTGATAGTTCTTTGAAACCTTACAGAACTTTAGTTTCAAATTTAAAACACCTTATCCAAAAACATTCTAATACTATCTTGGTTGGCTCTAATTAATTCCTCACGAGCCGCTAAAATATCCTTTGGCTTTTTATCTTGCGAGAGTTTAAATTTCCCTTCCCATTCGGTTATGGTAATTTCAAACATCTCAATGTAGTTAAGGTTAGCATCTAGTCTTGGGTTGTCAGGCTCTAATGTATATTTTGGGTTTGGAGCTTCTAGAAACTCTGTCATAGTAATTAGAGATTGCTTTAAGGCTTGCTTGTCTTCAATAGCTTTTACTTTGCCTTTGAGGTGCACTCTAATATAGTTCCAAGTGGGTAATTGCGTAGTGGAGTAAATGCTTGGTGAAATATAACATTGTGGTCCATAGAAGAGAATTGTAATGTTAGCATTATCTTTTAGCAATTTAGCTTGTGGGTTGTAAATGTCAATATGCCCAATAAGTTTTTCATCTTCAAAAATCAAAGGTAAATGTGTAACCAGAGGTTCGTTATCCTTTACGGAAATAATAGTTGCTAAAGGGTAAGTTTTAATCACGTCTATGATGTGATTTTTATCCGAATCTTGATGATGTGTTGGAGGATATTTCATGTCTTGTCATACTGAAATTGTTTCAGCATCTCATTTATAAAAGTTTATAAAATTCAGAAACTTCACTTAGATAAGCTAGTGATGACCTTAAGTTTAAACACCAAATTGTCTAAAATGATGATCTAAATGTTTATAGGCACTTTTTCCCCATTGTTCAGCAGTAGTACCGAAGTAAGGATGGTCTTTAGTGGGTTCAAAATAATCTTTAGACTGGCTCATTTGCTCAATCTTTGTTTTCAATTTTTCTTTTTGCGTATTAAAGTTGAAGCTATCCGTAATAATATATTCTTTAGCAGTTGGCAATCCTTGTTTCCAAGGTTTGTCGTTATAAAGACTCGGAGCAACAAGCTTAAATATACTTCTCTTTAACCAGTTTGGTTTCTCTATTTGAGATTCTCCCAATGATAATTCTATAGGTTTTGTACAGTGCTCTAGCATTTGTTCAACATTCATTTTTCCCCAGTTTGCTTTGGCATTGTCATTAAGATTTTCTAGGCGTGACATAATTTCGTTACAAGCACTTTCTTCGAAAATAGATTTCATTTTTGATTGATTTTTAATGCATTAAATTAGATGCTTCAATGTACAATTTTTTATCTTTAGTGCATGTCGGAAAATTCAGGTTCATTCTCCATAAAAAATTGGTCACAAGATGATCAGCCAAGAGAAAAGTTAAGAGATAAAGGAAAAGATGTATTAAGCGATGCTGAACTCGTAGCAATTCTTATAGGTTCTGGTAGCAGAAATGAGAGTGCTGTAGATTTGTGCAAGCGTATTTTGGCAAGTGTAGATCATAACCTAAATGCACTTGGAAAGCTATCCATAAAGCAATTAATGGAATTTAAGGGTATTGGTGAAGCTAAAGCAATCACTATTGCTGCAGCTATGGAGTTGGGACGTAGACGACGACTCGAAGATGTGGTACAATTAGATAAAATTACATCTAGTCGTTCTGTTTTTGATGTAATGCAACCTATTCTTGGAGAGTTACCTCATGAAGAATTCTGGATTCTTTATCTCAATAATTCCAATAAAGTCATTCAGAAAAATCAATTAAGCAAAGGAGGAATCACCGGAACGTTGGTAGATGTTCGTTTGGTACTAAAAACGGCTTTAGAAGTTGGATCAACAGCATTGATTTTATGTCATAATCATCCTTCGGGAACTTTAAAACCAAGCGAAGCTGATAAGAATTTAACTCATAAATTAAAATTAGCAGCAGAAAGTTTAGATATTAAAGTCCTAGATCATTTAATAATTACAGAGAAAGCGTATTTTAGTTTCGCAGATGAAAATATTCTGTGATATTAAAACTTTCAACCGCTGCCAAACACCGCAAACTTAAAAGATGTTATTAGTTTACACTCATAAGATTACACCTCGTTTAACCTATACGTTTAAGCATATTTGTAAACGGATTTTGGGTATTGAAGTGAGTTTTACATCTAAAGTTGAAGATTTTATTGCACACAATAGCCTTAAAATGTCATATGCTAAACAACCATTGAGTAATGAGCTGTTTGTAAGAAGTAATGACTTGTTGTTTGAGCAAGGTTTATCCGATTTGGATATTCACGTACAAAAATGGGATAACACCAAAGGCTTTTTTGCTACAGGCGAACGTAGCGATTTGCCTTTTGATATTTTTGCAGCGTCCTTCTATTTATTGAGCCGTTACGAAGAATATTTACCACATGTCAATGATGCTTATGGTAGGTTTATGGCTAAAGATAGTTTGGCATATAACAATAAGTTTTTAAATCAACCTGTAGTAGATATTTGGGCATATAAGCTAAGAGATGTCCTTAAGAAACGATTTCCAGATTTTGTTTTTCCAGAACGAAGCTATCAAGTAAAGCCGGTTATAGATGTGCCATCGGCTTACTATTTTAGAAAAAAAGGGTTACTGAGAACTATAGGTGGAATTTTTGGAGACTTAGGGCGTTTAAAGTTGAAACAGGTTTACCAACGTTTTTCTGTTTTAATGGGTTTTAAGCGCGATCCTTATGACACCTTCAAATGGATTATTACAAAGCAAAAACAATATGATTTTAAGTTTATAGTACTGTTTTTAATTGGGGATTATTCTACTTACGATAAAAATGTAAGTACTAACAAGAAGGAATTTGTATCGCTTATTAAGTCTGTGGCTGACTATTGTGATGTAGGTATTAAAGCATCTTATTTTTCATTAGATGATATTTCTATTTTAAAGAAAGAAAAACAAAAAATGGAATCTATTGTTAATACGGACTTAAAAGCTGTTAGACATTCATTTTCAAAACTCAATTTACCCATTTCATATAGAAATTTAATTGAGCTCGAAATTAATCAGGATTTTACAATGGGTTATGTTAATGTGCTAGGTTTTAGAGCTGGTACATGTACTCCATTTCAGTTTTACGATTTAGATTACGAAGTGCAAACACCGTTACAAATAAATCCTTATCATTGTATGGATTTTGGTTTGTTGAAATACCAATCCAAATTAGATAAAACGGAACATTTACAAAAACTCATCAATCAGGTAAAAGCTGTTGATGGCACCTTTACACCAATTTTCCATAACTATTCTTTTAGTGATTTAGACCGTTGGAAAGGGTTTAGGTCTTTGTTTAATATGATTTTGCAGTCGGCGGAATGAGTACAAGAATAAAGCATGTTTTTTTTGATTTAGATCATACCCTTTGGGACTTTGATAAAAATTCGGGTTTAACGTTTGAAAAGATTTTTAAGTTGAACGCTATAGATGTAGAGCTCAATAGTTTTTTAAAAGTTTATGAGCCAATTAATCTAAATTATTGGAAACTTTATAGAGAAGAGCGTGTTACTAAACCTCAGTTACGTTATGGTAGGTTGAAGGATGCTTTCGATCAGTTAGAGCTTGTCGTTGAAGATGATATGATTCACCATTTATCCGAAGCTTATATAGAACATTTGTCGAGTTTTAATTATTTGTTTGAAGGCACTCACGAACTACTTAAATATTTAGAAGGAAAGTATGAGTTACACATCATAACAAATGGTTTTTCAGAAGCTCAAGAAAAAAAAATGATTACATCTAATATTAGAAACTATTTTAAAACCGTTACTAATTCTGAGATGGTAGGTGTTAAAAAGCCTAATCCAAAAATATTTAATTTTGCATTAGAGGTTGCTAAAGCGAAGGCTAACGAAAGCATTATGATTGGTGATAGTCTTGAGGCAGATATTGAAGGTGCTCATAAAGTAGGGATGGATACAATTCATTTCGACTATAATAATGAAAATAGCAATCACAATTACAAAAAAGTATCACATTTAAAAGCTATAGAATATCATCTATAAAAAAGAAATTATGTTAAAAAAAATAATATTTATCGGTTCGTTTATTTTATGCTCATTGTTTGCTCAGGCGCAAAAAAGCATTAATGATTATAAATATATCATTGTGCCGAAATCTTTTAGTTTCTCAAAAATTGACGATGAATTTCAGCTAAATTCTTTGACCAAATTTTTATTTAACAAACATGGTTATAAAGCTTATTTTTCTGATGAGGAATTACCTGAAGATTTAAAAAATGATATATGCTTAGGGTTGGTAGCAGATGCATCTAAAGAAAAAAGCGGAATGTTTGTCACTAGAGTTGAGTTTATCCTAAAAGATTGCTTTGGAAATACAGTTATTACTTCTAAGGTTGGTGATTCTCGCATAAAGAAGTTTGATAGAGCATACAGCGAAGCGATGAGAGAGGCTTTTGAAACTTTTCAAGAAATAGATTATGCTTATAAACCAAAAGAAGGCAAATCTGAAGTAAGTGAAATTAGTGATGTGAAAAAAGTAGAAGAGGAGAAGCAACCAGTAAAGGATGTAGAGTCCGAAGTAAAAGAAGTAAAGGTTGAAGTTGTAAAGGAGTCTAAATCTAATGTTGTTGAAAAAGGTGTAGAAAATAAAAATGAAGAAATTTTCTATGCTCAGCCTAAAAATAATGGCTATCAATTAGTAGATTCAGAGCCTAAGGTGGTGATGTTTTTATTAAGTACAGCTGCTGAAAATGTATTTATTGTAAAAGGAAAAAGTGCTATTGTATATAAAGAAGATGGGTTTTGGTACTATTCAGAAAACAATGGAGAGCTTCAAGAAACAAAGGTTATGAATATTAAATTTTAGTTTCCCAAACACCAAACACTAAACACAAATATTAGTATCCATACTTGTTTTTCCAAAGTGCTTTTAGATAACTACGCTGAGCTTGTTCTCTAGAATTATTTCCTGGGTTGTATAATCTTGTGTTTTTAATCTCTTCTGGTAAAAACTCATGTTCTGCAAAGTTGTTTTCATAACTATGCGCATATTTATAATCATCTCCGTAGCCAAGTTCTTTCATTAACTTGGTAGGAGCATTTCTAATAGACATAGGAACAGGTAAATCACCAGTTTCTCTTACAATTTGTAACGCTCTGTCTATTGCTTCATAAGCTGCGTTACTTTTTGGTGAACTAGCTAAATAGGTTGCGCATTGGCTTAATATTATTCTGGACTCTGGATTACCGATGACAGATACCGCCTGAAAAGTATTGTTAGCAATGACCAAGGCGGTAGGGTTTGCGTTACCAATGTCTTCACTGGCTAAAATGAGTAATCGTCTAGCAATGAATTTTACGTCTTCACCACCATCAATCATACGTGCTAAATAATACACTGCAGCATTTGGATCACTTCCTCTTATGGATTTTATAAAAGCAGAAATAATGTCGTAATGTTGCTCACCTGTTTTATCGTACCTGGCAGCTTTAGTTTGGACTTGTTTAGTTACCAAATCGTTAGTTATGGTAACTTTTGGGCCTTCAAACGACGTAACTAACAGTTCAAAAATATTAAGTAATTTTCTGGCATCACCACCAGAAAGTCTCAGTAAAGCTTGGGTTTCTTTTAATTCAATATCTAATTTACTCAATACTTCATCTTCAGAAATAGCTCTTTGTAAAAGTGCTTCTAAATCATCCTTGCTAAAAGGATTCAATGTGTAAACTTGACATCTTGAAAGTAATGCCGAAATAACTTCAAAACTAGGGTTTTCCGTAGTGGCACCAATCAATGTCACCCAACCTTTCTCTACAGCTTCCAATAAAGAGTCTTGTTGCGATTTACTAAATCTGTGAATCTCGTCAATAAACAAAATCGGGTTTTTAGCTGTAAATAACCCTCCGCTTTTTTTTGCTTTATCAATAATGTCCCTAATATCTTTTACTCCAGAATTAATGGCACTCAACTTAAAAAATGGTCGCCCAGATTCGTTGGCAATAATATTAGCTAAAGTTGTTTTCCCTATTCCAGGTGGTCCCCAAAGAATTAATGAAGGAATAACACCACTTTTAATTTGCTGATAAAGCATACCGTTTTTTCCAACCAAATGTTGTTGGCTTAAATAATCATTGAGTGTCTTAGGACGGAGTCTTTCAGCTAGTGGAGTGTTCATAGTATTTTGCCTTGGAGCAAAATTACAAAATGCGAATATAAAGAGCGTACTTATGACAATATTTCATAAAATTCTATTTTGGATATAGATTTGAAGTGATGTGAAACAATATGTCGTCAGAACAATTTAAATATTCAACAAGTGTTATTTTATACCCTGTACTTATACTGTTTACAGTTTGGTTAGTCTTTTGGTATCAAGTACGTATAGATTATGGTATTAAATCTTTTGGAATTAGACCACAAGAATTAGAAGGGTTGCTTGGCATCTTCACGAGTCCTTTTTTGCATGGTGATATTAATCATTTGTACAACAATTCTATTCCACTGTTTATACTATCCATGGCCTTATTTTATTTCTATAATAAGATAGCATGGAAAGTTATAATTTATGGTATCCTATTGTCTGGTTCATTAACATGGCTCATTGCTAACAGAGGAAATCATATAGGTGCAAGTGGGTTAATATATGTTTTGGTAAGTTTTATATTTTTCAAAGGAATTTTTGCAAAACATTATCGATTGATAGCCTTGTCTTTAATGGTGATTTTTTTATATGGAAGCATGATCTGGTATGTGTTTCCTATAAGAGATGGAATGTCTTGGGAAGGTCATTTAGGAGGTTTAATTACAGGACTAATATTTGCGTTAATTTTTAGAAAGCAGATAGCTAAACCACAACGTTATAAATGGGAAGAGCCAGATTATAACGAAGAAGAAGATCCGTTTATGAAACATTTTGATGAAAACGGAAATTTTATTGAGATTTTACCTGAAGAAGATAATATAGAGGAAAATGAGCCCTACAATAATTCTCAAACAACAATCAATTATATCTTCAAAAAGTCTGAAGATAAAAGGTGATTTTTATTAGTTATGAGCGTTGTCTCACAGCTTCATAGAGAAAAGCACCGCAAGCAACAGATACATTAAGAGATTCTATTTCTCCTAAAATAGGAAGTTTGGCTTGTTCATCTACGACCTTTAATACAGAAGGATTAATACCTCTACCTTCAGAACCCATAATGATGGCACAAGGTTCTTTAAACGATACATCGTAAATAAAATCATTAGCTTTTTCGGTTGCTGCAATAACTTTAATTCCGGATGACTGCATATGGAAAACGGCATCTTTTATGTGGTCTACTTTACAAATAGGAATTTTAAAAATTGCTCCTGCACTTGTTTTTATAGTATCTCCATTAATAGGAGCTCCTCCTTTTTTCTGAATGATGATTCCTGAGACTCCAGTACATTCAGCTGTTCTAACTATAGCACCAAAATTTCTGACGTCACTTAACTGATCAAGTAATAAAAATAAAGGTGCTTTTTCAGATTCTATAGCTTCTAAAACTAAATCATCTAAGTTATGAAATGCGACAGGAGATATTTGAGCGACTGCACCTTGATGATTTCCGCCTTTGCTAAGACGGTTAAGTTTTTCAACAGGCACATAAGAAGAGTTTATACCTTCTGAGCGTAATAGTTGTTCTAGCTCTTGAAATAAATCGCCTTTTAACCCTTTCTGAATAAAAACCTTATCTAGAGTTTCATCANATTTAATAGCTTCTNTAATAGCTCTTATGCCAAAAATTGTAGTTTCGTTTTTCATGAGCACAAAGGTATGTAATCCCAATCAAAAAGTTGCTGTTAAACTTATATGGACTTTAGAATCGGATAATCTAAATTGACGATTTTCAGTTTTTCCACTTGAATAGTTTAATCGAAATAATCCAGAATTAGTTAAGAGTCCAAATCCAAAGCCAAACCCAAATAATTTTTCTTTAGCATCCGTTAAACTATTTTCAAAATATGCAGCATCTAGTACAGAATGCACATACAGTCCGTTACTTAGTCGGTACCTGTACTCGGTATTTATAACTCCGAATAAATTAGCAACCAAGCTATTTTCTTCAAAACCTCGAATGGAATTAATGCCACCAAAGCGAAATAATTCGTTATCTAAATAATTGTCAGAAGAGAGTAGTGAGCCATTAAATCTCGTGTAGATACTATTCTTTGGATTGAGATTAAATATTTTATACGTTTCTAGATTAAGCATTGTTTGTGTTTCCTTCCCAAAGGCGTTACTTCTGTTTCCAAAACCAGATGAAATATCAAACCAAAAATTAATTGGAAACAATCTATCATAGTACTGGGTCTTTGTGAAGTTGTAATTGGCAGTAAAATAGTTTTTAGAATAATCATTGAGTATATCAGTATCGTTGTCTAATAGATTTGTTGAATTAATATTTGTAATACCAAAACCTACTTTATGTTGTGCATTGATCTGATAATTTAGCTTTGCGGATTGATCTACGGTTATAAAGGTTGAATCTTTTCTAAATATTTTCAAACCAACTTGCAGTCCAACTGGTGAGGCGAATAAATATGGTAAATCGGCATCAACTCTAAATGTTTGTTGATCTATTTCGTCGCTTTTATAATATAGGTTTAGCGATTCACCAAAATTCAAGTTGTTAATAAGCCTCAAATCTAAGTAGCCATCAAATTCTAGTTTGTTCGTGTTTTCATTTGTGCCAAATCCTAAAAAACCATCAAAGTTATTAGACTTTACTTTTTCAATATATAAATATAAAGTTGTAGAGTCTTTGGTGAATAAGACTTCGGATTCCCGAATTTTATTAGCAAATCTTAAGTTGTCAATTAAATCAACTTTTTGCTTTATTGAACTTAGATTAAACGATTTTCCTTTTCTTATCTTAAGAAACCTTTTTAAAAATGACTTTGGAAATTGTTCATAGCCTTTTACTATGATATGATCTATTTGTCGTTTTTGATTAGTGACAATTTTTAGTTTGGCTGAAATCATTTCTGAATTCATCTTAGAAATTTCTGTAAGCTGAAGTGTAGAGAAAGGGTCACCTTCTTCGGCAATTTCAATATTTAGTTGGTTTAAAGTGTTTTCAAGTTCATTGATATTTAGTTCAAAGAAATTATCGTCTGTTTTGTTATTAAGGACACGGAGTAAATTTTCATCAAAATTATTGTCATAGTAAATTCTAATACGTTCAATTTTCTTTCCTAAGAAAAACTGAGCGACAAATAGGGTGTCGTTCTCTTTAGAGATATCTTCAATTGTTGTGTCTATATATCCTAACCTTGTCAGGTTCTTTTTAACAAGGTTGATTTCCTTTTCAATATTTTGATAATTTTTAAAAGACTTTGCATAGCCAATAGAATCTATAACAGCAGAGGTTTTTTTATTTTCGCCTTCAATTTTTAACAAAACGGACTGTCCGCTCATCAGGCTTGTAAAAGCTAAAGCGATTATGTTTATTATTAAATGAAAATGTTTGAGCTTATTCAATGCAATTTCTATTCTAAAAATATGAATGAGAAGTAACGATTTGTTTTGTTTAATTACAACGTAAAAATAGACCTTTCTATATATGTGAAAATCAAAACTAAAGATTCTTTGTAAATTTAATCTACTACTATTTGAATTATTCATTTTAATTTCTACCTTTGCAGCCCTCAAAAGTGAGGGTTAACAAATTTTTATATAGAAATATATGCCAACAATTTCACAATTAGTACGAAAAGGAAGAGCCAAAATAACCAAGAAGAGTAAATCGGCTGCTTTAGATTCGTGTCCTCAGAGACGTGGTGTATGTACTCGTGTTTATACAACGACACCTAAGAAACCAAACTCAGCAATGCGTAAGGTAGCAAGGGTTCGTTTAACAAACGGAAACGAGGTTAACGCATACATCGGTGGAGAAGGTCACAACCTACAAGAGCACTCGATAGTATTGGTTAGAGGTGGAAGGGTAAAAGATTTACCAGGTGTTAGATATCACATCGTTCGTGGAGCTTTAGACACAGCAGGTGTTGCGGGTAGAACACAACGTAGATCTAAGTATGGTGCAAAACGCCCTAAGAAGTAATTAAAAAACTTTAAGAAGAAGACATGAGAAAAAGAGCAGCGAAAAAAAGACCGCTTTTACCAGATCCAAGATTCAACGATCAGTTAGTAACTCGTTTCGTTAACATGATGATGTGGGATGGTAAGAAGTCTGTAGCTTTTAAAGTATTCTACGATGCAATTGATATTGTTGAGGAGAAAAAAAATGATGACGAAAAAACAGCTTTAGAAATTTGGAAAGAAGCTTTATCTAATGTGATGCCTCACGTAGAAGTACGTAGCCGTCGTGTTGGTGGTGCTACATTTCAAATTCCAATGCAAATTCGTCCAGACCGTAAAGTTTCAACTGCAATGAAGTGGTTGATTGGCTATGCGCGTAAAAGAAACGAAAAATCTATGGCACAACGTTTAGCTGCAGAAGTATTAGCTGCTGCTAAAGAAGAAGGTGCGGCCGTTAAGAAAAGAGTTGATACTCATAAAATGGCTGAAGCAAATAAAGCATTCTCACATTTTAGATTTTAATAAAAGATGGCACAAAGAGATTTAAAATATACAAGAAATATAGGTATTGCTGCACATATTGATGCAGGTAAAACAACAACTACAGAGCGTATCCTTTATTACACAGGTGTATCTCACAAAATTGGTGAGGTTCATGATGGTGCTGCTACTATGGACTGGATGGAGCAAGAGCAAGAAAGAGGTATTACAATTACTTCTGCTGCTACAACTTGTACATGGAAATTCCCTATGGAAAATGCACAACCATTACCTGAAACTAAGGATTACAATTTTAACATTATCGATACTCCTGGTCACGTTGACTTTACAGTTGAGGTGAATCGTTCTTTACGTGTATTAGATGGTTTAGTTTTCTTATTTAGTGCTGTTGATGGTGTTGAGCCACAATCCGAAACTAACTGGAGACTTGCTGATAATTATAAAGTACCACGTATTGGTTTCGTAAATAAAATGGACCGTCAAGGATCTAACTTTATGGCAGTTTGTCAACAAGTTAAAGATATGTTGGGTTCTAATGCAGTTCCAATCGTAATGAATATTGGTGATGAAGCTGATTTCAAAGGAATTGTAGATTTAGTTAAAAACCGTGCTATTGTT
>PAJL01000058.1 GCA_002706045.1 Flavobacteriaceae bacterium
TCTGAATTAATGGTTGGGTTTGGGAAATTCAGGAATCAGGAGTTCGTTAGGATGGTTACCATCAATAGCCTGCTAGATGAAGCGTCAATTTTTTCGTTTTTTGAAACCTTAGAAGCATTTGCATCTCGTAAAATGTTAAAAATCACCACTACTTAACAGATTTTATGGTGCTTCATTCAAAAAATATGCTATTTTAGCATACAATTTTACAAGATTAATGGTACAACAAGTTACAAGCGGGATTAAAATTTCGGTAGAAACCAATTTTGAAGGTACATTTTATAAGAATTATAAAGTGCACTTTGCTTTTGGCTACAAAGTAACTATTGAAAACCAAAGTAAAGATTCTGTCCAATTAAACTCAAGACACTGGAAAATACTTGACGCCTTAAATAATGAAGAAATTATTGAAGGTGAAGGTGTTATTGGTAAAAAACCTGTTTTAAAACCCGGTGAATCTCATACTTATAATTCTGGCTGCTTACTAACTTCTCCTTTTGGAGCAATGCAAGGTCACTACAATATGGTTAACTTTACCAAAGCCAGCAAATTTAAGGTTTACATTCCTTCTTTTAAATTGAGTGCTCCATTTGCACTTAACTAATTATTATAGTTTTTCAAGAATTCAAAATTGTAGATTTTAGACTTTTGCTCTATTTGAAAGAACAGACAGTTTGAGTAATGCACAAAATTGTATTCTGCATCTATATCAAAATCAGTTGAACAAATTTTATAAATTCCATCACAATCAATATTTCCGTAAGGTGAAATACGCCTGAACCTATATTGAAATTCATGATTTAAACTGTAAAGCTCAAACCAAGCTCCTGCCGCTATTCCACCAAGCCACTGTGCATGATGTTCTTTTTCGTCATTGTGTTTAGGCTTAATAGTTCCGACTACACTCGGACTATAACCTTTCAGTGTATCTAAAAACAACCTCCTATTTTCTTTACTCACAGATGATTTAAATTCCTTTATCTCACCTTTTTCAGAAACAACATAAACATCATTTTCGGTATCTGCTATTACCACGTTTCCGATGGTACTAGGCGTAAACCATTTAGAACGTTTCAAATCTCTTTTTATCTTCGAATTGGTAATAGAAGCTATTAATGTATCCGTCACAAACCTTGCACAATTACAAGCATCTTTTATAAAAGCAGCATACCTTATAAAACCTACGGATTGCATTTTATTTATATGGTTCCGAGCCAAATTATAGTCTATTGCATCACAAACAGAAGCATATAAATTACCATCACCATGAGTTAATTTAGGATTAGTAGCTAGAAACTTTAGAATTTCGTCCAGATTCTCAATTCTATCGTTTTTAATCATAGCCTTCAAAGGAAAATGAAGCTCAAAATCGGTTTCTTTTCCTCTTACTCTTCCATTAGGAGAAGGTGTGATATAACGTCCAAAATCGTGATATTCTAACACACCTGTAGACTTCTTAATAAGAACTAAAGCTGCATGACCTGCTCTTACGTGATTTTTATTCCCAATGAAAAAGAACCTGAGAAATTTAGAATACCATTCTTCTGCATGAGAAACAATAGTTTCAGGATAAGCCAGCGTTAAAATAAATGCATCATTTTTTGCCATATTCAATTGACTAGAATTGAGAGAACAACTTACAAAAAATATAGTTTTATACGTCTCAGAAGTGTAATGATTGTAACCTATATTCTATTATAAATATTGTACCTTTACTGCTCTTAAATTTTAAACTTAAAAATAACGACAATTATGGGAAAAGGATTCTTTAATGTACCTGTTGCAGTTAACGAACCTGTTAAGTCATATGCTCCAGGTTCTCCAGAACGCGAAGCTGTAGCCGAAGCATACAAATCATTATTCAATAGTAAAGTTGAAGTGCCTCTATACATTAACGGAAAAGATATTAAAACTGGAAATACCAGAACTATGTCTCCTCCTCACGACCATCAACATATTGTAGGCGAATACCATGTAGCTGAAAAGAAACATGTTGAAGACGCTATCTCTACTGCATTAGAAGCACGTAAAGCATGGTCTCAATTAACATGGGAACAACGTGCTGGTATTTTCTTAAAAGCTGCTGAATTAATTGCAGGCCCTTATAGAGCAAAGATTAATGCAGCAACTATGATTGCTCAATCTAAAACAATTCATCAAGCTGAAATTGACTCTGCTTGCGAATTGATAGACTTCCTAAGATTTAACGTTCAGTATATGACTGACATCTACATGGAACAACCAGAAAGTACAAGTGATGCTTGGAACCGTGTTGAATACAGACCTCTTGAGGGTTTCACATATGCCGTAACACCTTTCAACTTTACAGCTATTGCAGGAAACCTACCTGCTTGTATGGCATTAATGGGTAATGTTGTGGTTTGGAAACCAAGTGACAGCCAGATTTATTCTGCTAAAGTTATTATGGATGTATTTAAAGAAGCTGGTGTGCCTGATGGTGTTATTAATGTTGTTTTTGGTGACCCAGTTATGATTACCGATACCGTATTAGCTAGTCCAGATTTTTCAGGGTTACATTTTACTGGTTCTACATTTGTATTTAAAGAATTATGGAAACAAATTGGTAATAATATCCACAACTACAAAACGTATCCGAGAATTGTTGGTGAAACTGGAGGTAAAGATTTCATTGTAGCACATAAAACAGCAAACCCAAAACAAGTAGCCACTGCTATAACTCGTGGCGCTTTTGAATTTCAAGGTCAGAAATGTAGTGCTGCTTCTAGAGCTTACATTCCTAAAGGTATTTGGAACGAGGTTAGGGATTTTGTTTTAGAAGACCTAAAATCTTTTAAAATGGGATCACCAGAAGATATGAGTAATTTTATTACTGCTGTAATACACGAAGGCTCATTCGATAAACTTGCTAAGTATATTGATGAAGCTAAATCTGCAAGTGATGCCGAAATTATTGCTGGTGGTGGTTATGATAAATCTAAAGGCTACTTTATAGAGCCAACAGTTATATTAACGACTAACCCAAAGTATACAACAATGTGTACAGAGCTATTTGGCCCTGTAATTACTATATATGTTTATGAAGATGATGCATATTCTGAAACTTTAAAATTAGTAGACGAAACTAGTGAATATGCTCTAACTGGTGCCATATTAGCAACGGATAGATACGCTATTGATCAAGCAACAAAAGCGTTACAGAACTGTGCTGGTAACTTCTATATTAATGACAAACCAACTGGTGCTGTTGTAGGTCAACAACCATTTGGTGGAGCTAGAGCTTCAGGTACTAATGACAAAGCTGGTAGTGCTCAAAACTTATTACGCTGGGTATCTCCAAGATTAATAAAAGAAACTTTTGTAACTCCAACGGATTATAGATATCCTTTTTTAGGATAAGTTTCTAAACAGCTAAAATTAAAACCCTTAAAGGATATTTTTCTTTTAAGGGTTTTTTATTGCGAATTGAAATTCATAAATGAAAAGTACAATCTGCATACATAATCTTTGTACCTTTAAGCTGTTAATCAAAATGTTCCAACATGAAAAAAAGCTACTTTACACTTTTATTTTTATTACCCTCACTAATTTTCTCTCAGGTTTCCATCACTTCAGGAATAACTCCAGATTTATCTTTATATGGAGAATCTACTAACTATCCTGGTGAAGGTGAGTATCAAATATTCTTAAGTTCAGATAACATTTTAGATAAACCAATCATTTTAGTTGATGGTTTTGATCCAGGCGACACTAGAGATATAACTGGAATTTATGATCTTTTGGATTTTGAAGGCACTTCAGGAACCGAAAATTTAGCAGACCTCCTTCGCGTGGAAGGTTTTGATATTGTAATCTTAAACTTCCCAACCTACATAAGAACTGCTGATGGCGCCACTATTGATGGTGGAGCTGACTTTATTGAACGCAATGCAATGGTTTTGGTTGAATTAATTGAAACTATAAATACTGCTAAAGCTAGCAATAGCCCTGAACAAAATGTAATTATCGGCCCAAGTATGGGTGGCATTATTACCAGATATGCTCTAAATTATATGGAAAATCAGACTTTAGATGCAGATACCAGATTGTATATCTCTTTCGATTCTCCTCATCATGGAGCGAATGTTCCTATCGGTTTACAACACCAATTGAATTTTTTAGCTAATAACGCATTAAGTCCTGTTACTGAACTACAGCCTTTGATTAACGGCTTTTTAAAGTCGTCTGCAGCAAGACAATTATTAGTCGATCATCTTGAAGCTCATTTATCTGGTGTTGATGCTTACACTTTTGACCCAGCATTAACGTTACCAGAACCTCATCCATTCAGAACTATCTTAGAAAATGACATTAACAGTTTAACAGCTTCAGGCTTTCCAGAGAATGTTAGAAATGTAGCTATTGTAAATGGTAGTGGTATTGGGAGTGCTTATCTAGCAAAAGACAACATTACTCCCGTGACAAATGGATTTGTAATTGCTGACACTACTATACCTGTAAGTTCACCTATTGGTACTATTAATGTAGATATTGAATTAAATATGACACCAAGCGCAGGAACTCCACAACAAGTCAGTCGTTTCTTTGCTCCGCTTATTCCGCCTGTAGTACCAAATTTGGAATCTACAGCCGATTCTGGAACAACAAATTTTGACGGTGTAGATAGTGCTCCTGGTGGGTTATTCGGTTTATCTGCTCTAACTGGTGATCCTGGCACTGGGAGTGATATTGCAACAGATTTTATAAATGCCTTACAAATAGATAAGTTTAGCTTTATACCTACTGTGAGTGCTTTAGCTTTAGAAATCACAAATGAAGCAAGTGGGGACAATATTGATTGGCATCACAGTATCAATTTAGCAAGTAGAGGCACAACAGATTTAACTCCTTTTGATAATACTTTTTTACCTGATGATAACGAGTACCATCTACAACTAACTGAAAATAATGTTGCTTTTGCTCTATCAGAAATTCTAACTCCTCCTTTAAATATCTCTGAAATCAATAATCACAATTTTAGATTGGAAAAAACTGTAATTGAAAATAACCTAGTTTTGATCTCTGATGATTATACAGATGCTAACATTACTGTTATAGACACTACAGGAAAGATTGTTTTCAATAAAACAATAGCATTAGAAAATCGTACTGATATCAATATAAACGTTGGAAAAGGAATGTATATCATCAACTTAACCAGCACTGATAATTCAGTATTTACCTCTAAGTTTTTTGTGAATTAAATTCAACTTTCATTGAACCTGAATATAAATAAGTTGATATTCTGGTTCAATGATAAGTTTATATCTATTTATATTTCAAAGGCAAATAAATTACCTTTTTTGTTTCGAAGAAATCTTCTTCAAAATAATCTGAAAGCAAATAGGCCTTTACATTTGTATATTGCTGTAATTCTTCTGTTAAATCCCCTCCTTTAAGATAAAGGATTCCATTTTTGAATTCGTTTTGTTGCTTTTTAGCAATTTTTCCTTTTACCCATTTTGTAAATTCTGGCATTGCTGTCACTGCTCTACTTACTATAAAATCATAAGTTTCATCAATAGCTTCCACTCTACTGTGAGTTGTTTTAACATTATCTAGACCAATAGATTCTGCTACAGCATTAATTACTTTTAGCTTTTTATTGATACTATCTACCAAATGAAATTTACAATTAGGAAACATAATGGCCAATGGCACACCAGGGAAACCACCACCTGTACCAACATCTAAAATAGAAGAACCATCTGTAAACCTCATCACCTTTGCAATACCCAAAGAGTGTAACACATGTCTTAAATAAAGTTCGTCAATATCCTTTCTTGAAACAACATTAATCTTAGAGTTCCAATCTTTATACAAATCTTCCAACATTTTAAATTGATTGATTTGTGTATCTGTTAAATCAGGAAAATATTTTAGAACTAATTCCATGGTTTATACTTTTTGGCAAAAGTACTTAATTTTAATGTGGATAATTTAATACGCATTAATAATGCTGCATTTTAATTATTAACTATCTTTGAAGCCCATATAATGTATTTTAATCCCTTACGTTATATTATTAAATACAAAGACTAATGGCACAACAAACATTATCATTCTCTAGAGTTGATTCTGCAAAATTCTTTAGAACCCTTAACAAAAGAGTTAACAACTACTTCAAAGAGAATAACATTAAAAGAACAGGGAATTGGCAACTTTGGGTAAAAACAGTAGTGATGTTTGCCTTATTTTTAACGCCTTATTTTTTACTATTAACATTAGATATTCCCACTTGGGCACAACTATTACTTACAATAGTCATGGGTATTGGAATGGCTGGAGTTGGAATGAACGTCATGCACGACGGTAATCATGGTTCTTTCTCAAATAAAGAATGGGTAAACCGATTAATGGGAAGTAGNATTTATATTTTAGCTGGTAATGTATACAACTGGCAAGTACAACACAATGTACTTCACCACACTTATACAAACATCCACGGTCATGATGAAGATTTAGAAGCTGGTAGAATTTTAAGATTCTCCCAACATGCTGAGTGGCACAAACACCACAGATTCCAACATTATTATTCTATTTTACTATACGGTTTATTAACTATAAACTGGGCAATTACAACAGACTGGCAACAAATGAAGCGTTACATGAAACGTAAATTGTCTTATGGAAAATTACCTAATCCTGTTGTAAACTGGAGCAAATTGGTAATCTCTAAATTAATCTATGTGTCTATGTGGATTGTTTTACCAATTTTGTTAACTGACTTAGCATGGTACAAAGTACTAATCGGCTTCTTCATTATGCATTATGTAGCAGGCTTAATATTGAGTGTTGTTTTTCAATTAGCGCATGTTATGGATGAAGCAGAAATGCCAATGCCAGAAAAAGATGGTACCATGAAAAACACTTGGGCTATTCACCAATTAAAAACCACAGTAAACTTTGGCGCTAAAAACTGGCTAATCAACTGGTATACTGGTGGATTAAATCACCAAGTAGAGCATCATATTTTTCCTAATATCAGTCATATTCACTATGGGAAAATAGCTAAGATTGTAAAAGACACTGCAAAAGAATTCAATTTACCATACAAAGAATACGAAACCACCAGAAAAGCAATTGCTGCGCACTTTAGATTTTTAAAAGAAATGGGAATGCAACCAGCAATGCAAGCATAATTTCTATTACTAAATTATAACATGAATCAACTATCAGATAGAATTAATAATCTATCAACTTCAGCCACCCTTGCTATGGCAGCAAAAGCTAGAGAGCTTAGAGCCGAGGGAAAAGATATTATTGGACTTAGCTTAGGAGAGCCAGACTTTGACACTCCCGATTTTATCAAAGAAGCTGCTATTGAAGCTATAAACCAAAACTACAACAGCTATACACCTGTTGATGGTTATGTAGAGCTTAAAGAAGCTATTATTACAAAATTCAAAAGAGATAATAATCTTTCNTACACATTACCTCANATAGTGGTTTCTACTGGTGCTAAACAGGCATTATACAACATTGCTTCTGTTATGCTAAATGAAGGTGATGAAGTTATTTTACCTTGTCCTTATTGGGTAAGTTACAGCGACATTGTTAAACTAAATGACGGTGTACCTGTTGAAGTAAAAACGTCTATTGATAATGATTTTAAAATGACAGCCGAACAATTAGAAGCTGCCATTACCCCAAAAACCAAAATGATTTGGTACAGTTCTCCTTGTAATCCTAGTGGATCTGTTTATAGNGAAGATGAATTAAGAGCNTTAGCTGATGTACTTCAGAAACANCCNAANATTTATGTGGTTTCTGATGAAATTTATGAGCACATCAATTTTGTTGGTGGTCACTTTAGNATGGCTCAGTTTGAAGATATGTACGACAGAACTATTACGGTGAATGGTGTATCTAAAGCATTTGCNATGACAGGTTGGAGAATTGGTTACATTGGTGCACCAGATTGGATTGCTAGAGCTTGTAATAAAATACAAGGCCAAGTTACCAGTGGNGCCAANTGTATTGCNCAACGTGCTGTTATNACNGCATTAGAAGCACCTGCTTCTAGCGTAAAATATATGGTTGATAAGTTTAAAGAACGTAGAAAATTAATACTTGATCTTCTAGGAGAAATTGATGGTTTTAAAACCAATGAACCAGAAGGAGCTTTCTATGTATTCCCTAATGTTTCTGCTTTCTTTGGAAAAACCATAAAAGGAAAAACGATAAACAATGCTTCTGATATGTCTTTGTTCTTACTAGAGGAAGCTCATGTAGCTACAGTTACAGGAGAAGCTTTTGGAAACCCTGATTGTATCCGTATTTCTTATGCGGCTTCAGAAGATAATATTAAAGAAGCTATAAAACGTATTAAAGAAGCTTTAAGCTAAGCATTCTTTTTCAATACTAAAAAAACTAAAAAGCTATAATGAGGTTATATCATTATAGCTTTTTTTTATAATTAATAGGTTAATAGTTGAACAAATCCATCTGCAGAAAATAAGAATACCCATAACAGCATTAAAAAAATAATAGCTGTAACTAGTATTACTTTAAACATTCTTATCTTTCGTTCTTCTACAAGTCTTTTCCTAATACTTTTAAGCTGCTTAACTGTAGCTTTAGGTAAATTATATTCGGTTGTTTTCCCTTCTTTATAACCACCAAGTGTGTACTTAAACTTTTCTCTTTGAGAAAGTTGGTTTCTGTTAAAGTTTATAACCTGCATTGAATTTGATGACATAACAAAAGAACTTAAAAAGTGAAAGGTCTAAACTAAAAGACACTTTAAAAAAGTGTCAGTTAAAAGGTCTTGTATATAACTATTCTTTTAAAATAGTGCTATAAGTATTGTAGCAAAAACTGACAGTTTTAATAGTGCTGCTACGTGATCTACTTTATTAAATTGGGAAGACTTAATTCGCTGTCTAATTCCGAAAACAGATTTTGCTGTAGACTTACTAAAGTTGTGCTTCACAACAGATTTGTAATTAGAGTTTAATAATCCTCTTGATGAGTTTTGAGACACCTCAATGGGTTCTGGTACAAATTCTAATTCTTGATTTAATACTAATTCCATGATTGATTATTTTAATTGGTTACACAGATATGACGCATAACTACAAAAAATGTTACACACTGAACTACAGCGCTTAACAAAAAATATAATCAAAAACCAATGAAATATCAGTAAAAATATAGGCTAGCTGTAAATTTATTTTTTTGAAAAAAAATTAAATTTATCTGTTACGCCAGAAAAAAGGCGTCAACAAAATAAGCACTGTAAACAATTCTAAACGTCCAATAAGCATTAAAAATGATGCCCACCATTGTCCTAAAGGCGGTAATGCAGCATAATTATTTACTGGCCCAAATTGTCCCAATGCTGGACCTACATTTCCTAAACTTGAGGCCGAGAGCCCTATAGCAGATTCAAAATCCATTTGGAACATAGAGAATACCAACGCACCAACAATAAAAGATAACATATATAGTATAAAGAAACCTAGAACGTTAAATACAATGTCTTTAGAAATAGACTTCATATTATATCGTACAGGTACTATAGCATTAGGATGTAATGATCTTTTAAATTCCAAAAAGCCATTTTTTATCAAAATTAAATGTCGCACTACTTTTACACCTCCAGATGTACTTCCTGCAGATCCACCTAAAAACATTAAGCCAAAAAAGAAAACCGTTAAAAATGGTGTCCATAACGTATAATCCGCAGACACAAAGCCAGTTGTTGTAATTACTGTTAATACCTGAAATAAAGCATGTCTAAATGCACTTTCAAATTCTCCTAAAACCATAGGGTGTTCTATAGATGAGATAGAAACATCTGCCCTGAAATAAATCAATAAAGCAGCAATAACCGTAAAAATTGCTATAAACTTAAAGTAGAGTTTAAACTCTTCATCTTTAATAATTTTGGCTACTTTCCCTTTGAATAAATAATAGCTTAGGACAAAATTTGTTCCTGCCAAAAACATAAAGAATATTATAATGTACTGTATTGCTGGATTATCATTCCAATACGCTACACTTGCATTTTTTGTAGAAAAACCACCAGTTGACAATGTACTTAATGCATGATTGATAGCGTCGAAAAAAGACATACCTGCTACTTGTAAAAGAATAGTTTCCGCAGCTGTGTAGCCTACATATATTAACCATAAACGCTTTGCAGTATCTGTAATTCTAGGATGTAATTTATCACCACTTGGCCCAGGAGCTTCAGCAGCAAATAACTGCATTCCACCTACTCCTAATAACGGCAAAATAGCAATTGCTAATACGATAATTCCCATACCTCCAATCCAGTGAGTTGTACTTCTCCAAAACAATACACCTTTTGGAATAATTTCAATATCATTGAGAATACTAGCACCTGTGGTTGTATAACCAGACATTGTTTCAAAAAAGGCACCTGTAAAAGTTGGTATAGATTCGGTTACCAAATAAGGTAAAGTTCCTGAAAGCGACATAACTATCCACCCAAAAGCTACCACCATATAACCTTCACGCTTGTTCATCTCCTTTCTATGGTTTCTTGTACCTATCATTACAAACGAACCAATTAAAAGTGTCGCTAATCCTGCTAAAAATAAATTGAGGGTAACTCCATCATCATAGATAAGACTAATCAATGTCGCTATAAGCATAAAGCCACCATTGAACAACAGAAGTAGTCCAAAAAAATGGAAAATGATTTTATAATTGAGTTTTATTCTAGACATAATATCTATGCAAAAAAGGCTTCTACTTCAGAAATAGAGCGTGGTAAACAACACACTACAACACGATCTCCAGCCTCAATCTTAAAGCTACCTAATGGAATTATACCTTCACCATCCCTAATAACACCACCAAAAATAGCAGACCTTGGAAAATTAAGATCTTTTACAACCTTATTAGTGATTTTAGAATTTGGTTTTACAACAAATTCAAGAAGTTCAGCATTCATATTGGTAAGCTTAGTCATAGCAACCACCTCACCTTTTCTGATGTATCTAAAAATATTGTTCGCTGCTAACAGCTTTTTGTTAATCAAGGTGTCTATACCAATGGATTGAGATAATTGATAATAATCCATATTCTCTACTAAAGCAATGGTTTTCTTTACTCCTTTAGATTTTGCAAGGAGACAAGACATAATATTGGTTTCCGAATTTCCGGTTACAGAAATAAAAGCATCCATATCCGAAATATTTTCTTCATCAAGAATGTCTACATTTCTACCATCACCACAAATAACAAGTGCATTAGGNAATTCTTCNGCNAAATCTTCTGCGGTATCTCTTTTNCTTTCTACAAGTTTTACATTAAACTTACTAGCACATAAATCTTTAGCTGTTTTATGACCTATTTGGCTACCTCCTAAAATCATTACATTTCTAATATCTACTTTCACTTTTCCTGAAAGTCTGAATAGCTCTTCATCACCACCTTCAGAAGTGATAAAAACAACCTTATCACCTTCTTTAAAAATGGTATCACCTCTTGGTATTATAGTATATTGCGTTGCATAACGCTGAATTGCAATAGGTATAAAATGTAATTCAGAATATAATTCAGCAGCTTCTTTCACTGTTTTATCAACAAAACTTGCGGTTCTTGACAAACGCAATCCAAGCATTGTTAAAGCTCCTCCTTCAAACTCATAAGTATCATTAAAACCGTACTGATTTAATAATAATTCAATCTCAGATGCAGCCAAGGCTTCCGGTGAAATCAATTCATCTATCCCGAATTTAGAAAACCCAACCTCTTCTTTATTTTCAATAAACTCAGTATTAGAAATACGAGCAATGGTACGTTTAGCACCCAATTGTTTAGCCAATACACTGGCTGTAATATTAGTTGTTTCAGAAGATGTTACAGCTATAAAGAGCTCTGCACTGTCAATTCTCCCTTCTTTTAAAATGGCTATTGACGTTGCATCTCCTTTTATGGTTTTAATATCTAAATGCTCACCTGCATAAGTCAGACTTCCTTTATTGGTATCAATAAGTGTTATCTCCTGTGATTCGTAGGATAATAATTTTGCTAAATGAAATCCAACTTCTCCCGCACCAGCTATAATTATTTTCATTGTTAATTATTAAAAAGATAGACAAATATACTAAGAAGTTGCAACTGTAGCTAAACTCTTAACTGTTTTCATTTTGTTTGGACTATTATAAGTCAATTTGTTTTGAAAACAATAAATTCTTGTCCGCTTTAAGTACTTATAACTTATGCATATATTTGCCAAAAAAATTTTAATGGCTGAAAAAGTAAATCCATATAAAGATAGTGACCAATCCAAAAAGGTTCAGGTTACCCAAATGTTTGATACAATATCTAATGAATATGATGGATTGAATCGTGTTATTTCATTTGGAATTGATGTAAAATGGCGCAAAAAAGTAGTTAAGCTTGTTGCTGAAACTCAACCTGAAAATATACTTGATATTGCAACTGGAACCGGCGACTTAGCTATTAACCTCACTTCTACAAATGCTAAGGAAATAATTGGTTTAGATATCAGTGACGGCATGCTAGAAGTCGGTAGGAAAAAAGTAGCTTCAAAAAATCTTAGCGACACTATCTCTATGGTTATTGGTGATTCTGAAGACTTGCCTTTTGATAATAATACCTTTGACGCAATTACCGTCGCTTTTGGTGTTAGAAATTTTGAAAACTTAGAAAAGGGGCTTTCTGAAATTTTAAGAGTATTAAAGCCAAACGGTAGATTTGTTATTTTAGAAACTTCTGTACCAACTAATCCTTTATATAAATTTGGTTANGGTATTTATTCGAAATTTATCTTACCTACAATAGGAAAACTATTTTCTAAAGACAGAGTTGCGTACAAATATCTTAGTGAATCGGCATCTGTTTTTCCTTATGGTGAAGCTTTGAACAATATTTTAAGAAAAATTGGGTTTATAAATGTCGAAGACAAGCCACAAACTATGGGTGTGGCTACAATTTACATAGCATCTAAAGCATAGTATGAAGCACATTGCCATCTTAATAATATCTCTGTTAGCATTTCAAAGTACATCTGCACAATTATTTACAAAGGAAAGAGTTGCTAATAGTGTTGACAANATTGACATGAAACCTTTGTCTTGGGGTTATTTTTTAGGTTTCAACAGTTATGATTTCAAATTTCAGTATAATNAAAACCGAGAAGATATTCTTGTAGACAAAACCACAGGTTTTCATTTAGGTCTTATTGGTGACGTGAGAATCAATGATTATTTTAACCTGCGATTAGAACCGGGTGTATTTTTCACAACAAGGAATTTACAATATTCTGAAAGTTATTTTCAGGGTATGGAGTATAATAATTCGGATTTATTACGCGAAGTAAAATCTACTTATGTTCATATTCCTTTATTAATTAAGGCTTCTACTAAACGCGTCAATAACTTTAAACCTTTTATAGTTGGTGGAGTTTCCATGGCTCTAAACCTATCTAGCAATCAAGATAACCCAGACGATAATAGTGTTGGGGAATTTAGAATGACCAAAACCACCTATTTTTATGAAATTGGTTTTGGAATTGATTTCTACCTATTATANTTCAAATTTTCACCTTCAATAAGAGGTGTTTTTGCCATGAATGATGAAATTGTAAGAGATGCAGACCCTAATAGTCCTTGGACAGGCAATGTTGCCAAAATGCAGACTCGAGGTATCTTTATTAATTTTACTTTTCAATAGTTCGTCGNTTAAATTCGCTTAGAATTATTGCTGTAGCGTTAGCTACATTAAGACTTTCAGTAGTTTGGTTTTTCCCAAATTGAGGNATGGTTATTTTTCTTTCAACCATAGATTTTATGTTTTCGGAAATCCCGTTAGCCTCNTTTCCTAAAATTANAACACCTGTTTCGGGCAAATTTGTTGTGTAAATATTTTCACCNGACATAAATGTGCCAAAANTATTTTTTTGNGATTTTAGATAATCTTCCAAATCTAAATAAACCACATTTACTCGTGTTAAAGATCCCATGGTTGCTTGTACCACTTTAGAATTGTAACAATCTACGGTTGCCTTACTGCATACCAAATCCTCTACTCCATACCAATCACAAAGACGAATAATAGTTCCTAAATTACCTGGATCTCTAACATCATCTAAAACCACTATTAATCCATCATTAGAAGGCTGAACTGGTTTTGGAATTTTAAAAATCGCTAAAGCTGTATTAGGATTTTTTAAAGATGATATTTTTTTAAGCTCTACTTCTGAAATCTCATTTGTTTTGTTTGCAGAAGTATCAAAAATCAATTCTGTTGTAAAAAGACTTTCGAGTTCAAAATCAGAATCAAGAAACTCGTTGATACCTTTTATACCTTCAACCGTAAATAAACCCAATTGTTGTCTATTTTTTTTTTGACCTAAACTCTTAATTAACTTTATTTGGTTCTTTGATAACATTAAAATATCTTTTCTTTGCTTATTAATTACAAAGTAAACCTTTTTGAAATTATTTAAGCTTAATATTTATTTAAGTCCGATAATTTTAAGCTACAATGGTATTATTTTTGTTTACCAATACATTATCAAAATTTAAAGCGGTAACTTTTGAGTTTTCCAACAGGTACATTTTCATTTTCTAAACGACAAAAGCTAATTTGTCAATGTATTGTATTGACCTCTATCATTATCTCTTTTACCTCTTGTAGCGTTGTAAAACGTGTTAAAGAAGGAGAACATCTTATAATCGAAAACACTATTCTTGAAGACGATAAAAAAACTACTGATGAGCAAATTAATAATATCGTCATCCAAAAAACCAATACAGGTGTAAATGGTTTTTTTAGTTTTCCTCTTAGGCTGCATATCTACAATTTAGCAAGACCTAACATAGATTCTATAATTGAAGCTAAAGTTTTAAGTGATTCTTCTAAAGTAAAATGGAAGACCAAATTATTATCTAAGAAACAGTTCGACAAAGACATAGAATTTAGAAAAAACTTCAATAGTTGGCTGAAACGTACTGGTGAAGCTCCTGTGATTTTTAATGAAGATAAAACAGAAAAAACAGCAACTAACCTTAGAAAATATTATTTCAGTAAAGGTTGGTTTGATAATGAGGTAAACTATGAAGTTGAAAAAGACAGTAATAAAAAGGCTAAAGTGACTTATAAAGTTACAAGAAACACACCTTATATTTTAGACTCTCTAAATCCAGTAATTAGTAGTGCTAGTATAGATTCGCTTTATCCAAAATTTATGAAGGCATCCTTACTAAAAAAAGGTGAGCAATATGACGAAAATAATTTTGAAGCTGAGCGCGATCGCATCAATACTTATCTAAGAAATTCGGGTTTTTATTACTTCGGACAAGATTATATCCGTTACGAAATGGATACCATTAATACCAACAAAAAAATCAACACTGATATTATAATCTCAAATAGAAGGATAAGAGGAGATGACTCAACGGCTACGGTTCCTTTTAAAGCTTACAAAATTAAAGAGGTTAATATTTTCACTGATGATAATTTCGACAATAGGTTCAAAGCCATTAAAGACACAACCGTTTATAAAGATTACACCTTATATAGCAAAGAAAAATTACGATTTAGACCCAAAGCACTTACAGATGCNATTTTNATAAACNAAGGTGATATNTATAGCGATTTAGCTAGAAGCAGAACATCACGATACCTCAACGACTTACAGATGTTTACTTANCCTAGCGTAGAATATGTTGAAAATGAAAATGACACAACCTTAACCGCAAACATATATTTAGCGCCAAGAAAAAAATATGATTTAGGTTTTAATTTTGATGTTACACAAAGTAATATTCAGACTATTGGGTTTTCATTCAGTACAGGACTAAAAATCAGGAATGTTTTTAGAGGTGCTGAAACTTTAGAATTGAATGGTATTGCTGCTATTGGAGCTTCTGATGANGCTTCAGACAATAGAAGTACCTTTTTTGACATTAATGANTTNGGAGGCAANATACGATTGACAATCCCTAGACTGTTTACCCCATTTAACACGGACAAAATTATCCCNAAATATATGTCNCCTAGTACAGTTATTAGCCTTTCTGCCACTAGTCAGCAAAACATTGGTTTGGACAAGCAGACGCTATCTGGTGTTTTAAGTTANAANTGGTATCCATCTCGTACAGTNACAAATAATTTAGAGTTNTTTAATGTTCAATACGTAAAAAACCTAAATACAAATAATTATTTTGGTGTCTATACCAACTCTTTTAGCAGACTAAATAACATAGCGAGAAACATAAATTATATAGGTAATGATGAAAGTTTAGAAGACCCGGAACTTACAAACCCATTCTCACCAGCAGACGTATTTATAAGTGATGTGCTTTCAGGAGATACGAGTTTATCCCCAAATGAAGATGATTATATTATAGTAAACAATATACAAGAACGTAAGGATAGNTTNACTGAAAANAACCTGATTTTTTCTACCAGTTTTTCATACAAAAAAGATAGACGTCAAAATATTTTCGANAATGACTTTTCTGTCTTTAGATGGAGAGTGGAATTGGCTGGTAATACACTTTCTAATATTTCGAGTTTATTAGGCTTGCCAAAAAATGAGGATGGCAATTATGAAGCTTTGGGTGTAGTTTTTTCGCAATATTTTAAAACTGAAATAGATTACGTAAAATACTTTGACTTAGGAAGAAATAACATTTTTGCCTTTAGAAGTTACGCAGGTATAGCCATTCCATATGGCAACTCCAATAGTATTCCATTTGCTAAAAGTTTCTTTGCAGGAGGACCAAACGACAACCGTGCATGGAGAGCCTATAACCTAGGACCTGGTAGCTCTAGAACCACAAACGAGTTTAATGAAGCTAACTTCAAAATTCATTTAAGTGCCGAGCAACGTTTTAGCCTTTTTGGAAATTTTAAAGGTGCTCTTTTTGTTGATGCTGGTAATATTTGGAATGTAATGGATAACGTTACTGAAGAGGCCGCTACATTTGACGGTTTAAGTTCTTTAAAAGATATTGCTATAGGTTCAGGGTTTGGTCTTCGTTATGACTTTGATTTCTTCGTTTTACGATTTGATGTCGGTTTTAAAACCTATAACCCAGCTTTAGAAGAAAATAATCGATGGTTTACGGATTACAATTTCAGAAATGCCGTTTATAATATTGGTATTAATTACCCATTCTAAGCCTAAGAAACACCCCTTACTTTCTACAACGTTTTCGATATTTTATCTTAAATCTTATTATAAAAACCACCTGATTTTAAGGTTAAAAATCGTATTTTTGATATCTAATTTTCAATCATAAAATTATGAGTCACAATATTAAACCTGGTGTTGCAACAGGTAGAGAAGTTCAAGAAATTTTCAAATTAGCTAAAGAAAAAGGCTTTGCCTTACCAGCTGTAAATGTCATTGGATCTAACACAATCAATGGTGTTTTGGAAACCGCAAAATCTTTAAATGCACCTGTTATCATTCAATTTTCAAATGGTGGTGCGCAATTTAATGCAGGTAAAGGTCTTGGTAATGAAGATCAGAAAGGTGCTATTGCTGGTGCTGTTGCTGGTGCTAAGCATGTACATCATATGGCAGAAGCTTANGGAGTACCTGTAATTTTGCATACNGACCATTGTGCTAAAAAACTATTACCTTGGATAGACGGTTTATTAGATGCTAGCGAAAAGCACTTTGAAGAAACAGGAAAACCTCTTTACAGTTCTCATATGATTGATCTTTCTGAAGAACCAATCGAAGAAAATATTGAGATTTGTAAACAGTACCTAGAGCGCATGAGCAAAATGGGCATGACTTTAGAAATTGAACTTGGTATTACTGGTGGTGAAGAAGATGGTGTAGACAATACAGATGTAGACGATTCTAAATTATACACCCAACCAGAAGAAGTTGCCTACGCTTATGAAGAATTGAGTAAAGTAAGTGATCAATTTACTATTGCAGCTGCTTTTGGTAATGTTCATGGTGTTTATAAACCAGGTAACGTAAAATTAACTCCAAAAATCCTTAAGAATTCTCAAGATTATATTTCTGAAAAATACGGAGTTGGTCATAACCATATCGATTTTGTATTCCATGGTGGTTCTGGTTCTACTCTAGAAGAAATTAGAGAAGGTATAAGCTATGGTGTTATAAAAATGAACATTGATACAGATATGCAATGGGCTTTCTTAAGCGGAGTTAGAGATTATGTACAAGATAAGAGTGATTATCTTCAAACTCAAATAGGAAATCCAGAAGGCGAAGATGTCCCTAATAAAAAATACTACGACCCTCGTGTTTGGTTAAGAAAAGGCGAAGAAGCTTTCGTTGAAAGACTTAAAAAAGCATTCGAAGATTTAAATAATGTAGATACATTATAGAAGTTTCTTAATAATTTAAAAACCCATTAGGACTTAAAATCAAAGTTTTAGTGGGTTTTTCATTTTATATCGAATGAGAATGTTCAGATAGTTTTTTCAATTTTTGAGTTGTAATTAATAAAATCGTAATTTTGTAGACTTAAATTTTTGAATAACTAACTCGATTAAGGTTATTTTTTAATTCTTAATCAAAAATCATCCTGAGACTTGTCAAAGGATCCAAAATCTAAAAATTTATATGGCTTGGTTTAAAAGAAAAGATAAAGGCATACAAACTTCTACCGAAGAAAAAAAAGACACCCCAAAAGGTCTGTGGTACAAATCACCGACTGGTAAAATTATAGACACAAAAGAATTAGAACAGAATTTTTACGTTAGCCCTGAAGATGGTTACCATGTTAGAATAGGTAGTAAAGAATATTTTGAAATTCTTTTTGATGATAATGAATTTAAAGAGCTAGATGCTGACTTAAATTCTAAAGACCCATTAAAGTTTGTCGACACAAAGAAATACCCAGAACGCTTAAAAGCAGCTCAAGCAAAAACTAATCTTAAAGATGCAGTACGCTGTGCTGTTGGTAAATCTAAAGGTCAAGATTTGGTGATTGCTTGTATGGACTTTGCCTTTATTGGTGGGTCTATGGGAAGTGTTGTTGGTGAAAAAATTGCACGTGCAGCAGACTATGCTCTAAAAAAGAAAACACCTTTTATGATTATTAGTAAATCTGGAGGTGCTCGTATGATGGAGGCTGCTTTATCTCTAATGCAGTTAGCTAAGACTTCAGTAAAGCTTGCACAATTAGCAGATGCAGGCATTCCTTATATTTCTTTATGTACTGACCCTACCACAGGTGGTACAACAGCATCTTTTGCTATGTTAGGTGATATCAATATTGCTGAGCCTGGCGCTTTAATTGGATTTGCAGGACCAAGAGTTGTAAGAGATACAACAGGAAAAGAATTACCTGAAGGTTTTCAAACTTCAGAATTTTTACTAGAGCACGGTTTCTTAGATTTCATATCTCACCGTAGAGACCTAAAAAATAAAATAAACCTCTATATTGATTTGATAAAGAATCAACCTTTGAGAGCTTAAAACAAAAAAAGAGAACCAGTTGGTTCTCTTTTTTTTATTATTTAGTTTAATGTTATACCTATTTCTTCACCATTATTAAACGTAAAGGTTGCTTGATTATCGCATTCTCCTTCTCCATAATCAAAAAGCCCACCAAAATTGGTGCGTTGTACATCAAAGGATCCGCTCACAAAATAAATACAACCAATTTCTCTACGCAAGGGTGTAATAACCTCGTAAGTATGTGTATTCCCATTCACAAAAGTTGCGGTCCAATTTCCAGTTATTTCAAAAACATTATCTGAAAAAGTACCAGAACCAAAACCTTCTACCCATTCTCTAATTCTAGTACCTTCTCTTGAAGCTTGAACTCCATTTGGCCAAATTACTGTAATACTTAAGTCGTGCGTAAATTGAGGGTTACCATTTTCATTGGATAGTTCTTTAAGAATAGAGCGACTTGCTATAATATTCTTGGCATCTAAGTAAAAGTCTACTAAATTATAATTTATAGTAATTTGCTGAGCTTCTGGGTTTCTAGTGTAATCAAATACGATCTGCCCTCTAAATAAGTGACCATTGAATAAGCAACCATCAGTACCAAAGTCCACTGTTATCGCTCTATAGTTTTGTTCTGCTACAACAGTAATTGTAATACAACTAGGTATATTATTTGCTTGAATTGTTCTATCAGCTAAATCTGATTCTTGATCTTCATAAACTTCGATAATTAGATCTCCTAAAATGTTATCAATTTGATCTATCTCAGCCGATCTTTGAACTTCTAAAGTGTTTTCTAGCTGATTTTCGGTCTCAATTGTTTCCTCATTTTCACTACACGAAGTAAAAACCAAGCTTAATACTAGGAAACTAAATAAAAATGTGCTGATTGAATTAATTTTTTTCATGATTACGCTTTTTTGTTAATATACTGTTAAGACCTTAACAACTAAAAAAAGTTTAATCTCAAACTGAATTCTATGCTCTGATAAAATATAGAGAAAAACATGTTCCCTTATCTAGCGTACTTTCAACCTCAATTTTTCCGCCTAGACTTTCAATGTGATTTTTGGTAATAAAAAGACCTATACCTCTACTATCATGGTGATTATTAAATGTTCCATTTAAAGTAAATAATCTTGATCCATTTTTAGATAAATCCATACCAACTCCATTATCCTTGATTTTTAAAATAATAAACTGATCTTTGATTTCTGAAGATATTTCTATAACAGGTAAACGTTTAGGAGATTTATATTTAATAGCATTAGTTAAAAAATTAAGTATGATACTATCTAGATAAGCTTCAGTAGCCATTACCATTACATTGCGATCTACATTATTAAGAATAGAGCAATTTTCTTTTTTAGCAATTGCATTTACGTTATAAGTAGCTCTATTTATGTAGTCGTTTAGCTTTAAGCTACTTAAATTATGCTCATGCTTAGGCTTGTCTATTTTTATCTGTCTTAAATGCTCTATAGTATCATGTAAATTAGAAATTGATTCTTTTAACATCTTAAAGTTTTCGCTATAGGATAAATTTGGATTTTCTTCTTCTAGAAATTCTGAAATTGAAAACAAGTTACCTACATAAGTTCTAATATCATGTGTAGCTATATATGTAAAATCTTTCAAAGTTTCATTTTGCCCTTTTACTATATTCATTAAAAATTGAAATCTCCAAGATGCCGACTTTTGTTCTGATATATCTGCTATTTGGGAAATAAAATACATTGGTTTTTCTTGAGCATCTTTAACTAACGACACTGATAATAGAGCCCAAACGATGTGACCATCTTTATGAAAATAACGCTTCTCAATTTGATAACTTTCCATATAACCATTAAGCAATTGATGCATAAGGTTAACATCTTTCTCAAGGTCATCTTTATGGGTTATATTCTGAAATGTCATAGAATAAAATTCTTCCTCAGAATAACCCAACAGTTTAACTAGACTTTGGTTTACTTTTACCCACTCTCCATTTAAACTTACGATTGAAATTCCCCCTTTAGCATGGTTAAAGATTTTCCCATAAAGAATATCCTCAACTTTTTTGAAGTTTTTAGGCATACATATTTTCGTTAATATTCTTATTAACTGAGGTTAATAAAAGTCCTAGCTTAATAAGCTATAACTTTTTTCTTAAGGGATTATTATTTGTAAAATACAAAAAATTTAACAATCTTCTAAACCTCCTCCTTTAAAATAGACAGAAAACTCAGTGCCCACATCCACCTTACTTTCAACAATTACCTTACCGCCTAGTGATTCAATATGATTTTTAGTAATAAATAATCCGATCCCTCTGGCATCATCATTACAATGGAAGGTTTTATAGATTTGAAATATTTTATCTCCAAACTTTTTCATATCAATACCCAAACCATTATCCTTTATATTCAATACAACATAATCTTTTTGCATACTAGAGGTCAATTCAATCTGAGGAGCTCTTTTTTCAGATCTATATTTTATAGCATTAGTTAGAAAGTTTAAAATTATACTATCTAAGTATGCCGGAATGCCCTTAACATGATGATTTTTATCAATGTTATTTAAAATTATAGCATTCGTACTTTTTGCTAAAGCAGTTATGTTATAGATTGCCTTCTCGGAATAATCGAATAAATTTAAATCTTCAATTTCGCTTTTATTAATCACTCTTTTACTTTGAGCAACGTCAGATAAATGGGAAACGGTTTCTTGTAAATTTTGAGCTGCTAATTTTAAAGTTGAAAAATTATCGTTATCGTTTATCCAAGGAAAATCTGTTTCTAAAAATTCTATCAATGTTGCTAAATTGCCAGAATGTGATCTTAAATTATGTGTAGTAATATCCGCAAAAGAATTTAGTCGTTCATTTTTATCTTGGACAAGATTGAACATCATTTTTAGTTTTTGCTGATTCTTTTTTCGCTCAGAAATATCAATAAATTGCCATATCATTCTATGTGGAATGCCATGCTCATTATTATTCAAAGAAACTGAGATCAACATCCAAATGATTTCTCCACTTTTAGAAAAAAAAACGCTGCTCTACTTGATAGTCCGCAATTTGACCTTCTATTAGCTTGTTATATTTTTTGGCATGAACATTTAAGTCTTCTTTTAAGACAATATCCTTAACACTGATATTGTATAACTCGTCTTTAGAATAACCTAATAATTTACAAAGGCTGTCATTGACTTTTAGCCAACTTCCTTCTAAATTTAAAACAGCAATTCCGTTGTAGGTATCATTAAAAACTTGCTCTAAAGCATCGTAAGTGTTGGGNAACTTACTTTGAGGNTATAGCATTTTCATGCATGTAAAATTATANANTACANCANGTTAAAAAGAGTTCAAATAAACAAAAGATGACCTCNAATCATTAATCGACTCTTAAACCTTTCTTAAAATAAATGGTAAACTCCGTACCAACATCAACCCTACTCTCTACAATCACTTTGCCTCCTAGAGACTCTATATGGTTCTTTGTAATAAACAACCCTAAACCTATAGAATCTTCCTTATTATGAAAAGTCTTGTACATCTGAAATAACATCTTACCATACTTTTCTAAGTCAATTCCTAATCCATTATCTTTTATTTTCAGAGCTACATATTCTTCATCTACTTCCGTGCTTAGTTCTATAACCAAAGGCCTTTTATCCGATCTATATTTTATTGCATTCGTAAGAAAATTTAAAACTATACTATCTAAATAAGCAGGAATTCCTTTAATAAAAATATCGTCAGGTAATTCATTATATATAGTAGCTTCAGCATTTTGTGCTAAGGCAATAATATTATACATAGCTTTCTCTATGTAATCATATAGATTTAGATTTTTTAATTTAGAAGGTTCAATTTGTTTGATTTTTGCTACTTCCGTTAAATGAGATACAGTTTCTTGTAAATTTTCAATTGCTGTTTTAAGCAACAAATAATTTTCATTGGTTTGAAGATTAGATATATCGCCTTCCAAAAAACTTGATAGTGTTGCCAAATTACCTGAATGAGATCTTAGATTGTGTGTAACAATATCTGCAAAAGAAGTTAACCGTTCATTTTGTTCTTGGGCTACACTAAGCATAGCTTTTAACTTATACTGACTTTTTTGCCTTTTGGTAATATCCGTAAACTGCCATATCATATGTGGTCTACCTTCCTTAAAATACACAAGAGACACATANATTAACACCCAAATTACNGAACCNTCCTTATGAAAATAGCGCTGCTTAACACGNTATTTATCAATTTTTCCTCGTACCAGTTTATCATATTTCTTTTGATGTACACCTAAATCCTCAATATATATGATGTTATTAATATCCATATTGAAGAGTTCCCATCTGGTATANCCAAAAATATCACANACACTTTCGTTAACCTTTAACCAATCNCCTTCAAGGTTTACTATAGCAATACCATTATATGTATTATTAAAAATGCGTTCTAGGACGTCAAAAGCGTTGAAGAAATTCCGCTGAGGGTTTGAAACTTTCATACNTATAATTTTAAAATAATTATTGAAAGCCACAGATTAGCAAGGGGATGCTATTGATTTACAAAACCATAAACTCAAAAATCAATTATAAAAAGTTACGAAAAAAATACTAAATGACAAAAAAACATTATATTTGCCGCTCGAAAGAAAGACTTTCGAGTACATAAAAATCATTTACAATAATATTAGCATGTATTTATCAAAAGAAAAGAAAGAAGAAATCTTCACAAAACACGGTAAAGGAAAGAACGANACGGGTTCTGCTGAAGGACAAATTGCATTATTCACTTACAGAATTAACCACTTAACAGAGCACTTAAAACAAAATCGTAAAGATTTTAACTCTGAGCGTTCTCTGGTAAAGTTAGTAGGTAAGCGTCGTGCTTTACTAGATTACTTAACTAAAAAGGATATCTTAAGATACCGTGCAATAGTAAAAGAATTAGGATTAAGAAAATAATCAGAAAAAGAGGCTTCGCGCCTCTTTTTTTCATTTATATCAACTCGCTTTCGAACGAGTATAACCATCGGAACTGAAGAAGCTAAATACGGTTTTTCATTGGTCAAAAAACAACAACTACACACAACAACACAACGACCTTTGTTTAACTTTGTACTAACAGGAAAAACTTTTAGTACTTGAATTAAAAATTTATGATTCCAAAAACTTACAAAGAGGTCATTGACCTTGGTGATGGTAGAGAAATCTCTATTGAAACCGGAAAACTTGCAAAACAGGCACATGGCTCTGTTGTTGTACAATCGGGTGAAACCATGCTACTTTGTACTGTAGTTTCTAACTATGAAGCTGCAAACGTAGACTTTTTACCTTTAACGGTAGATTACCGTGAAAAATTTGCTGCTGCAGGACGTTATCCAGGTGGATTCTTTAAGCGTGAAGCACGTCCAAGCACTGAAGAAATTTTAGTAATGCGTATCGTAGATCGTGTGTTACGTCCATTATTCCCTAAAGATTATCATGCTGAAACTCAAGTTATGATTCAGTTAATGTCTTTAGACAAAGATGTTATGCCAGATGCCTTAGCTGGTTTGGCTGCATCAGCTGCAATTCAATTAAGTGACATTCCTTTTGAAACTCCTATTTCAGAAGTACGTGTTGCTAGACTTAATGGAGAATTTATTATCAACCCTAGTTTATCTCAATTAGAACAGTCTGACATCGATATGGTTATTGGTGCTTCAGAAGATTCTGTGATGATGGTTGAAGGTGAAATGAGCGAGATCTCAGAAGAAGAAATGGTTGAAGCAATCAAGGTTGCTCACGAAGCTATTAAAGTTCAAATTGAAGCTCAAAAACGTTTAGTTGCTCAAGTTGGTAAAAAGGAAACTCGTGACTATGAGCCTGAGCCAGAAGACGAAACTGTATTAGAGAAAGTAAAAGCTTTTGCTTACGAAAAATGTTACGACATTGCTAAAGGTGCTTCGTCAAAACACGATAGAGGTTTAGCTTTTTCTGAAGTAAAAGAAGCTTTAAAAGCAGAATATACTGAAGAGGAACTTGAAGAAGTTGGTGGATTGGTTTCTAAATACTTTAGTAAAGTACANAAAGAAGCNGTACGTAACTTAGTANTAGAACAAGGTATCCGTTTAGACGGTCGTAAAACTACAGAAGTAAGACCTATTTGGTGTGAAGTAGATTACTTACCTTCTACACACGGTTCATCAATATTCACGCGTGGGGAAACTCAAGCTTTAGCAACCGTTACTTTAGGAACATCTCGTGAAGCTAATGTTGTAGACAACCCATCATTAGAAGGTGAAGAGCGTTTCTATTTACACTATAACTTCCCACCATTTTCAACTGGTGAAGCAAGACCTTTGAGAGGAACTTCTCGTCGTGAAATCGGTCATGGTAACTTAGCGCAACGTGCTTTAAAACGTATGGTTCCTGATGATTGTCCTTATACAGTACGTGTAGTTTCAGAAGTATTAGAATCTAATGGTTCTTCTTCTATGGCTACAGTTTGTGCTGGTACAATGGCATTGATGGATGCTGGTGTACAAATGATTAAACCTGTATCTGGTATCGCCATGGGATTAATTTCTGATGGTGAACGTTATGCTGTTTTATCTGATATCTTAGGTGATGAAGATCATTTAGGTGATATGGATTTTAAAGTAACAGGTACAGAAGACGGTATTACTGCTTGTCAAATGGATATTAAGATCAAAGGCTTAAGCTACGAGATTTTAGTAAACGCTTTAAACCAAGCTAAGGAAGGTCGTATGCACATTCTTGGAAAATTAACAGATACTATTTCTGAGCCTAATGCAGATGTTAAAGGTCACGCACCAAAAATGGTAACAAGACGTATTCCTAACGAGTTTATCGGAGCACTTATTGGACCTGGCGGAAAGAATATTCAAGAGTTACAAAAAGAAACAGAAACAACTATCGTTATCAACGAAGATCCTGTAACAGAAGAAGGAATTGTTGAAATTTTAGGTGTTGGTTCTGAAGGAATAGATGCTGTTTTAGCTCGTATCGATGCCATGTTATTTAAGCCAGAAGTTGGTAGCATCTACGAAGTTAAAGTAATTAAAATGTTAGATTTTGGAGCTGTTGTAGAATATACTGAAGCACCAGGAAATGAGGTTTTATTACATGTAAGTGAGCTTGCTTGGGAGCGTACAGAAAATGTATCTGATGTNGTAAACATGGGAGATGTATTTGATGTAAAATACTTCGGTGTTGACCCAAGAACGAAGAAGGAAAAAGTGTCTCGTAAAGCTATTTTACCAAAACCTGAAGGTTGGCAAGATAGACCAAAGCGTGACAATAATAAAGGTGGTAACAGAGATAATCGTGGACGTGATAATCGCAATAGAGATAATCGTAGAGACGATAGAAAACCTAGAGATAATAGAAAGGAAGATTAATTTCTTTTAACAATCATTAAATATTTTGAAGTTTCCAAAAAGAATATCTTTTTGGAAACTTTTATTTTTTGCAAATCATAATGTTATTATAAAGTTATCTTAAATAACAGTTTATGAAAGTCCGGAGACATTTTAAGAGCGTAGATAGAGTATATATCTAATTTAATACCTCTTATATGACTTCAAAAAATACCCTTCCAAAAAAAGAAAAAAATTTCTTTCAAAAATCTATTAACAAATTAAATGGGTTTTTCCACAGTAAAGGAAAAACAGAAAGCCCGCAAAATAGAACAGTTCTGATAAGTACATTTTTTTTAATTCTTATCGGAATTTATTTTTTCTCAGTGTTTCATGGAGATTTTGAACAATTCAATGCAGAACGAAGAGCATCTACTCTTGGTCTCACATTTATTATCATCGCAACTGCCCTATTCATCTACAGAGCACTTTTCTTTTTATATACAGGGTATAACTACATTAAGTACAAACCTATAAAGTCAGTTAAAGACAATGAGCTTCCTACTTGTACAATAATTGTTCCTGCATACAACGAAGGTAAACAAGTATATGATACCTTAATAAGCCTTACTAAAAGCAATTACCCTAAAGAAAAAATTCAATTATTATCAATTGATGATGGAAGTTTAGATGACACTTGGGATTGGATGCTGAAGGCGAAAGAGGAATTAGGTAGCAGATTAGATATATTTCAACAACCAGAAAACAAAGGAAAACGTCATGCATTGTACCGTGGGTTTAATGTAGGAACTGGTGATATTTTTGTAACCGTAGATAGTGATTCTATTGTTACAGAAGATACTATTAGAAACTTAGTTAGTCCTTTTGTAAAAAATGAACAGTGTGGTGCAGTCGCGGGCAACATTAGAGTCCTGAATAACAAAAAAGAGATGCTTCCTAAAATGTTGGATGTTAGTTTTGTAATGAGTTTTGAATTTGTGCGTTCCGCAGAAAGCAATCTTAACTCTGTACTCTGTACACCTGGTGCATTAGCTGCATATAGAAAAACTGCTGTAATGCAGTGCCTACCAGAATGGATTAATCAAAAGTTTATGGGACAGCCTTCAGACATTGGTGAAGATAGAGCCATGACAAATATGATTTTAAAACAAGGTAAACATGTACTTTTTCAACGTAATGCTGTTGCCTACACTAATGTCCCTGAAAAATATCCTGGACTTTATAAAATGTTTATTAGATGGGGACGCAGTAACGTACGTGAAAATCTAGAAATGGCTAAATATGTATTCTCAAATTTCAGGCAAGATTCTAAATTAGGGATAAGACTACTTTTTATTAGTCAATTTTCAAGATTGTTAATGAGCTATCCATTTTTAATATTTATGCTCTTTTTTGTAGTAGTTCACCCTTTGCTATTTATAGGATCTACTTTGATAACTATTTTAATTTTATCTACTTTCTCTTTATTATTCTTTTTTAATAGATATAAATCATTACAAGGTTTTTGGGCCTACACCTATAGTATTTTTTATACTTTTGGATTATTCTGGATAACACCATACGCTATTGCAACAGCTAATAAAAGAGGTTGGCTTACTAGAGGTCTAGCTCAAAAATAATTAAAATTAAAATTCAACACAAAACAATTGTGTTTTGATAGGGTTAATTGTGAAAAACTTACAATATGTCACCGACATACTGTCACAATTAACCCTTTTTCAATTGTCTTCAATTTCCATATTGCTAAATATTTCTCCTATTACTTTTCAATATGTTAAGATTTCGCAAGAATTGTTTGAGACTCCTAAATTCTTCAAATCTGTTTTTCTATTTGGCACTATCGCACAGTGTTTGTGGCTTATATAGCGACTGACAAGTAAAGTTTAATTAAAATTTAATTATGAAAGTATTAGTAATAGGTGCCGGAAATATGGGCTTAACCTATTCAGAAGGAATGGCAGATTCTTCTTTATTAGGAAAACAAAAGTTAAGAATCTACGATACAGATCCTAACACAATTGAGCGTCTAAGAAAGACTCAAAAGTTTGATGTATACACATCTCTTGAAGATGGTTTACCTAAATCAGACATTATATTCTTAGCAGTAAAACCATATCACTGCGAAGGATTATTTAAAGATATGAAACCTTTAATCAACAACGAGCAAATATTTGTATCGTTAATGGCAGGTGTAAGTATAGACACTATTCAAAAAGGTTTGGGCATAAAAAAAGTTATTAGAACTATGCCTAATCTACCTGCAAAAGTTGGTAAAGGAGTTACATCTTATACAGGTTCAAAAGCTATATCGCGAGTAGAACTTTTAATGGTAAGACACCTATTAGATACCACAGGAACGTCTATCCATGTAGATACTGAAAAATTTATTGATGCCTCAACAGGTATTTCTGGTAGTGGACCAGCTTATGTATTTT
The DNA here is from genome assembly GCA_002706045.1 of Flavobacteriaceae bacterium. Taxonomy (GTDB): domain Bacteria; phylum Bacteroidota; class Bacteroidia; order Flavobacteriales; family Flavobacteriaceae; genus Winogradskyella. The sequence continues at coordinate 29,232 of PAJL01000058.1, forward strand.
ACTTTATGCAATCTATGTTAGAAGCTGCTCAGAAAATGGGCTTTTCAGACTATGATTCTAAAGTGCTTGTAAGCAATACTTTTGAAGGTGCTATTGAATTGTTTAACCAATCTGATATTTCACCCGAACGTTGGATTGATAAAGTTGCCTCTAAAGGAGGTACAACCCAAGCAGCAATCGACTAAATGGAAGACAACAATGTAAAACAACTTATTCAAGATGCAGCTTATGCTGCGTTTGATAGAGCGGTTGAATTAGGAAAAAACAAATAAAATGAAAGATGATATTAAACGTGTGGTCGTAAAAGTAGGAACCAACGTTTTAACAAATAAAGACAATAGAATTTTAGGACCAGTTCTAAGAGAATTAGTACGCCAAATAGCCGTATTATATGAAGAAGATATTATGGTAATCCTAGTGTCCTCAGGTTCTGCAATTGCAGGAATGGAAGTTTTAGGAGATACTAAAATTGATGATAAATCTATAAGACGACAAGTTTATTCGGCAGTTGGACAACCAAGAATGATGCGTCATTACTACAGTATTTTCCATGATTACGGAATGCGTTGTGCTCAAATATTGGCCACAAAGCGCGATTTTGATCCCGGAAAACACAGACAAAACATGATA
>PAJL01000059.1 GCA_002706045.1 Flavobacteriaceae bacterium
GAAGATTTTTCTAAGTATATAAAAGAACAAATCGTTATCACTGTTGATGCTGACGGAAAAATTTTAAAGACTCAAACAGGTGATGAATATGTGGCTGAATATAAAAAAGAGCCTTATCTAATAGATATAAAAAAGCAAAAGTCTAACGCAGCTGCTGGTGAACCTAGACAACTACCTTTGTTTATAGGTGAAAAGGATGGTAAGACTTTTTATGTAGCACCAATTTACGGTAAAGGTTTATGGGACGCTATTTGGGGATTCGTATCTATGGATGAAAATATGGTGGTTCAAGGAGCTTATTTTGATCATAAAGGAGAAACACCAGGTTTGGGTGCAAATATTAAAGAGCGTTTCTTTATGGATGATTTCAAAGGAGAACATCTATTAAATGACTCAGGAGTCTTTAAAGGAATTGATGTTGCCAAAGGTAACGCAGACCCTAAAAACTTAGATAAAACAGATAATGAGGTTGATGCCATTGCTGGTGCTACCATTACAGGAAATGGTGTTACAGCGATGATAAAAAGTGACTTAAAACTTTACAAGCCTTATTTCGATAAATTAAAAAATAAATAATCATATGGGACTTTTATCAAAAAAAGATGCCAAGTTAATTACAGATCCATTAGCGGATAATAACCCAATTACAATTCAAGTATTAGGTATATGTTCTGCTCTGGCAATTACAGCGCAATTAAAAGCGTCTATAGTAATGGCAATATCAGTAATGGCTGTATTAGGAATAGGAAACGTGGTTATCTCTTTAATGAGAAATATCATTCCTTCTAAAATTAGAATTATTGTTCAGCTTGTAGTGGTAGCGGCTTTAGTAATTATAGTTGATCAGGTACTTAAGGCTTTCTCATATGAATTAAGTAAAACCCTATCTGTATTTGTTGGACTTATTATTACAAACTGTATTATCATGGGACGTTTTGAAGCTTTTGCTTTAGGTAATGGACCATGGAGATCATTTCTTGATGGTATTGGTAATGCCGCAGGTTATGGTTTAATATTAATAATAGTAGGGTTTTTTAGAGAACTTTTAGGTTCTGGTACTTTATTAGGTTTTAAAGTATTGGGTGACCCTATTGAAAAAACAGGACTATATTCCATAGGTTATGAAAATAACGGTTTCATGTTATTATCACCAATGGCACTTATAGTTGTAGGTATTATTATTTGGGTACAACGTTCAAGAAATAAAGACTTAATAGAAGATTAATAATTAAGTAACCAGTAAATAAGTTACAGTATGCAGGTTTTGCTACTGATGACTGAAAACTGAAAACTGAAGACTTTTAAAAATATGGAACATATAGAATTATTTTTCAAATCAATATTTATAGATAACATGGTGTTTGCGACATTCCTAGGAATGTGCTCATACTTGGCTGTATCTAAGAAAGTATCTACAGCTGTTGGTCTTGGTGCTGCTGTAATTTTTGTATTAGCGATTACAGTACCGTTAAACTGGTTGTTAGATCAATATATTTTACAACCTGGAGCATTATCTTGGTTAGGTGATGAATATGCTGCTTATGATTTAAGCTTCTTATCATTTATCATGTTTATTGCAACCATAGCAACGATGGTGCAACTTGTAGAAATTGTGGTTGAGAAATTTTCACCTTCGCTTTATAACTCTTTAGGTATATTCTTACCGCTTATTGCAGTAAACTGTGCTATTTTAGGTGGATCGTTATTTATGCAATCTAGAGAAATACCTACTTTAGGTTTATCTGCAGTATATGGTATAGGTTCTGGTATAGGATGGTTTTTAGCAATTTTAGCTATTGCAGCAATTCGTGAAAAAATTAGATATAGTAACGTGCCACCAGCTTTAAGAGGTTTAGGTATAACGTTTATTATTACGGGACTTATGGCAATTGGTTTTATGAGTTTTGGTGGTATGTTAACAGGTGGTGATGATGAAGCTAAATCAGAAGATAAAACAGCAGCTACAGAGGTAATTGAAAATGAAGTTAAGTCTGAAACAGAGACTGAAAATACCTTAAACGTAGCAGATAACACAAACAAGTTATAGAGATTAGTATGATATTATTAGCAGCAAGTACAGTCGGAACTATAGTAGCAACAGTAACTGCCTTTTTGTTGGTTACAATTATCTTGGTTGCACTATTATTATTTGTAAAACAAAAATTATCACCATCTGGTCCTGTAAAGATCACTATTAATGGTGAAAAAGAATTAGAAGTAGCTTCTGGAGGTACACTTTTAAGTACTTTAGGTGGACAAAAAGTCTTTTTACCATCTGCTTGTGGTGGTGGTGGAACTTGTATCCAATGTGAATGTCATGTATTATCAGGTGGTGGTGAAGCATTACCAACTGAAACACCTCACTTTTCTAGAAAAGAATTGCAACATGGTGCTCGTTTGGCTTGTCAAGTAAAAGTAAAGCAGGATATGGAAATAACCATTCCTGAAGAGATTTTTGGTATCAAAAAATGGGAAGCTGTTGTTGTAAGAAATTATAACGTGGCATCTTTTATTAAGGAATTCGTTGTAGAAATTCCTGAAGATATGAACTACAAGGCTGGCGGATATATTCAAATCGAAATTCCTCCATGTGAAATTAAATATTCAGATATAGATATTACAGCTCACCCTGAAGAGCACGAAACACCAGATAAGTTTCAAGCAGAGTGGGATAAGTTTGGTCTTTGGCCTTTAGTAATGAAGAATAATGAAACGGTAGAGCGTGCATACTCTATGGCTTCTTACCCAGCAGAAGGTAGAGAAATTATGCTTAACGTACGTATAGCTACTCCACCATGGGATAGAAATAAAAATGGTTGGATGGATGTAAATCCTGGGGTTGCCTCTTCATACATTTTTGCTCAAAAGCCAGGAGATAAGGTAGTAATTTCAGGTCCTTACGGTGAATTCTTTATCAACGAATCTGAAAGTGAAATGCTTTATGTTGGTGGTGGTGCAGGTATGGCGCCAATGCGTTCTCACTTGTATCATCTATTCAAAACATTAAAAACTGGTAGAAAAGTAACCTATTGGTATGGTGGTCGTTCTAAGCGTGAATTGTTCTATTTAGAGCATTTTAGAGAATTAGAAAGAGATTTCCCTAACTTTAAATTTTACTTGGCATTATCTGAACCTCTTGAGGAAGATAACTGGAAAGTGAAGAAAGATATCAATGATGAAGCAGGTGATGGTTTCGTAGGATTTATTCATAACTGTGTTATTGATAATTACCTAAGCCTTCACGATGCGCCAGAAGATATCGAATTATACTTTTGTGGTCCACCATTAATGAACCAAGCTGTTCAGAAAATGGGTGAGGATTTTGGTATCCCAGATGAACACATTAGATTTGACGACTTTGGTGGATAAGCCAAACATATAAAAAAACAAAAAGCCGACTCTTTTAGAGTCGGCTTTTTGTTTATTGAGTGTTGTTGAGTTGTGTAATTTGTATATAATTATATATTTGTCTGAAATTTAACAATATGAAAAAACTATTACTTTTTACTTTATCTTCAATTATTTTGTCATGCTCATCTGAAAACAGTGACAATGATTCACCTTCTGCAGGTGATGGATCAAAAATTAAAACAATTAAAAAAATAAGCAGTGGTGTTACTGAGGAGACAACTACTTATGAGTATAACTCAGAAGGCAATGTGTCTAGTATGACATTTACAAATATTTATGGTGAATCAATTGAAACAACTTATGAATATGATTCAGAAAATATTATGGTTTCATTCACAGAGGTTGAATTAGATGCTTGGGGTGATACTAGAACTGAGATAGATTATCTAGAATATGAAAATGATTTAGTTGTAAAAATTTGTCAAGATATTTCTTATAGCGATGATTTACCTGAGGTCGATAGAATTGAATTTGAATATGATGATAGTACTCAAAATGTTAGTTTATTTAGACATTTCTATTATGAAGATGCAGAATTTTCAGATTGTGATGATGTAGATAATATCTCTAATACGGAAACTATGGAATTTGATTCAAATGGTAATATGACTCGATATGAAAATAGTGATTACTTTTGGTCTCCGACTTATTTGACATATAGTTATGATGACAAAAATCATCCACTTAAGAATGTCAAACCAGATTATTTTAGAAAGTTATTAGGAGCATCTTCAAATAATAATATTAATGCTGCTAGTGAATATAATTCTGATACAGATGAATTAACTGGAACAATATCTTATGAGTATACCTATAACAATAGCGGCTATCCTACTGTGATGGAAAGAACTTATATGACTGAGGGAGGTAGCATAAGTCAATCATTAAGATATGAATACACTTATTATTAATGTATAAATTTAATTAATTTAGAATAGCCTATATTTTTGAAATATGGGCTGTTTTTTTGCATATTTCATTGAAATGCTTTGTTATTTCTATTTGCAAACTAAAGCATTTGCTTTATAGCATTAAAGTCAAATAGCTCAGAGCAATCCATCACATCTGATTGTCCATCTAACTCACAAAGTTTTGAAACCACTTCAGAAAGGCCTTTAAAAAGTATATCTTTTGTCATTGGTTTTTCTGGTTTATGACAGAAACTCCTTCCTAAATCGTAACCGCAAGCTTTTAAAAAAGCAGCTTCGATTTGAAGTAATTCTAAAGGTGAATAACCATTAAATTTTCTACCAAGATTTTGATGTACCAAACCAACATAATTTAGACGTATAGAGCCATGAATGTCCGTTAGATGTTTCCAACTATCTTTGTGATCCAAAATGTTTCCTACCGCACATTGTTTACAATCTTCAGGATTTAGAGTGTTATTGTGAAAAGCGGTATATAATTTTTTGATAGCATTATCAAAGCGATTTGAAGTTTTCATAATTCATCTTTTTCANTATANAAGATAAGAAATAAAATTCACTTGTATTCCATAATCAGAAAAACAGCTGTACTATCACCAATATTCAAAACTTCATGAGTTGTAATACTATCTTTCTTAAAAGTATATCCAGTTGGAACATTAACTTCTCTTGTGCCTTTGTAATCTTTAATTTTGAACTTACTTCCTTTTAATGCGTAACCAAAGTGTGGATTATGAAAATGCTTTTCATGACCTACACCAGGTTCAAATGTGCATTTTAAAACTCTAAGTTCTTTGCTGTTCTCAATAACTTCACAAACTGATTCACCTTTCCAACCGGCTTCTAAAGGATCTGGTAGATTAGGTTTGTTTTCTTCACATGAGAAAATAATAAGTAAGAAAATAAGAATTAACTGTTTCATAAGTGCCTTAAAATTAATAATTCTGAGTTTTATATAACAAAATAGAATGTTCAAACGTTTTTCTTAATATGAAAAAAGCTTTACTCGTTTTATTATTAATTATTTCAGTAGTTGTTTTGGCTTATCAATTTAAGCCTGTAAAACAAGTGGTAAGTGTTGTTGAGTCAACCATAAGAACTCCAAGTTTAATCAATAAGGATAGTTTAACGATAAAATCTAGAGTGAATGTACCGGAAGGTTATAAGCGCATAAATTACCCAAAAGGCAGTTTTCAAGAGTGTCTTAGAAATTACAAGTTAAAAGCTTACGGAAGTAAGATTATAAACTATGATGACACTGAATATTTTTGGCAAAGAGGTCATATAGGTATACTTGAAGTACCCGTGCCTAAAAACGGTTTGCAACAATGCGCAGACGCATTAATAAGAATACGAAGTGAATACCTTTGGGACAACAATAGAAAAGATGAGATTGGCTTTAATTTTACATCTGGTCATTATTGTTCTTGGAAAAAATATGCCGAAGGGTACCGACCAAAAATCAATGGAAATAAAGTAACTTTTCATAAAACGGCTGCAGCCAACAATTCTAAAGACAATTTTTACAAGTACTTGAATCTTATTTATATGTATTCTGGTACGCTATCACTTTATAATGAGTTGAAACCTATTAATTCAAAAAATTTACAAATTGGTGATATGCTGATTAAAGGTGGCTCTCCTGGGCATATTGTGATGATATGTGATGAAGTGGAAAATGAAAGCGGAGAAAAGTTATTCTTACTTTTTCAAGGCAACACTCCGGCTCAGAGCGTTCACCTAGTTAAGAATCTTACAGATACTACAATATCTCCTTGGTATGAGTTAGAAGACGATGCCATTACTCCAGTTTCAAACTACACCTTTAGCAGTGCAAAATTTGTGAGGTTTAAATAACAACTTTGTATCTTTGTATTATGAGCAAAGCCCTTACACCTCAAGAAATACATAACTTAGCGATGAATCATGTTGGTAAAGATTTAGAATCACGTGGTTTTGAATTCATTGCCATAAATAGTAAGCTAAAAAGACATCCACAGTTTGTTTGTATCGATAAAAAAAGCCAATACTATTTTGTGGTGGTTAGAGCTGTAATATTGCCAGACAACCCTAATAATTTTGATGTGGTTTGGATGGAAACGTTTAAAAAGCACGCTTTTGAAAAAAATGCAAAAGTACTTTATGCAGGAGTAGGCTTAGGCAACCCAAACGGTGAGGATTTACCTATTTACTTAAACGAAGAATACCTTATTGAATATAACGGAATTCAGGTTATTGATATGAACCTAAATTAATATTATTCCATAAAAATTTATGAAGAAGCTTCTCATTATTTTTATTCTTATTGCGTTTTTTTCATGCGAAAGCGAACCAAAGAATATAAAGATAAACGGTCCTGTATTTGGTACTACTTATAATATACAGTACTATTCGGAAGACGATGAAAATTTCAAAAAGCAGTTTGATGAGCTTTTCAAAAGTGTAAACGAATCTATGTCTACATATATGACCGATTCAAAAATTTCTAGAATCAATAAAGGAGAATCTCCTGAAGTTGATGAGCATTTTGAGCGCGTGTTTACAACTGCAAAACGTATTTATAGAGAAACAGAAGGTGCTTTCGATCCAACTATTGGGTCTGTAGTAAACGCATGGGATTTTGGTCCTGAAGGAAAAATAACCAATATAGATAGTACAGCTATCGATAGTTTGATGAAAACTGTTGGTTTTAATAGAATGGGNTTAAGGGATAAAAAANTAATAAAAAGCACAAATTCTTATTTAGACTTTAATGCCATTGCCAAAGGNTANGGAGTTGATGTTATTGGTGANTTTNTNGAAAGTAAAAATATNNAGAACTACTTGGTNGANATNGGTGGNGAAATACGNGTAAAAGGTATTAACCTAGAAAAAAANACATCATGGAANGTGGGAATTGANGATCCTAATTTTGAAGGTGAACAATCCTATTCTAAAGTCATCNCGCTNAAAGATGAAGCTATGGCAACTTCGGGTACGTATAGAAAATTTAAAGTAGATGAAGATGGCAANCGNTATGCNCANATCATTAATACNAAAACAGGCTACCCAACAAGAACTAATATTTTGAGCGTATCTGTGATTGCAGANAACTGTATGACTGCAGATGCNTACGCTACAGCTTTTCAGGCCATGGGAATACAAAAGGTAACAGATTTCTTATATGCGAGACAAGAGCTTAAGGCCTATTTTATTTTTGAAAACGAGAACGGAGAATTAGAAACACTTTCTTTGAATAATTTTCCTGAATAGTTTCAGCAAAGAAAAACGACAAGTCAGAAAAAAAAACACCTGAATTTATTTTTAAAGATTAATTTGTAAGCAAATTTTTCTTTCATGAATAAGTCATTGCTGTATTTCTTTTTTTTATGTTTTGCAATTAATGCATTAGCTCAAGAACCAGCAAAACTTCATTTAACCGAAAAAGATGGTCTTCCTGATATTGAATTTTATAATATTATTGAAGATTCTAAAAGATTTATTTGGCTTGTTGCAGATAAAGGTCTTTATCGTTACAATGGTAAAAATTATCAGCTTTTTACACATCCATCACAAAAAGGGAATTCCGTCTTTGGACCTTTTGAAGATGCTTTAGGTCGTGTTTGGTGCAATAATATATCGGGACAATTCTTTTATGTTTCAGAAAACACAATGCATCATTTTATCGATTTGTCTGAAGAATTAAAAGGACAACTTGCCGAATTTATCGTTACAGATTCGGAATTAATAATTTCCACTAGGCACAATATTTTTTCGGTTAATTTAGAAACTAAAGCAATCAAAAAAAACTACAATAAAAAGGTAGAAATTGGTAAGCTTTATAAGAATAAAACAGGCTATATATATGTCGAAGATGATAAAATAGCAAAAACCGATTTACTGTTTAAAAACAAACAATATCTACCAGTTAAAATTTTTAATAATATTGAAAGACCAAAAGGTATTTCGCGCCTAATTAATGTTGTCGAAAACGATAGTTTAGCATTTTATTTTTTCTCTCAATTCAACAGAAATAATTTTTTTAGATTCGATGTGCTTTCAGGGAAAAGTCAAAAAATAAAACTGCCAAAAGCACTTGAGACTAGAAACATTGTTCATGTTTTTTTAAGTAATGATCAAATCTGGTTTTCTACAGATTCCGGACTATATATTTGTAAATTAAAAAATCAAGAATTAGTACTTCTAAACACGTTTTTTTCGTCTAAATACATTACCAAAGTTTTAAAAGATAGCTTCAATAATTTCTGGATAACTACTAAAGGTGATGGTATTTATATCTATCCCAATATTAATGTTTTAAACTATAATCTAGCATCGGCAGATAAAAGCGTATCTCAAATAGAAAAGCTAAATGACTCAACGTTAATTTTTGGAACTAATAAGGGTTATGCTGGTCATATTAACATTAATAATGGAAAAGTAAAAAACATAGATAATACAGCATATCGTGTTTCGAATATTTTTTATGAAAAGCCATCAAATGTTGCTGTAATTTCAAAAGAAGACAGAACGTTAATTTATAATTTAAAAAATGAGACTTTAACTGAAGGCGCAAATGAAACTAAAGGTGCGAAAGATATCGATTTTGGTAACGGAAAATACAGTATTTCAACTTATAAAAGTTTTGGTTTTATTGATGATGCTTTAAAAAAAATAGAAGTTGTAATTCCAAAACGATCTTATGCAAATCACTTTTCAAAAAAATATAACGCATTTTACAATGCTTCGGTAGATGGACTTTTTTTTATCAATGAAAATAATAGCGTAAAGTCTATAAAGGATAATTCTAAAGCCATTTTTGTTAAATCAATTATAGAAACTAAAACTGGTGCTATTTGGGTTTCAACATTTAAAAACGGTGTTTATCAGGTAGAAAATGATGCAGTTGTAAATCACTTAACTATTGATGATGGGTTGCTTTCAAACAAAATAACACAAATAAAAGGTGATGATAATTCGCTTTGGATTGCAACAGAAAAAGGTATTCAGTTGTTCGATAATACATCAAAAACATTCAAAACTTTGACTATGCAAGATGGTATACCTTCTTATCGTATTATGGACATAGAACCAGTTGGCGATAATGTGTTTTTTGCATCAAACGAAGGACTGTTTAGTATCAATAAAAAGACAACCTTTAAAACTACGATAACGCCAGAAATCTATTTTACAGCGGTAGATGTAAACTTTAAAAATCAAGAACTTTTACCAAAATATAAACTTTCGCACAATCAAAATTCAATAAAAATAGCTTTTAATACCAACGGTTTTAAAAGTCACGAACATACAAAATATCAATATAGATTAATAGGCGAAAATAGTAAATGGCAGACCACTGAAGACCTTGTAAATACAGTGAATTATAACGGTTTGCCAAGTGGTAATTATACCTTTCAGGTAAAAATAGCCAATAGTAATAGTACCGTGAAGGGTATCAATTTTAATATTGCTAAACCGTTTTGGCGCACATGGTGGTTTTATGGACTTGTAGGTTTAGTTTTGGCGAGTTTGTTGTATGCCTTTTACAGACGAAAAATAAACAAACTTACCCGAGAACAAAACGCAAAACTACAGAATGAAATGATGAGCAGACAGCTTGTACTGTCGCAATTAGAAAATCTTCGTTCGCAAATGAATCCGCATTTTATCTTTAATGCACTCAATTCTATACAAGAATATATTGTGCTGAATGAGAGGGATTTGGCAAGCAGTTTTCTTATTAAATTTTCACGATTAATGCGAATTTATTTAGACCATAGCCAGCAAGACGAAGTGTTACTTTCTGAAGAAATTAACGCATTAAACATCTATTTAGAACTTGAGAAAAATAGGTTTGAAGATGCTTTAGATTACGAGATTGCTATTTCAAAAGACTTAAAAATTAATGAGATTAAAATCCCGTCGTTATTTATTCAACCTTATGTTGAGAATGCGCTTAAGCATGGTTTGCTTCATAAAAAAAGCCACAGAAAACTTGATGTTACTTTTAAATTAGACAATTCTAAATCAAAATTTCTTTGTATTATAAAAGATAATGGTATTGGTGTAGAAGCTTCAGCACGACTGAATGAAAATAGGAATCCGCAACATCGTTCGTTTGCTACAAGTGCTAATAAAAAGCGCGTAGAGCTTTTAAACCATAACCGAAAACATAAAATTGAAGTTGTAATCGAGAGTAAATCTTATGTGCCAGATTCTGGAACAACCGTAACCATAATTATACCTTTAAATCGATAATATTGTAAGCAATGTTACATTTAGAGAATTACAAATAATAGCCAATTATAAGTATATGAAAGCACTAATTATTGATGATGAAAACAAAGCAAGACGCCTTTTAAAATGCATTATAGAAGAGCTTTGTCCAGAGATAACAACTATTTTGGAAGCACCAGATTTAGAAATTGGCGTTGCATTAATACAACAAGAACAACCAGAAATTGTGTATTTAGATATTGAAATGCCGGAATATTCAGGGTTGCAAATTGTTGAATTTTTAAGTGAAGAAGACATTAACTTTCAGATAATCTTCACCACAGCTTACAATAAATATGCGGTAGATGCTTTTAAAATTTCGGCAATAGATTATTTGTTGAAACCTATAGATAAAACCGAGCTTCAATCGGCAACTAAAAAAGCCATAGCTACCATAAAAAAATCGAATATAAACAACCAGCTAAACGATTTAAAAAACACCTTCAAACAGTTGTCTTTAAATAAAATAGCTTTAGAAGTGCCTAAAGGATTTATTTTTGTGTCGCATGAAGATATTGTACTTTTTGAAGCTGATGGTATGTACACCAAAGTATATTTAGAAAATGGTGATACCGAGTTTATTTGTAAACCCATAAAGCATTTTGTAGAGCAATTAAGTAACCTCACTTTCTTTCATAAAACACATCGATCTTACTTTATAAATTTGAAGCATATTAAAGAATTATCAAAACGCGACGGACATCATTTAGTGATGAGTAATAATATGACTATTCCAATTTCAAAAGACAAACGTAACGAGTTTATGACTATTATTCGAGAAACTTTTAATACCTAAAAGTACGTTCAGCAAAAAGTAAATCACTTTCAGAAAGAAAAAATTAAAGACAACCTATAACTTATCATTTTTGTTTTGAAATTAATAATAAACGAAAATGAAAACATTAAAATTATTTAAGTTCTGGATTTTTTTAATCGCTATTTGTGCGCAAGCTCAAGAAGTAAAAAACCAAAGTGAAATTATTAGAAACAACGTCTCAAAAGGTGAATACCGTATTGTTGCCGACTTGTACAAAAGTCACAGTGGCGTTATGGAAATTACCGATGTTCAGTTTGATAAAAATCAACCTAATGATCATTTTGAAATTGTTTTAAAACAATACCCAAATCATGCAACCGAATCTACAAGAAACGAAACCAGTCAATATTTTCCTGATAATATAGCTTTTCCTGTAACCTATGTAAATAGTGTTTACGAAGGCAATAAAAAATTACAAGAAAAAGTGGGTTATGTGGTTAGAGAAGGAAGAAGCGTTGGTCGTGATAGAATTGTGTTTATCAACAACTACATGTTTTTTCTTCAAAAATGGGAAAGTAAAGACGATTACGAAATTAGATTCGTACTAAAAGCACCTAAAGTAGAGAAAGAAACTACGGAATCTGAACCAGCCAAAAAGAAAAAGAAGAAAGGTTTTTTTAAAGCGATGAAATCTAAAATGCGTAATTCTAAGGCTTTAGGTAGTGTGGATATTGATAAAGTAAAAGCCGAAGTATTGCAGCCGTATTTAGATAAAGCTACTAAAAAGCAAGAAGCATACTATAAGCAATGGGTTGCTAAACCTGAAAATGCTAAAACAAAAAAATACATCGATGATAAACGAGCTATGATGGATAAAGCGATGAAGCAATACAACGACGATATTTTTAATAGTCCAGAATACCAACGTATGTTAGCATACCAAAAATGGTTAAAAAACAACGTTAATGTTACTGTTGCTAACAAAAAGGGAAGTACAATTTGGGTAGGTTCTTCTAAAGAAGCATTTATCACACACGAAATACCTTCAGGTGGTCAATCTACGCAAACGTGTACTACAGATTTATACTATTATTACAGTGATGCTAAAGGATCACCAGGTCATAAGTTTTACTCAGCAGATAGTAATTGTGGTAGCACAGTAACTATTAATTAATCTTTAAAACAATTAAAGAAAGATTGGGTGTTAAGGTTTAGGGCTTTAACACCTTTTTTAATCATAAATTAAATATAAAGACTGAAAGTTACTTTCAGCAAAAAATAAATTCCTTTCAGAAAGAAAAAAAGAAATCAACTACTTCTTTCTAGACTTTTGTTTCAAAATTTAAAAATCAAATCTATTATGAAAACAAAATTACTTTTTGTGATGTTACTTATCACAAGTATGTCATTTTCGCAAATTTATGTAAATGCTAGCGCCACAGGAAACAATGACGGTTCAAGTTGGGCAAATGCTTATACAGATATTACATCTGCTTTAGAAAATGCTGCTGATAATTCTGAATTTTGGATAAAAGGAGGTACATATATTCCAACAACTTCTGGTGGAGGAAATCAGAATACAGGAATCACAATTACCGCTAGAGGAATTAAAATTTATGGCGGATTTGCAGGTACCGAAACTCAACTTAACGAGCGTGTATTTGGTACTAATGAAACAATAATTACTGGTGATGTAAATGGTAATGATGGTGGTGCAATACCAGGTTTTACGTTTGGTGCATCTACAACTACCGATAATTTTGGACGTTTAATGAGAATTGATAATTTTTCTGCGACAGATATGACTATAATCGATGGTATTACCTTTACTAGAGCATATTCACAAATTGGAGCAGGTGCTATCAGGCTAGCGCAAACTAACAATGAGTTTCCTAATGTTTCTTTTAACAACTGTAAGTTTACCAATAATTTACAACAAAATGGCGGTGGTATTTATTTAAATTACTCTAGTAATCTTACCACTCAAAATACGGCAGGATTAGGTATATATATCAATCAGTGTGTTTTTGAAAATAATGTAGCAAAACTTGGTGGCGGTATTTACATTTCTAATAATGACGATTCGTTTTCATCATTTGTAAATGCGTCAATAAGTATAACAAACACACTTTTTAATCACAATATAGTTAAAGACAATGTCTTTGATACACAAGGACAGTTTGCTAGTGCTATGAGAATTATTCAAGCAGATTCACAAAGTACATTTTCAACAACTATTAGCAACTGTACTTTTGTTAAAAACAGAGAAGAAGCAACATTATACCAATCAAGTGATCGATTTGTTGTTGTGTTAGAAGCCTTACCAACAGCATCTGCGCATACCGTTAATTTAGCTAACAATATTTTCTGGGGAAATGAATCTTCTAATGGAGTCGTGGCAAATTCAGTTGGCGATAGTGGTATTCCTTCAACTTTAAACTTATTAAATAACACTTCCGAAGATAATTTTAGCAATATATCTGCATCTCAGCAAACCGCTACATTAAATACATCGCCAGATTTTACTAATTTTTCGTCTAACGATTTTACCCTTCAAAGTACATCTTCAGCTATTAATAGTGGTGATAATACATTTAGTGTTGGAAGTGTAGATTTACAAAATAATCCAAGAATTGTAAATACAACTATAGATCGAGGTGCTTTTGAATTTGATAATGCATTAAGTACTGTTGATTTTAAAGTTATTGATAAAACTACTGTTTACCCAAATCCAGCAAAAAATGTACTTCATCTTAAAACGAATGAAGAAGTAGAATCTATAAATGTCTACTCAATTTTAGGCACGCTTGTAAAAAAAATCAAGCAGACAAAAATGGTAGATGTTTCTGGTTTAAACAAAGGAACTTATCTGTTAAAAGTGAATTTTAAAAGTAAGAATCCAACAGTATTAAAATTTATAAAAAATTAACCCGCTATTAGTTTTAGTTTTTGGAAGGGCTTGGTGAAATATCTAAGCTTTTCCTTTTTTCTAAGCTTTAATAATAAAAATTAGAATTATGAAGTATATTATTTTAACTATTTTAATGTGTTTTTCTATAGTTATAAAAGCACAAAACAGTGAGCCATCAACAACATTTAATGGTAAATATCACCTTATGGACGCAGAACGTGCCTCAAGAGGAGAAACAACAAAAATTAAATATTTTGAATTTGGAGAACATAACGGCTTACAGCTTTTAGCGGTTGCTGCATGCGAAAAATGTATGTCAGCGGTTTACACATACAAACCTGAGGAAAGTAAAGAAATAGAGCGATTGGTGTTTTTTAATAAAGTAGGTTTAATTATGATACAATATGATAAAGAAAGTTTTGTAATGATTATGCCAAACCCAAATAGCGATAATTGGTTAGACTTTATGTTTAGTAACTTTTACAGTAAAAGCAAAACTAAAGCAGAACAGATGACTCAAGAAAAGATAAAGACATTTATTGACGAATTATAAAAAACTACATATTCTTTGAGTATTAGTGACTCGTACAGAGATAGTGTGTCTTATAATTGCTATTAATCAAAATTGAAAAAGTCGTGCCTTTGTTTCAGGTGCGACTTTTTATTTATAAAGCTTGTAACAGAATAAGTAGCCAACCAATTACAAAAAGTAAACCACCAAGTGGTGTGACTGGACCCAAGAAACGTAGTTTTTTTCCTTTAGCATCGCTTAATACCAGCCCATAGATACTAAATGAAAATAAGATAATTCCCAAAGTAAAGCAACAGTACATTGCAGAAGTTGAAAACTGAAAATTAAATCCAAGTACAAGTAAAACTATAGCGTGGTACATTTGATACTTTATACCAATTTCAAAACTTTTAAGCTGATCTTCAGATAGAATTTTCTTTAATGCATGAGCACCAAACGCACCAAATATTATAGCTAACATTCCGAATAATGCACCTGTTATTATAAATATCTGTTGACTCATTTCAATCTATTTTTTGTAAACAACAGGGATTATCTCTCCTTTAGCTAAACGGAATTTGTCAATTTCAGTATCGGAAAGTTTTGATGTATAATCTATTTCTTCAACTTTAAAACCAATGCTTCTTAATTTTTCAAAATAATCTCTACCATAAACACGAACATGGTCATATTGACCAAAAATTTTGGCACGTTCGGCTTTATCCGTAATAGAATCATCTTCAAATGTCATCTCTCGATTTAAATCTTGAGGGATCTGAAAAACTCCCCAACCTCCAGGTTTCATAACTCTATAAAGCTCTTGCATTGCTTTTGTGTCATCAGGAATATGTTCTAAAACATGGTTGCAGAGTATAACGTCATAACTGTTATCTTCAAAAGGAAGATTGCATATATCAGCTTTAACGTCTGCAATTGGTGAGAATAAATCAGTAGTAGTGTAATCTAAATTTTTGAGTGATCTAAAGCGTTTTAAAAAACACTGTTCAGGTGCAAAGTGTAACACTTTTTTTGGGGCTGAAAAGAAATCAGTTTCATTTTTTAAATACAACCATAGTAAGCGATGACGTTCCAAAGAAAGGGAAGAAGGCGATAAAATATTTTCACGCTGTTTTACATAGCCATAAGGCAAAAACATTTTAAAACTTTTACCATCAATGGGATCTGTATATTGCTTACCTTTTAGTAAAAATGCTAAAATAGGCGCTACAGCATAGCTTAGCCTTATTAATAAAGGTCTCGGAATAAGGTTTAATATAAATTTTGAAAGACGTTTCAATACTACTAAACTTCAATAGTTTTGTTAGAAGTAATTAAATTATAAATACCATCCCAAAGTGATATTCTATATTGTAATGCAAGTTTTGAGATTTCTAAAGCCTCATCCCACTTAGTAGTATCCTCACCACATAATTCTTCAATCATTCTTAATGATAAAGGACCATGCTCATCACCATCTAACTCTATATGTCTATTGAGATAGTAGGTTAACTTGCTATAGGTTTCATCTTCGGTTTTAGATTGGTTTATAATTTGAAAAAACATATCAGGAATAACATCTTCTCTTCCAAAAGTAAAAGCCGAAGCAATTTTATGTGATTCTTTAGTATTTATAATATCAAATGTAAACTGAACAAATTTTAGAGTTTCAGAATTTAAATCTGATTTTTTCGCAGCATCAAGTATAGAATAACCATTAACAATATAGTTAATGAAATCTGAGATTTGAGAGGTGTTAGCACCAATTTGGTCCATGGCATCCAAATACATTTCATAATGACTTTTAGGTTCACATAATTCATTAACATCTGTTTCTTCACCAAGTACAATTTCGTTAACAAAACGTGCAGTGGATGGATTTTTAACAGGTGTCCAAGGTACAGTTGTATTGGTCAGTTGATTTTGAAGTGCTTTAAGCAAAGACATAAAGTCCCAAACAGCAAATACGTGTTGCTCCATGAAAGTTTTGATATCTTCAATGGATTCTAAAGCACTATATAACTTATGATTATTTAACTCAGCCCTTAGGGATGTTAATTCGGATTCTAATTGCGTAATGTTCATTCGGTGTAATTATAAAACCAATGCTTTTTGTCTAAATTTATCTTCTTCAGTCGAGGTGATTCCTAAAGCCTCATGAACATAAGCAAAGGTCGAAAGTATTTCTGGTTGCCCATCTACTATGGCAATATCATGTTCAAAATGTACACTAGGTTTACCATCTTGTGTTACAATTGTCCAACCATCTTTTAGTTGTTTTACGCGGTGCGTTCCCATATTTATCATAGGTTCAATAGCAACAACCATTCCTTCAATAAATTTTTTACCACGTCCTCGTCTTCCATAGTTTGGCATTTCAGGATCTTCATGCATCTTACGTCCCAATCCATGTCCTACAAGTTCTCTTACAACACCATAGCCTTCAGCTTCGCAATACTGCTGTATAGCAAAACCTACATCACCAACTCTATTACCAACTCTCAACTGCTCTATACCTACGTATAAAGACTCCTTAGTGGTTTTAATTAATTTTTTTGTGTCTTCGGCTACATCTCCAATTTCAAAGGTATAAGCATGGTCACCATAGAAACCGTTCATCAATGCTCCACAGTCTATAGAAACAATATCTCCATTTTTTAAGGGTGTGTCTGTAGGTAACCCGTGTACAACAGCTTCATTAACACTACATAATAATGTTGAAGGACAATCATAAAGTCCTTTGAAACCAGGTAAAGCTCCGTGGTCTCTAATAAATTCTTCAGCAATTGTGTCTAAATGATTGGTGGTAACACCTTCTTTAACTTCTTTTGCGAGCATACCTAAAGTTTTAGAAACTATAAGTGCACTTTGACGCATTAATTCAATTTCTTCTCTTGTTTTTACGATAATCATGTTTCCTAAATTGAGCTGCAAAGATAGGTAATTATAACGATTTTATAATTTTACTAAAACATGATAAATAACAGTTTTTATATAACTTTCCTGTTATAAGTTTGTAGTACAAAAATTGATATAAAATGTATAAAACAGTTACCGCAGAAGAAGCATTAAAAGTTGTAAAGTCTAACGATAAAATATATGTGCAAGCAGCCGCTGCAGCACCGACCTTATTAGTTAAAGCACTTGCCGATAGACATGAAGAGTTGAGAAATGTTGAGATTTGCCAGTTACATACTGAAGGTGAAGCTCCTTACGCAAATCCAGAATATTCTGAAAGTTTTCATGTCAATTCCTTTTTTATCGGAAAAAACGTAAGACATACGTTACACGCTGGAAACGGTTCTTACACACCTGTCTTTTTAAGTGAGGTGCCATTGTTATTCAAACGAAATATAGTTGACTTACAAGTAGCACTTATACATGTTTCGGTTCCAGATAAACATGGTTATTGTTCATTAGGTGTTTCTGTAGAGGCTACTTTGGCTGCTATTGATAATGCAGATTACGTCATTGCTCAGGTAAATAAACAGATGCCACGAACTCACGGTGCAGGAATAATACATCATACAGAAATAGATGCTTTTGTAGAATGCGATATTCCTTTGCCAACTCATGATATGGCTGAGCCTTCTGCCGTTGAAAATAAAATAGGTGATTATATAGCAGAATTGATTGAAGATAAAAGTACGTTGCAAATGGGAATAGGAAATATTCCTAATGCGGTATTAACAAGATTACATAATCACAAAGATTTAGGATTACATACAGAAATGTTTTCTGATGGAGTCATCGATTTGATTTTAGAAGATGTTATAAATGGTAATTACAAAGGTATTAATAGAGGTAGAGCTTTAGCTACATTCTTAGTGGGTTCACAGCGTTTATACGATTATGTAGATGATAATCCTTTTATAGAAATGAGAGCTTCTAACTATACTAATGATGTTTCTGTAATAAAACAAAATCCTAGAATGGTTGCTATAAATTCGGCAATTGAGGTCGATTTAACTGGTCAAGTTTGTGCAGATTCTATAGGTGGACATATGTATTCTGGTGTTGGAGGACAGATGGATTTTATTAGAGGCGCATCTTTAAGTGAAGGAGGAAAAGCTATTATAGCATTACCGTCTGTTACTAAAAAAGGCGTTAGTAGAATAGTGCCAACGCTAAAACCTGGTGCAGGTGTGGTAACAACAAGAGCACACATACATTATGTAGTTACAGAATATGGTGTGGCTAATTTATATGGAAAAACCATTCAAGAGCGTGTAAAGGCTTTAGTTAATATTGCACATCCAGATCATAGAGAAGCTATAGATAAAGCTTACTATGAGATGATTTAATAGAAGTTAAGTTTATTAAAACTGCCACCATTTTTTCTTAACACTTTTAATATCAGGCTCCTCGTTGGTAATTAGTTGATAAACTTCACCCCAACCGAGGATGCCTCCTATATTACGGTCATCTATAAAGATATCCGCATGGATTTTACGGCTTCTGGTTTCGTCAAATTTTTCCTCAGGAAAGCTAGCATTAACAGCATAAAATTCAATACCATTGTCTTTACAAAAATCAACTGCTTCTTGAAGTTTTGATCCGCATCTATAGGTCCAAAGTATGAGTCTGTGACCATCTTGTTGTAGGCGTTTTAAAGTTTCAAAAGCAAAGATTCTTGTTTTACCAATTTTAGGGTAGGCATCTTCAACAATGGTACCATCAAAATCTACGGCTATAATCAATCTATCCTGAAAATTCATGCTATTAATTCAAATTGAGAGGCAAAGGTACAATAATAACAACCTTATACAAGGCTGTGTTGTGTCATTGCTTCCGGTTGAGGAATACCAATAAGTTTTAATACTGTTGGAGCAATATCACCTAAAATACCGTCTTTAATTTCTTTTAAATCTTTATCAATTAAAATAACAGGAACAGGATTTGTAGTATGAGCTGTGTTAGGTGTACCATCAGGATTTATCATGGTTTCGCAATTGCCATGATCTGCAATTAAGATTGTTGTATAGTTGTTTTCTAATGCTGTTGTAACAACATCTTTTACACATTCATCAACCGCTTCACAAGCTTTTATAGCAGCTTCCATAACACCTGTATGACCAACCATATCTCCATTAGCAAAATTTAAACAGACAAAATCAACATCTCCCTTTTGTAATTCAGGAACTAAGGCATCACGCAGTTCGTAAGCGCTCATTTCTGGTTGAAGATCATAAGTGGCAACTTTTGGTGAGTTTCTCAAAATTCTTGTTTCACCATTAAAAGGTTCTTCTCTACCTCCTGAAAAGAAAAAAGTAACATGAGGATATTTCTCTGTTTCAGCAATTCTAATCTGCTTTTTGTGATGCTTTTCTAGGACTTCACCTAAGGTTTCGGTGAGGTTGTCTTTATTAAAAACAACGTTGATGCCTGTAAAACTGTCATCATAATTCGTCATAGTAACGTAGTGAAGATTTAGCTTATGCATGTTATATTCATGAAAATCTTCCTGAGATAAAACTTGTGTTAATTGTCTACCTCTGTCCGTTCTAAAATTGAAGAAAATAACAACATCATCATTTTTAATCNTGGCTTTAGGATTGTCATTATCATCAACAATAACTAAAGGTTTTATAAATTCGTCTGTGACATCATTTTCGTAATTTTCTTGAATAGATTTTAAGATGTTGGTAGTATGGTCTCCTTTACCTTCAACCAAAGCATNGTAAGCTAGTTTAACACGTTCCCAACGTTTATCTCTNTCCATNGCGTAATAGCGNCCNGTNACAGTTGCAAGTTTGCCAGTAGTTTTTTCTAAATGGTCTTCTAGATCGGAAATAAAACCATAACCAGATTTAGGGTCTACATCTCTACCGTCTGTAAACGCATGTACAAAAACATCCTCTAGACCATAATCATTAGCGGCATCTATAAGTCCAAACAAATGATTGATGTGTGAATGTACACCACCATCACTTACTAAACCTAAAAAGTGAACATTTTTNTTATTTGATTTAGCATACTCAAAGGCATTTTTTAAGACTAGTTCATCTTGAATGGTTTTGTTTTTAACCGCAAGATTTATCTTCACTAGGTCTTGATATACAATGCGTCCAGCACCGAGATTCATGTGTCCAACTTCGCTGTTTCCCATTTGTCCTTCTGGCAAGCCAACATGCAACCCATCTGTTCTAAGGCTTGCATTTGGGTATTGTGTGTAAAGAGCATCTATAAATGGAGTTTCTGCATTGTCTATAGCTGAGACTTTAGGGTCAGGAGATTTACCCCAACCATCTAAAATCATTAAAATAACCTTTTTGTTCATGAGTGAATTTTTAACATATCAAAGATAACATATACAACACTATTACAAATTTGTTAGCCGAAAAAATTTAAGAGATTAACTCTATTTTAAGTTTTGGTAAAGTAGTAATAATGAGGGTTGAAGCTTTTGTAAAAGCATTAACATATTTGTTTTCAAAGCGTTAAAAAAATGTTATAAAATTTTTGAGGGTGTAACAGAATGAATTTTCTGTCGTCTATTTAGTATATCAAAAAACAAATCAATTAAATTTTAAAATCTTTCATCATGAAAAAAACAGTAGTAATTTTAGCTTTAGCATTAGGCTTTTCAATCAGTAATTTAAATGCAACAAACGAAGTAGAAATTTCAAATTTTGAAAATGTAGCGGTAAAACCAGTTGAGGTTAGTCCGCTTTGTAAAGCAGTAGCCACAGGCGATATTGAAACTGTAAAAAATCTTATAGAAGCAGGAGCAGATGTAAATGTGAAATCTAATGGTATGATGCCAATTCATTATGCTGCAAAATATAATCGTGTAGATATGCTTAAAGTGTTGATTACAGCAGGATCTAAAATACATGAAGGTTGTGATTTAGGCTTTACGCCATTAAGGCATGCACAGAACGCCAAAGCAAAAGATGCAGAAATGTTTCTTAAGCGTTTTAAAAGAACAGATGTCTAAGGATTAGACAATTATTTGAGTTAGTTAGTTAAAAAAAGCGCCTCATTGAGGCGCTTTTTTATTTATAAAATTATAAACCTTTATTAATTTAGTGTTTAGGATATTATATAGTTTTTAATTATGGATTATCATTTCAAAATTATTTCAAATGAGAACTTGGAAAATATAGTTCCGTTAATTTTTAAGTTGAATGAAGCTAAGATTAGTGAAGAGTTATTAAAATCACGATTCGAGGAAATAAAATATCAGAATTACAAATGTGCTGTGATATTAAAAAATGATATTATTATTGGTGTTTGTGGTATGTGGTTCTGTACCAGGCATTATAGTGGAAGGTCTGTTGAACTAGATCATGTTTACATAGAGCCAGAATTTAGAGGTAATGGTTTAGGTAAGCAATTTATGGCTTGGGTACATGATTATGTTAAACAACAAGGATGCCAATCCATAGAGTTGAATACCTATGTAAGTAATCATCCTTCACACAAGTTTTATTTTAATGAAGGTTTTGAAATCTTAGGATATCACTTTTTGAAGAGAATATAATTTTACTTCAGAAAAGCTAAATCAGAATTAGTTTCAATTTCATAAGGGGATTTTCCATATTCAAAAATTCTAGCTTCAAGGTTACCTCTTAAAGTTAGTTTTTCATCTTTTACTTCAATCCAACTACCTTCTCTAAGACCAATAACGGGTTGTGTATTATAGGCATGAAATTCCTTAATACGTGTTTCTCTAGTTTCTCCCATGTGTGTACTGCCAGGAATGGGATCTAAATAGTGAGGGTTGATATTAAAAGGAACAAAACCCAAAGTTTTAAAACTTGGTGGATAAACAATAGGCATATCGTTAGTAGTATTAATTGTAAGTCCACAAATATTGCTTCCGGCACTTGTACCAAGATATGGTATGCCATTATTCACGACATTTTTTATGGAAGAAAGGACATCATTTTTATATAGTTGTGAAACTAAAACAAAAGTATTACCACCACCAACAAATATACCTTTAGCATTCTCAATAGCATCTTTTGCATTTTCAAATTCATGAATACCTTTTACCGTTTTTCCTATTTTAAGAAAGGCCTCACTAGATTTTGAGGTGTATTCATCATGAGAAATACCACCAGGTCTTGCGTAAGGAATGAATAAGATTTCATTAGCATTTTTAAAATGTACTTTAAGTTCATCTAAAAGATACTCTAAATAACCACTTCCATGTATTGTAGAAGTACTGGCAATTAATATGGATTTCAAAATATTAGGTTTTATTTTTTTCAAAAATACAAAGTACAAAAGACTTTTTTAGAATATCCGTTTACGGTTTTAACAAACATTTATCAAGGTATTGCTATGAGATTTAAAGAATATATCCGAAATTTATTACAATAAAACCAACATAATGAAAAATACACTACTCATATTATTTACTCTCTTATCCATTTCAGTTTTTGCTCAAGAAACAGAGAGGTTTCCTGTCAATGGAAGAATTATTGTTTCATCACCAGATAAGGAAGGGGTAACGGTTTTTAATTTATCATCAAATAAAGGTACAGTCACAGATGAAAAAGGTGATTTTAAGATAAATGTTGCTGTTAATGATATCATTGAATTTGGCGCTTTGCAATTTCAGGATTTTAAAGTTACAATTACTGAGGATGTAATAGAGTCTAAACAACTTACAGTGATTTTGGTAGAAGAAGTTAATAAGCTAGATGAGGTGGTGCTCTTGCCTTTTGGTTTAACAGGAAATCTTGGGGCAGATCTTGAAAATGTAAGAACCTATAACGTAAGTTTAGATGATGTTTATTTTGGATTAGATCATATTGAAGATTTTGAGTTCTCGGCAGACTATAAAACGGAAGCGGAAAACGTTGCATTTAATGAGTATAATCCAGGAATGGAACACATGCTTAACCTTGTAAACCTTGCTGGGTTTTTAGTAAGTCAGGTAGCAGATATTGAAGAGAAGTCTAAAACAAAAAAAGAAAAAGAACTAAAAAGAACTCCATTCAAACAGGCTTTAGATAATTATAGTATTAATTACATCCACAACAATTTTGATATACCTCTAGAAAAAATAGGTGAGTTTATTGATTATGTGGAAGAGCAAGGTATTGATGAAGAGCTTTTAGAAGAAGACAAAGAAATACAATTCTTAGAACGTATTACCCAACTCAGCAAATCTTTCCTAAAAAAAGAAGGTGATAAAGATTAAAATACTTCTCGTTTTACTGTTTGTTTTTTTTATTTCTGTTGGTAATGCACAACGGAAAGAAATAAATGCACAGCTAGAAGCTAATGACGAAGTTGAAGGCATACATATTTTAAATCAAACGGCTTCAAAATATACGGTATCAGAAGAGGATGGGAGTTTTACCATTGTGGCAAAGGCTTCAGATACCTTGTTTATTTCTAGTTTAAAATATCAAAACAAACAATTTATCATCACCGATTCTATCGTCAATTTAGGATATTTCAAAGTGCAACTCACCGAAGCAATTAATGAACTTAGAGAGGTTATTGTTGGTAAGATTTTGACAGGAAGTTTGCAGTCTGATCTAGAAAACTCAGATGCAGAAACAGAAATTAATTTTTACGATTTAGGAATTCCAGGTTACAAAGGCAAACCGTTAACGCAAAATGAACGTAAGCTCCATGATGCGGATAGTGGACCAATAGGTTCAATAAATGGAGGTCCTTTCGGCGCTGGAGTTTCTCTTAACTTACATAAAATACTTAACACAGTAAGTGGAAGAACTAAAAAACTCAAGGAAATAGTAGCTTTAGATGAAGAAGAAAAATGCATAAGCAGGCTAAGAAGAGAATATGAAACAGCCATTTTTGAAACCGATACTTTAGCAGATAACCTAAAGAATGAATACTTTATGTTTTGTCAGGAAGATGATGGGTTTAAAGCATTGTGTTACGAAAACAACGACCTCAAAGCCATAGATTTTCTAAAAGCAAAGTTAAAAGCTTACAAGAAAAATAGAG
Source organism: Flavobacteriaceae bacterium (assembly GCA_002706045.1). Taxonomy (GTDB): domain Bacteria; phylum Bacteroidota; class Bacteroidia; order Flavobacteriales; family Flavobacteriaceae; genus Winogradskyella. The sequence goes on from PAJL01000059.1 coordinate 24,708, forward strand.
AATCCGTTGTTAAAGAGTAATTTTGGAATGTTTTTTGGATTTGCTTAAAAAATTAATTTTTTAGAATGAAATTACTTCAAATAGCTTTTGCTTTTTTTTTAATGCCTTTGCTTACATCCAATGATATTCAGCATGAATACTATGTAAGTGTTACAGAAGTTGAGTATGTAAAAGATCAAAAATCTATACAGATTATTAGTCAAATATTTATTGATGATTTTGAAAAGCTTCTACGAGAACGCTATGATGTAGACATCATTTTAGCACCTGACAACAAAGCAGAAGAAATCAATACTTACATAAAACGTTATTTGGAAGATAAACTTCAAGTTAAAGTCAACGGTCAAAAACTAAGTTTCAATTATATCGGAAAAGAATATAAAGATGATATTACCTATTGCTATCTTGAAATAGAGAATGTTTCTGACGTAAAGACCATTGAGATAACAAATAAGGTTTTGTTTGATATACTTCCTGCTCAGCAAAATATTGTTAGGATAAAAGCTTTTGACGTCAATAAGAGCTTTCTACTTATTCCAGACAATGATGAATGCATGTTAAACTTTGATTAAAAAAACGTTAAAAACGCCTTAAATAATTATTTTAGGGCTCATTTTTTAAACAAAAAATTTCCTATGAAAATTTTCAACTATTTTCTGTGTGCTTTATTTTTAGTTTCAGCAAGCACATATGCTCAAGATGAGACAAAACCTGAACGCAAGCCAGGTCATACTAACCAAAACAAATTCAAGCAGTTGTATGATGAGTTTGCAACTCCAAACATGTTTAGAACAGGTTCTGGTGCGCCAGGTCCAGCTTATTACCAGCAACAGGCAGACTATAAGATGGATATTGAAATAGATGATGATAACACAAAATTATATGGTGATGAGACCATTACTTACACAAACAACTCACCAGACGAATTAAAATATNTTTGGGTACANCTAGANCAAAATATGCGTGCCAAAGATTCTAAAACACCTTTAATAAACTCTTCTGGTATTGGNCCAGCTACAACATCTTCTAGAGCTGTAAAAACCTATTTAGAAGAACCTTTTGATGGTGGTTTTAANATTGAACATGTAAAANATGTTGATGGTAAAGATTTAGCNTANACNATNAATAGAACTATGATGCGTGTTGAGCTACCNAAACCAATGAANACNGGTGATAAATTTTCTTTTAAAATTAAATGGTGGTATAANATTAATAACCATGTTGAAGATGGTGGNCGTTCAGGTTACGAGCATTTTGAAGAAGACGGTAATAATCTGTATACCATAGCNCAATTTTATCCACGTATGGCAGTCTATAATGATGTTGAAGGNTGGCAGAATTCNCANTTTTGGGGTCGTGATGAGTTTGCTTTACCATTTGGTGATTTTGATGTAAACATTACAGTACCTGCAGATCATATTGTAGACGCTACAGGAGTTCTAACCAATAGAGAAGAAGTTTTTTCTAAAGAGATGATGAAGCGTTACAAAAAAGCTCAGAAATCTTATGATAATCCTGTAATGATTGTAACTGAAGATGAAGCAATAAAAGCAGAAAAATCTAAAAGCAAAAAGAAAAAAACTTGGAAGTTTTCAGCTAAAATGGTGCGTGATTATGGTTTTGCAACGTCAAGAAAATTCATTTGGGATATGATGGCTGTAAAAATTGGAGACAAAGACGTTATGGCTGTATCATTATATCCAAAAGAAGGTAATCCGTTGTGGGAAGAGTGGTCTACAAGAGCTGTGGCGAGTACNTTNAAATCTTANTCNCGTATGACGTTTGATTACCCTTANCANAAAGCCATTTCTGTAAATACACCNATGGGAATGGAATATCCTATGATTTGTTTCAATTTTGGTCGTGCGGATAAAGATGGTAACTATTCTGAGAGAACTAAATATGGAATGATCAGTGTAATTATTCATGAAGTTGGGCATAACTTTTTTCCAATGATTGTGAATAGCGATGAGCGTCAATGGACATGGATGGATGAAGGTTTAAATACATTTGTTCAGTATGTTGCAGAACAAGATTTTGGGGAATGGAACCCTACAGCTTTATCTGAAGGTCATGATAAATATCCTTCTCGTAGAGGTCCAGCAAAAAATATTGTAAGATATATGGGAGGTGATCAAGATTACATCGCGCCAATTATGACGAAAGGTCTTAATACCTACCAATTTGGAAATAATGCTTACAGTAAGCCTGCAACAGGNTTGAATATCTTAAGAGAAACCGTAATGGGACGCGATTTATTTGATTATTCATTTAGAGANTACGCACAACGTTGGATGTTTAAACACCCAACACCAGAAGATTTCTTCCGTACTATGGAAGATGCTTCAGCNGTTGATTTAGATTGGTTCTGGAGAGGTTGGTTCTATACTACAGATTATACAGATATTGGTATTAAAGAAGTAAAGAAATTTGCAGTAACATCTAAACCAAACGATAATGGTACAAGATTAGCAGAGCGCTATAATATCGATCCAAATTCATTAGTGTATTTTATAGGAGAAGGAGAAGAAGGTTATGATGATGCTATCAAGAACGCTGAAACAATGGAAAATCTTCCGACAGTAAAAGAATACATTATGGATAACTTTACGTCAGAAGAACAAAAGGCAATTAAAGAAACTCCAAAATACTTCTATCAAGTAACTTTTGATAAACCAGGAGGTTTGGTAATGCCGCTTATCGTTCAGTATGANTATGCTGACGGNTCTAAAGAAAAGGTAACATATCCTGCTCAGATTTGGAGANTAAATGATAAAGAGGTTAGTAAAGCTATTGCTTCTGAAAAAGAAATTGTATCTATTATTGTAGACCCTGATTTAGAAACTGCTGATGTAGATACTTCTAACAACTCATGGCCAATAGAAGAGAAGGAAAGCGACTTTGACAAGTTTAAAAATAAAACAGAAGACTAAGAAGTAGTCCAAGTAATAATAAAAGTCGACTTGTTAAAGTCGGCTTTTTTGTTTTATAGATATCGTTTTATTCATAAACTCACTATATATTTGCAACGTGATACACNTAACAACATTCTTGTTCATCGGAAGTACCGAAATNATATTNATACTNTTNATAGTAGTATTGGTTTTTGGTGCAGATAAAATTCCTGAAATAGCCANAGGTCTTGGTAAAGGTATGCGNCAATTAAAGGATGCNACTAACGANATAAAGCATGAAGTTACCAAAAGTGCTAAGGAGAGTAACATCATGGATAATGATACAACTAAAGAAATCCAACAGGAAATTAATAAGGTAAGAGACGAGATAGAAGATTTTTCTGGTTCTATNAAAAGAGAAAAATAATTNNATATTCTTAAAATAGAATANTTTAAAATACNGTATTCGTAAAAATACATTCTTTGAGTTGAGAAATATTTAATATATTTAGAGAATAACCATCTAAATCATATTAAATGAAAAAACAAAAACTCAGCCTACTTGCATTAGTATTACTTACTATTTGGGCTTGTACAAAAGATGAATCTGTTTTTGAATCGGATTCTTTAGATTCAAAAGAACTTCAATTTTCAAAAAAGCCACTTTCTATTGAGGAAATAAACTCCAAAATATCCCAAACAATCAAAAAAACAGGAGACTTTGATTGGAGTAAACAAAACGAACACTTTTTGTGGAGCGCTGTCACTCACGGACAAAACATCTTAACTATTGGCTATGGAAACAAAGGTCAAAGCTTTAGTGAAACAGAAGATTCAGCTCTAGAACAAAAAAAAGAGGAAATTATAAATACGGTTTTAAAGTTTGAAGATACTCCTAAAGCTAAGCTAAGGCTTGTTGAACATGAAATTATTACTGTAATTGATGTTGAGGTAAAAAACATTGAAACTATCATAGCACTAAGGAAAAATCCTTATGTAAGGTATTTAGAACCTAATGGTTACAACCACTATTCAAATAGCATAGCTAAAAGTAGTTCAGGTTGTGATAAAAATGCTGATACTATAAATTCTTCACATTACACAACAGTGGCACCAAATAATGCTCAAGTGTCTTGGCATTTTAATGAGCATAACATCCAACAAGCTTGGAACTACACAACAGGCTCTGGGGTAACTATTGGGTTGATAGATACTGGTGTGTCTCAATCACAATCCTTATTGAATTCTAGCGGTTTTAATGACGGTTACTCTAATGGACGCTTTGTACAGAAGTACGGTACTTTTATAGATTCTTCTTGGTGGTGGAGCAGTAATTACGATGGTCCTCACGACAAATGTGGTCACGGAACCGCTATGGCTTCTACAATGGCAGCACCAAGAAATGATAACGGCATGCCAGTTGGTGTAGCTTACAATGCCAATTTAGTAGCTTATAGAGCAACTGAAGATGTTTTATTGAATGATTACCATGAACGAAAAGGCGTTTCAGCAGCTTTAACACAATTAGGAAATAGAAATGACGTGAAGATCATTTCTATGTCTATAGGTTATGTTTGGTCTATAGGAAATATCAAAGATGCAGTGAAATATGCTTACAGTAAAGGTAAACTCATTTTTGCCGCAGGCGGAACTTCTACAAGTTTTACAAATGGTTTTGGTGTGATTTTTCCAGCCACGATGAGCGAAACAGTAGCAGTTACTGGAGTTGATGATGGGCCAAATTATGAGAGATGCGAAACTTGCCATAGTGGAAGTAAAATTGATTTTACTATTATTATGGAAGGAGATAATAATACAAGTAAAGCTCCTCCTGTTTTAGGGTTTTACAATGGACAGCGTCGTTATACTGGTGGGTCGTCTGTAGCAACAGCAACTACGGCTGGTATTGCAGCTTTAATTTGGTCGAGATACCCAAGTTGGTCTAGAACGCAAGTTTTAAATAGATTAAAGCAATCAGCAGAATTCTACCCAAATAAGAATGGTAGTTTTGGTTATGGAAATATTGATGCTTTACAAGCGGTGCAGTAAGTTAAACCAATCAAAATTAAAAAGAGCTTTGTGTTATTTTACAAAGCTCTTTTTTTATTTCTTTCGGCTAATTGTTAAACCATCTCGTATAGGTAATAAAACAGTTTCTACACGCTTGTCGGTTTTTAAAAGTGTATTATAGTCTAAAACAGCTTTAGTGGATTTGTCCTTATCGTTTAATGGTTCTACAACTTTTCCATGCCACAATACATTATCAGAAAGTATAATACCTCCAGGATTAAGTTTGTCAATTATAAGGTGAAAGTAATTACTATAATTAGGCTTATCAGCATCAATAAATACTAAATCAAAAGACATATCTAAACTAGGAATGATATCTAAAGCACTTCCGGTATGTTGGATGATTTGTTCTCCAAATCCAGATTTGTCAAAATATTTACGCTGAAAATCGTGAAGTTCTTCGTTAATATCAATAGTATGAATTTTACCATCTTTTTGTAAACCTTCAGCTAAACAAAGTGTAGCATAACCAGTAAAAGTACCTAACTCTAATATGGTTTTTGGTCTCACTAATTTAGAAATCATGCTTAGAACCCTACCTTGATAAGGTCCAGAAAGCATAATAGGTTGCAAAATTTTCTGATAGGTTTCTCGAGTAAGCTCTTGTAATAATTGAGGCTCTTGCTCAGAATGTTCTACAACATAGTGGTCTAATTTTTCAGGTAAGAAAAACATAAAAAATAATAAAAGAAAAGTTTTTATTCGGCAGTTTCTTTTTCTGGAAGTACCGCTTCTTCTTGAGGTTGATCTTCTGCAGGTTTGCCCACAAAGAAGAGAACAGCACCTAAAACAACAAGACCTATTTTTATGGCCCAAGCCGCAGTATCTCCCCAAGAATAAATCCACATAAGTATTGTAGGAACTCTGTCAAAAAAGTCTAGAACAATAGCAAAAAGGCCAAAAAAGACCATGTAACCTCCAAGTTTTTTCATGATAAATGATTGTTTGATTAGGTTCTAAATATAGAAATTATTGTCAGAAAAATAACCTTATCAAGATAAAATACGATTAATTAGCTTGTCCTTGGCCACTTCATCATCTCCACATAGCCATTGTATTACGTTGCATTTCCAAATGGCATTTTGTTCTTCTTCATTTATAATTTTTCTTTCAAATGCTAAATCCAAAATTTTTCCAGGATAAGAAGATTGTTTGGCACTTTCCATTTCACCTAATGGATAAGGATCGTCAAGACCCATAATAACTTGTTTGTAGCCTTGATTTTTTATCAATAGCTCTAATGAACCTGTATCATGTACCAAAGTATCAAAGAAAATATTTTTATGACCAACCGCTTTTCGAGGGTGTTTTTTACCTTCAAATAAATCCGGTCTACCATCAAAACCTTGAATACGACGACCAAGATTTATTTGTGCTAATTGTCCACCATGAGCAAAACAAACTCGCATATTAGGGTACTTTTCATAATATCCATTTAAGGTTAGAAAGTGATACGCATCTGCACATTGTGCCAGCATCCATATTAAGTGGAAACGCCAAGATGTATTTTCTAATTTTATGAATTTTTCACCATCATAAGGATGGATTTCAACAGCTAAATTATATTTGTTAGCCAGTTCAAAAATTGGTTCGTTTTCCTCATCAAAAATGCAACGCCAAGTTCCAATAGTATCCATATAATGGGTAGGAAGACAAAGCAATTGTAAGCCAAGTTCTTCAACACAACGTTCTATTTCCCAACAAGCACCTCTAACAAAACCAGGATGTACAACAAATCCACATGTGAATTTACTTGGGTTGTCGTGTTGAATACGAGCATTAAAATCATTCTGAAAACGCAACGCTTGCTTCATTTCTTCCAAACGCAAACCATTACCATAAAGTTGAGATAAATTTAAAACAACAGCATGATCTATTTTAAAATGCTCCATCCAAGCTAATTTCTCGTTCAAGAAAAAACTCGAATCTGTAATTGGTCTGTTCCAATCTTTTTGAAGCATGAATTTTCGATCTTTATCAACCCAGAAAATTCCTTTATCTTTCATGAATTCAGGAATTTCTTCAGGATAAGGAAGAAGGTGAGAATGACCGTTAATTCTTAGTTTACGTTTGTTTTCCATGTCTGTCATTTCTGCCAAGGCAGGAATCTTTTATAAATTAAATTGTGCTTTTTTTTATCGCTTTTTTTTGAAAGAACGATATTATTCTTCTAACTGTACCTTTTTAGGTGGTTCCATTATAGACCCACAATTAGGGCAAGTACGTTTTACTTTATCACCATAGTAAGCGTCAAAAATTTTAGGCATATCGGTTTCGATATTGTCCAAGGTGAAATCTTCTTCATATAGCTTCGTAGTACAGTTTTCGCAATACCAAAGTAATGCATCTTGCACACCTTCTTCACGTGGATACTCTATCACCAAACCAACCGTATTTGCACCACGCTGAGGTGAATGTGGTACTTTTGGTGGCAATAAAAAGATTTCACCTTCTTTTATATGAATGTCCCTAGGTTCACCACCATCAATAACTTTTAAAACAATATCACCTTCTACTTGATAGAAAAACTCTGGTGTTTCGTTATAATGATAATCTTTACGACTATTTGGTCCACCAACAACCATTACGATGAAATCACCATCTTTCCAAACCACTTTATTGCCAACAGGTGGTTTTAATAAGTGACGGTGTTCTTCAATCCATGCTTTAAAATTAATAGGAGGATATAATTTACTCATAATAAAAGCCCCTTTTTAATTTCCCCTAAGGGGAAAAACTCATCCGGGAATAGAGTTTTGTTATAAAATAATTACTGATATAAAGATATGGTATTTTTTGCTCAATCTATTCCTTCCTTTTGGGAAGGTTAGGATGGGCTATTACAAACTTTTTGTTCTTCCACCATCAACCGGAAGGTTAATTCCATTAATATAACTGGCACATTCACTTGCTAAAAAGGTGATTGCAGCAGCTAATTCTTCTGGTTTTGCAAAGCGTTTTGCTGGTACAGCACTTTTCATGGCGTTAGCAGACTCTTCTTCTGTTTTACCAGTTTTAGCGCTTTTGTTTTTAATGATTTCGGTTAAACGTTCTGTTCCTGTTGCGCCAGGTAAAACATTGTTAACGGTAATGCCAAACTGTCCAAGTTCATTAGCTAAGGTTTTACTCCAGTTGGCTACAGCACCACGAATGGTATTGCTTACACCAAGTCCATCTAATGGCTGTTTTACAGATGTTGAAATTACATTAACAATACGTCCATAGTTTTTATCTTTCATAAACGGAACAACAGCTTGTACTAATACATGATTACATTTTAAATGCTGTGTAAAAGCGCTTTCAAATTCTTCAATTTTTGCATCAAAAACTGGTCCGCCAGCTGGTCCACCTGTATTGTTTACCAACACATGAAATCCGTGATTATTTTTAATATAGCTTTCAACTTTTTCTTTCAATTCCATCGGATTAGAAAAATTGGCAACAATATAATCGTGATTTCTGTGTTTTGGTAATTCAGCTAAAACAGCTTTTAGCTTGTCTTCGTTTCTTGCTACTAGTGTGATATTTGCTCCTTCTTCAGCTAAAGCTAAAGCAGTTGCTTTACCAATACCTGCTGTGCTACCACAAACTAGCGCATATTTGTTGTTTAGTTTTAAGTCCATAATAACTTCCTGCGTAGGCAGGAATCTTTTTGAAATTATTTGTCATCCTGAACTTGTTTCAGGATCTTTTACTTTATATAGGTTTGTTTGAGATGCTGAAATAGATTCAGCATGACAACAAACGGTCAATACTTTATACATACATTTTTAGCTTCAGTAAAAAAGCGTAAAGCTTCAAATCCACCTTCGCGACCAACTCCGCTAGCTTTAACACCACCAAAAGGTGTGCGTAAATCGCGCATCATCCAAGTATTTACCCAAACAATACCTGCTTGTAATTGGTTGCTCATTCTCATCGTGCGTTTTAGGTTATTCGTCCAAAGTATTGCTGATAATCCGTATTTTACTTTGTTAGCCATGTTTAACACGTCGTCTTCAGTTTTAAATGGCATAATAGTAACTACTGGACCAAAAATTTCTTCTTGGTTTACGCGACAATCGTCTGTTTTTACTTCGATAATTGTTGGTTGTAAATAGTAACCGTTTTCATAACCTTTAACAGTAACTTCGTTTCCGCCACATAAAATAGTTGCACCTTCTTCTTTAGCAATTTCGATGTAGCTTTTCACCTTTTCAAGA
>PAJL01000060.1 GCA_002706045.1 Flavobacteriaceae bacterium
TGCTTTTAAAGAAGTGGTTTCTTCATTTACAGGCGGTATTGTTTCGCCATTAATCGGATTAATATTTAATTCTGACTTTAAAGACTTAAGACTTAAATTAGAAGATGGTACTATGAATGACGCTGGAGAAATGGTAGGAGAAGTATGGTTAGAATATGGTACATTTTTAACCAACGTTATTGATTTTATAATTGTAGCATTTGTAATGTTTATGGTTGTAAAAGGTGTTAACAAAATGAAGAAGAAAGAAGAGCCTGCTCCAGAAGCACCAAAAGGACCTTCTGAAATTGATTTACTTATCGAAATTAGAGACTCTCTAAAAAAATAAACACGTATAGCGACACCGCTACACTACATATTTTTAACCAAACCTAGATGAAAGTCTAGGTTTTTCTTTTCAATAGTTAAATAAATAACATTTTGTTATTTGTTGTTAAAAGACCTAAATTATTTAAAACTAAGGTCTTTTTTTTATGTAATTTTGACTTAGAATTTAACTTAAATCACAAAAATGAAAGTAGCAGTTGTAGGCGCAACAGGTTTAGTAGGAAATGTAATGCTTAAAGTATTAGAAGAGCGCAATTTCCCAATTGATGAATTATTATTAGTAGCTTCAGAACGTTCCGTAGGAAAAAAAATGTCTTATAAAGGTAAAGATGTCGAAGTTATTAGCATTCCAACTGCTATTGAAAAGCGTCCAGATATAGCTCTATTTTCGGCTGGTGGTAGCACATCTTTAGAATGGGCTCCAAAATTTGCCGAAGTAGGTACAACAGTTATTGATAATTCTTCAGCTTGGAGAATGGATCTTTCAAAAAAACTGGTAGTTCCAGAAATTAATGCCAATCAGCTTACTAAAGACGATAAAATTATCGCTAATCCAAACTGCTCAACCATACAAATGGTTATGTCTTTAGCTCCACTTCATAAAAAATATAAAATAAAACGTATTGTGGTTTCAACCTATCAATCGGTTTCTGGTACTGGTGTAAAAGCTGTAGAACAAATGGAAAATGAAATTGTAGGTAAAGAAGGTGATATGGCTTACCACTATCCAATTCATAAAAATGCCATTCCACATTGTGATGTTTTTGAAGAAAATGGCTATACCAAAGAAGAAATGAAATTGGTTAGAGAAACTCAAAAAATCCTTAATGATAATACTATAGCAGTTACTGCAACTGCGGTTAGAATACCTACTGCAGGCGGCCATAGTGAAGCGGTGAATGTTGAGTTTGAAAATGATTTCGACCTAGCAGAAGTTAGAAGATTGCTTGAGAAAACTGATGGTGTAACCGTTCAAGATAATTTAGAAACAAACACTTACCCTATGCCAATGTTTGCTAACGGTAAGGATGATGTTTTTGTTGGCCGTATACGTCGTGATGGTTCACAACCAAATTCACTTAATTTATGGGTGGTTAGTGACAACCTTAGAAAAGGAGCCGCAACCAATACTGTTCAAATAGCAGAATACTTAGTTAAGAATTCTTTAGTTTAAAAATTACATAAGCGCTGTATTTTCTCTCAAAACAGCCTTAATTTTATGTATTTCAACTAATTATTTCATCACCTAGTTGTTTTGTATATATATTCGGAATCTCGATAATGCTTAATGTTTAAGGGTTGTTGATGATAATCGATATAGATTAATACTTATCTTTGAGATTAACGATGTTATATTTCAAAATAACTAATTATGAAAAAACTTATTCTATTTGCTACTTTACTAAGTATTTTTATTTCATGTAAAAACGAAACTGAAAAAGTGAAGCAAATTATATCTGTAGATTATCCTAAAACAAAAAGAGTAGATACCGTAAACACCTATTTTGGTGAAACTGTAAAAGACCCTTACCGTTGGTTAGAAGATGACCGAAGTGCGGATACCGAAGCTTGGGTAAAAGCCGAAAATGAAGTTACTTTTGGTTATTTAGACCATATCCCTTACAGAAAAGAATTAAAAGATCGCCTCACGTCACTTTGGAACTATGAAAAAATAGGTTCCCCATTTAAGGAAGGTGACTATACTTACTACTATAAAAATGACGGATTACAAAATCAATACGTTATCTATAGATACAAAACTGGTGAAGATCCTAGTACAGCAGAAGTTTTCTTAGATCCAAATACATTTAAAGAAGATGGTACTATTTCTCTAGGTGGAACCAGTTTTTCTAAAGATGGTAAAACCTTAGCGTATTCAATATCTGAAGGTGGAAGTGATTGGAGAAAAATCTTGATAATGGATACCGAAACCAAAGCGATAATTGAAGATACTTTGGTAGATATAAAATTCAGCGGTATGTCGTGGTACAAAAATGAAGGGTTTTACTACTCAAGCTATGATAAGCCTGAAGGAAGTGAACTTTCTGCCAAAACAGATCAACATAAAGTATATTATCATAAATTAGGTACAAAACAATCTGAAGATCAACTTATCTACGGAGGAACGCCAGAAGAAAAGCATCGCTATATCTATGGTGGTGTTACTGAAGATGATCGCTACTTAGTTATTACTCCTAGAATTTCAACTTCTGGTAACAAACTATATATTAAAGACTTAACTAAAGACAATGCTCCTTTCATTGAAATTTTAGGTCATACAGATTCAGATTCCAATATCATAGAGAATGTAGGCTCTAAACTCTACATTATGACTAATCTTAATGCTTCAAATCAAAAGATTGTTACGGTTGATGCTTCAAACCCTAGCCCTGAAAACTGGGTGGATTTTATTCCAGAAACTGAAAACGTATTGAGCCCTTCAACCGGAGGAGGTTACTTTTTTGCTACGTATATGGTTGATGCTGTTTCTAAAGTACTTCAATACGACTATGATGGCAAATTAATTAGAGAAGTAGAATTGCCAGGTGTTGGTAGTGCTGGTGGTTTTGGAGCTAAAAAGGAAGAAAAAGAGCTTTACTATTCATTTACCAACTACGTAACTCCAGGAAGTATTTATAAATATGACATAGAAAACGGAACTTCCGAATTGTACCGTAAACCTAGTATAGATTTCAATCCTGCCAACTACGAGAGTAAACAAATATTCTACACCTCTAAAGATGGGACTAAAGTTCCGATGATTATAACTCATAAAAAAGGTATAGAATTGAATGGAAAAAATCCAACTATTTTATACGGTTACGGAGGTTTTAATGTGTCTTTAACACCTAGCTTTAGCATTGCAAATGCTGTTTGGATGGAACAAGGTGGTGTTTATGCTGTTCCTAACTTACGTGGAGGTGGTGAATATGGAAAAGCCTGGCACGACGCTGGAACACAACAAAAAAAGCAAAATGTGTTTGATGACTTCATTGCTGCAGCAGAATATCTTATAGATAATAAATATACCTCATCAGATTATTTGGCCATAAGAGGTGGCTCAAACGGAGGTCTTTTAGTTGGAGCTACAATGACTCAGCGTCCAGATTTAATGAAAGTGGCATTACCTGCTGTTGGAGTTTTAGACATGTTACGTTACCATACATTTACTGCTGGTGCAGGTTGGGCTTATGATTATGGTACTGCTGAAGACAGTAAAGAAATGTTTGAATATCTTAAAGGCTATTCACCTGTACACAACGTGAAAGAAGGTGTAGAATATCCTGCAACGTTAGTCACAACAGGAGATCATGATGATCGTGTTGTGCCTGCTCATAGTTTTAAGTTTGCTGCTGAGTTACAAGAAAAACAAGCAGGAGATAACCCTGTGTTGATACGAATTGAAACAGATGCTGGACACGGAGCTGGAACTCCTGTAAGTAAAACTATTGAACAATATGCAGATATATTTGGTTTTACATTATACAATATGGATTTTGATGTGTTACCAAATAGAACAAAAGAAAAAGTGAAAGGATAACCCTCAAATTAGCTATTAACCAAATTATCTTATTTGTCACTTAACCAATTACATAGACAACTCAAGGAAAAGAATATAAAATTTCTTTTTACGGATTATTACGATACTATTGTACACAGGCATGTACACCCAAATTATGTACAAAGAATTTGGGCAAAGCTTATGATTAGAGAGCTTGGTCTCTCCATATCTATAGATGAACTTTATTTTATTCGTCAAGAATCCACAAGATATCTAATAAAAAAGCTAAAAAAAGAGGATGTAGAAATTCCTTATAAAACACTTCAGAACGAAATAAGCAAACGCTTAATTAATGAAGAAATAATAACATTAGATGAAAAGGATGATTTCATCAATCTTTTTGAAAGTGTAGATGTAAGGGCAGAATCAAGTGTTCAATATCTAAACGAAGCTGTTGTTAATACATTAAAATATTTTAAATCTAACGGAGGAAAAATATATTTAATTTCAGATTTCTATGGTTCCAAAACGCTTTTCGAAAAATTATTAAAACATCATGGTATTTTTGATTTATTTGACGGTATTTATAGCTCAGCAGAATTAGAAAAAAGTAAGCATAAAGGTACTATTTACCAACCTATAATGTCAGAATTATCAATCAACCCTAATGAGGCTATAATGATTGGTGATAATGAAAGCAGTGATTACATAAACGCTAAAAAGAATGGACTTAACGCCTATAATCTGCCTCATAAAAAATATCTAAAGAGAAATAAGCGTAATAATTTTGGTAATGATAAAAAGTCATTAAAAAAAGTCTTAAATAACATCTATAAAACTTGTCACAAAAAAAGTGCTATTCCCTATACCGAATACATTATTTTTTATCATGTTTTTATTGAAAGAATTTACGAGGTAGCCCATAAAAAGAATCTAAAAAATCTTTTCTTTTTGTCTAGAGAAGGGCAATACCTCAAAAAGCTTTTTGACTCTTATCAGGATTATGCGAAAATTGATGAGGGCAAAAAAATAAAAACTCACTATTTAAAAATTTCTAGACACGCTGCACTTCAGATGTCATTAAAAGAAATTGATGAAGAACCTTTCGTATTCCTTTCTAAAAAGTATAAAAATCTATCACTAGATGATTTCTTGGTTGCTGTAAATTGTCCGGAATCCCTCAGAAAACAAATCTTTATAGAGCTTAATATTGAAGGTGACAGTATTATAGAAGGTTTTTTTGATTCTCCCGTTTTCTCAGATGTTAAGAAAAATGAGTTGTTTAAGAATTATTATGACCAACACAGAGTCGAGAGCCATAATGCATTTAAAGCCTATATTCAATCTTTTAATGCAGATATAGAAAATGAAGGAATATCACTTGTGGACATCGGTTGGGGCGGAACAATGCAAGAGGCTATTTATGAGTTTTTTAATCATGAAATACCCGTAACTGGATATTATTTAGGGCTTGGAGAGATTTATGATATTCAACCTAAAACAAAACGTTATGGCCTTATCTCGTCTGTAATGCCATATACAGACTACTCTGATGCTATACTAATGGCCAACCAGCAACTCTACGAACAATTTTCTGCTGCAGACCATGGCAGCACATTAGACTATAGCTTAGATGCTGAAAACTTTACCTTAGAATTCCATCAGCCAGAGGAAAAATGGCTTTATGAAAATCACATAAGTAGTCATCAAGATGAGATGTTCTCTTTACATAAATCATTATTAGAGCGTTTAGAACACATCTGTTATGATCAAGATATGATGCAAGAAGTTATATCAAAACTTGCACTTAGAATTGGACTATTTCAAACCAACAGAAAATTAAAGTTTCTAGAAACTTTAAGTAAAGGCTTCTATCAAAATGTAGGACACAACAAAGTGGGCATTTCTTATAAACCGCCTAAAATAAAGAACCCTATAAGGGAGCTAGTAAGCTTCTTAATGACACCTGAAAAATACTTTAGGTACTTGGTTAAAATAAAGCCTGTTCTTTACAAGAAAAATAAGCTTTTGGCCATACTTATCCCGATGTTTTTAGTGTATCTATATTTTGGATTCAACAAGTATTTGAGGTTTAAGTTTTTGAATCGCTTTTTCCTCTTGAAATACAATATATTCAAATAAAAACTCTATTTGTCTAAAAAAACAGTAGATTTAGCTTAATTTTTTAAATTTTGGTAGGACTTTTAAGAACTTAATTGTCTTATTAAAGGTTACACTTAACAACATTTATGAAAAAAAATTACCTGCTAAATTTATTGGTTTGTTGTATTCTGTTTTCTTGTGGATCAGATGACAGTAGTATTACTCCTGTTAGTATAGAAACACAACCCGATTCTGTTTCCCTATCTCAAAATTCTCAAATTGAAATTTTCATTTTTGCTAACGATTCTAACATACCTGAAGATGGGCAATTGACAATTTCTACACCTCAAAGCGGAACAGTAACTATCAACAATACCTCATCTCCCTTAAATACTCAAAGTATTATATACACTACTAATCCTAATGTCGTAGGAACTGAAGAGCTTCAATACACTGTGTGTGATAACAATAATAATTGTGAAACAGAAAGTATTTCAATTACAATTACAACACTTTCCGAAGTGACTATGTTTACTGGAGAAACACCTTTCAATACCTTATCTGAGTATAACTTTTTTGAAGGTGACCTTAAAGATTTAAGTCCAACATTTGGTGTTTTACCATACGAAACTATTACTCCTCTTTTTACAGATTACGCTCACAAAAAACGTTTTATCTGGATGCCCAACGGAGTCAAAGCCAGCTATGTTGATGACTATTCTAATTTAAATTTCCCAGTAGGAACTGTTATAATTAAAAGCTTCTTCTACGAAAACACTGCACCTAGTAATTCTACTTATATTATTGAAACACGTCTTATGTACAGAAAAACCAATGGTTGGGATTTTGCACAATACGTGTGGAATGATGAGCAAACCGAGGCATATTATTCTGAAGATGGTGGTTTTATCAATATGACTTGGACCGAAGATGGAAACACATTAAATACGAATTACCGCATCCCTTCTAGAGCTGAATGTTTCACTTGTCATCATCAAGATACTGCTGAAAAACCTATAGGTGTTAAGCCTCAAAATCTTAATAAAGATTATGCTTTTTCTGACGGTATTTCTAATCAGCTATCTAAATTAATAGAAGTTGGCTACTTAGAAAACAACTTACCTGCAGATATAGATACTGTTGTAAACTGGGACGATGATAGTAATTCTTTAGAGTCTAGAGCCCGATCTTATTTAGATATTAATTGCGCACACTGCCATACAGATGGTGGGCATTGCGATTACAGACCAATGCGATTTGCTTACCAAGACACCTATGACCCTTATAACTTAGGTGTCTGTGTTGACCCTGACACTCCTTTAATACCAAATTCAAAAATTGTTATGCCTGGTGATTCAGATAATTCTATGCTCTACTATAGAATATCTACAACATCAGAATCAGCAAGAATGCCATTACTGGGTAGAACAATTAATCATGCAGAGGGTATAAACCTTATTAGAGCATGGATAAATTCTCTAACAGACCATTGTAACTAAAAAACTAACTAAAATGAAAAAAATTACGCTTCTACTCTTTTTTGCATTTTCCTTTTTTTGGGGCAAATCTCAAGTTTTAAATCAGCCTGCGAATTGGCCAAATGATAATTGGACCTTAACAGGTACATATGATATATCTTTTTTATATAGTGACCCAACTAATTTAAGTAATACTGCAGGAACTTTCTCTTTTGATGATGATGATGCTGGTAATAATTCCGATAATGATATTGCGGCTGAATCTCCTATAATAGATTTAACGGCAGCTTATAATGCTGGTGAATTTTCAATATTTTTAAATACTAGCTATGTATTCAGAATCTATCAAACTGAAACCATTGATATAGAATATTGGGACGCAGACACATCTCAATGGTTGTCTTGGGGAAACACCTATGATAACAGCACGCCTTCGTCCCCAACTTCAAATTACTGTAATGGGCCTTATGAAACTTTGGATATTGCTGATCTTAATATTACTTCATTTACACCTAATCAATTATCTAATTTTAAATATAGAATTTATTACAAAGACAATGGGTCTTTTGGTTATGGGTTTTGTTTTACCTCTCCAGTACTGTTTTCAGGAATACCACCAGCTTGTCCCAATATTAGTGACTTATCGGTTTCAAATATAAGTTTTGACTCTGCATATATTTATTGGACTCCAGGTTCTAATGAAACATCTTGGGAAGTAATTGTTCAAGATCAAGGATCTGGTATACCTACTTCAAATGGTGAAAACACATCTGATAATGATCCTTATATAATCTCTGGACTAAACTCTAGTACAGACTACGAAATCTATGTTAGAGCAAATTGTAATGGTGGCGACCATAGCAATTGGGTAGGTCCGGTTAATTTCTCAACTCCACATGTGCCTAGAATCAATTTTATACAACAACCTATCAGTGTAAGTGGAACTTATGACTTAACGGTTGTAGATATGGATGGTGACTTTCTCGATGACATTGTAGGAGTCTCAAGCACCAATATTAATATAAGAAAACAGAATCCTGATGGATCTTTTGCTAATATAAATATTACCACGCCATATGCAGATTACTTACCAGGTTGGAGTATGGCTGCAGCAGATTTTGATGCCAACGGTAAAACAGATTTATTGTATGGTGCAGGAAGTGGTGTTACATTTATGAAAGCTAGTGATGACGGAAATAGTTTTACTAAACAATCCACCAATAGCTATGTGTTTTCACAACGTTCCAATTTTGTAGACATCAACAACGATGGTAATTTAGATGCTTTTGTTTGTCATGATGTAGAGCCAAATGTATATTTTATTAACGATGGCACAGGTAATTTTAATTTTTATCAATCAGATGATGCTGGCGCACCATATTCTTTAGGTAACTATCCTTCTGGTGGTGACTATGGCTCAATTTGGATAGATTATAATAATGATAGAAATATTGACTTGTTTATTGCAAAGTGTGGTGGTGAACCTGCAAGACGAACAAATATGATGCTTACAAATAATGGTGATTATACCTATACAGAAAATGCTACTGCATTAGGCTTAAATGATCCTATGCAAACTTGGTCTTCTGCTTGGGGTGATTTTGATAATGATGGTGACATGGATGTTTTTGTTGGTGCTAGTTCTGGTTCTCACAAGCTTATGAAAAACAACGGTTTGGGTGGCAGCTATACATTTACTGATGTTACTTCTGGTGCAGGCATTTCAGCACCTACTGGTTGGGAAAGCTCAACTTACGATATTGATAATGACGGCTATTTAGACATTATAAGTAATGGCTCTATTATGTATGGTAATGGAGATATGACATTTGAAGATGCTGACGATTCTCAGATAAACTATAAAAATGGGTCCTTTGGAGATCTAAATAATGATGGCTTCATTGACCTTTACTACAACGGTACAATTTATTACAATCAAGGTAATAGTAATAATTGGGTGAAAATTAACACTATTGGAATGGCTCATCAAACAGCAAATTATAGTAATAGAAATGGTATTGGTGCTAGAGTAGAAATAACCACAAATGGAGGCACTCAGATCAGAGATGTTAGAAGTGGTGAAGGTTTTGAATTTATGAGTTCGTTAACCACTCATTTTGGATTAGGTACAGAAACAACTATTAACGAAATTAAAATTTATTGGCCTTCAGGTATTGTAGATGTTATTGCTAACCCTAGCATAAATACAACTCACAATATTCAAGAAGGTGAAACACTGAGTATTGAAGACGAAGAACTTGTAGATATGTCCATCTACCCAAACCCTGTAGAAGATGAATTACAAATTCAAACCTCAGGTAATGTTATCAATAAAATTGCTACAATTTTTGATATCAACGGAAAACGAGTTCTTAATCTAAAACTAGATTCAACCAGCATTGATGTCTCTAGCTTAACAAGTGGAGTTTACTTTTTAAGACTAGAATCTGATGGAAAAATCGCAAAGCGAAAGTTTATAAAAAAATAATAATCAATCAACTTTATGAAGAAGCCGCTCAATTTACTTTGAGCGGTTTTTTTTATACTATTTTTGCACTTATGCTAAACGTACAAAACCTTACATTTTCCTATAAAAAAACACCGGTTTTAAAAGATATTTCTTTTAAAGTTAAGGCAGGTGAAAATCTTTCTATTATTGGTGAAAGTGGTTCAGGAAAAAGTACGCTCTTAAATCTTATTTATGGTGAATTTGATTTAAACGAAGGACAAATTTTTTGGAAAGACACCGAAATTTTAGGTCCTAAATATAACTTAGTTGTCGGTTACGATTTTATGAAATATGTGCATCAAGAATTCGACTTAATGCCATACATAACCGTAGCCGAAAACATATCAAAACATCTCTCTAGATTTCAACCCGAAGAAAGCAAAAACCGCACCAATGAACTTTTAAAAGTTGTAGAACTTGAAGCCTTTGCCAGCGTAAAAGTTAAAACCTTATCTGGTGGACAAAAACAACGCGTTGCTTTAGCCAGAGCACTAGCCAAACAGCCTGAAATTATTTTATTGGATGAACCGTTTAGCCACATCGATAATTTTAAAAAACAAAGTTTAAGACGTAATGTTTTTAAATATTTAAAAGACAAAAATGTTACTTGCATAGTAGCCACGCACGATAAAGAAGATGTATTAGGATTTGCCGATACTATGATTGTTCTAGAGAATAAACACATTTTAGAGCAAGGGCAACCTGAGCAGTTATACAAAAACCCAAAAACACCATTAATTGCTTCCTTTTTTAGTGAATTTAATATAATAAACGAGCAGATTGTTTATGCGCATCAATTAAAAGTTGTTGAAAATTCAGATATAGAGGCAACTGTTATCTATAGTTATTTTAAAGGTAATCACTATTTAATCGAAGCTGATTTAAATGGCAAAAAGTTATTTTTTGAACATGAAAAATCAATAGAAAAAGATCTCAAAGTTTACTTATCAACTTCGGAATAATTCTTAACCGATTGCTTTAGTTTCTTCAAAATGCGATCTCTTAATTTTTTTGGTTTTAAAACTTCAATACTTTCACCAAAGCCTAAAATAAGGCGTTCTAACTCAAAATTATGCTGAACGAAAATATTGAAAATTGTACCGTCTTCTCTGGTTTTAATGGTTCGTTGTGATGGATGAAACGGCTTTGTAATTACATAAGGGGCATTTTTTTTATCAACCCAAAACTGTACGCGTTGCGCTCTAGAATTTGATACCGTAACACCAATAACTTCCTTGTAGTATGTATCACCATTAATTTGTAAATCAACATAATCTACGCCGTTTTCAACATCAATGTTTAATATTCTATCTAAAGCTAAAGTCATCATTTTTTGTTTGTGAGACGCCAGCAAAAACCAACGGTTATTAAATTCTTTTAACAACTGCGGGTGCACTTGCATAACGCTAGAAGTTCTTGCAGAAAACGATTGATAAGTTACACTAATCACTTTTTTAGATTGTATTGCGTTATAAATAACATCAATAAACTCTAAACCTTTTAGTTGTTCGTTTTTATCTAAATGAATAATAGCGCGATTGTCCTTTTGCGACGCATAAACCGAATCTTCCAAACGCTGTAAAACGCCATCCATTTCTTTAAATAATGAGAAGTCTTTAAATTGCCTGAGCACTTGTATAGCTTCGTTCATTACCTTAATATCTTTGTCGGTTACAGGTATGTTTACAATACTATAGTCTGGGTCTTCGTATTTGTAATACTTTCTGTCATAAACCACAATTGGCGCATTATAACCTAGTTTATCACTTCGCATCATTTGTATATCGAGCTGAACAGTACGTTTGCTGACATCTATATCTTTTCCTTCATATTCATAAAGCGCATCTGAGCAAGCCTCTATCAAATCATTAAGTGTCCATTGTTTATAGTTGTTCTGAAGACATTTATCAATCGTTTTATATCGGATTAATGCATTTTTATTGATGGGCATGTTTTGAAATTTTCTTTCAATTTAGAATAAAATATTTTATACGCAAAACTATTGCGTAATAGATCATGAGCTTTGTTTCAAATATTAAATCAACCCTAAGAAATGAGTAGAAAATTAAACATTAAAAATATTTTGAACGGGATATTAAACTCATTCATAAGTCGCAATAATGATGTGAATGGTTATTGGGGAATTGGAAAGATATATACATTGATGATCAATAAAAAAGTTAACGAAGTTGAAATTGACTTAATAAACAAGAATATTTCCCCTAAAGAAGAGGAGTTTTATTACAGAATATCGTGTTATTCTCAAATATTATTTGACAAACTAAAAGGAAAAGATGTTGATGGTAATTTTTTAAAATCTGTGAAAATTATAGCGTCTTGCAATAATCTCAATGTAGACAAACGGTTACTTAACACTATCTATTTAAAAATTATAGCAATCGATGTTAATAACAAAGAATATGCTATACAAAATGTTGTTTCATGCAGAAAGTATGACCCTAAATCAGAATTAAAAAGTACAAGAACTTATGAAAACTAAAATACTAAACAAGCTCTCCGAAATAGAACGAGACAAAAATATAGAAATCCTATTTGCAGTAGAATCTGGAAGTAGAGCTTGGGGTTTTGCTTCTCCAGCCTCTGATTACGATATACGCTTTGTTTACAAGCATAAAAAAGATTGGTATCTTAACCTTTGGGACCAAAAAG
>PAJL01000061.1 GCA_002706045.1 Flavobacteriaceae bacterium
ATAAGCTCCTGTAAACACACCAGAAATGGTTTTTACATCTGCCATACGGTCGCGCTCACTACGTTTTGCTGTAGCTTCAACATACGCGTCAACGACTTCTTTTTGTTCTGGAGTTGTTATTTTTGATACCAAATCGTGCTCAGGAGCTAAAGTCATAAAACTCACTCCAAAAATGGTGTCAGGACGTGTTGTGAACACTTCGATAGTTTCATCATGATTATTCACATTGAAAGTCACTGACGCACCAACAGATTTTCCAATCCAGTTACGTTGACTTTCTTTTAGTGAATCTGTCCAATCTATAGTTTCTAACCCTTGAAGTAAACGTTCTGCATAAGCAGTAATACGCATACTCCATTGTGTCATTTTCTTTCTTATTACAGGATGACCTCCACGCTCAGAAACACCATTTACAATTTCATCATTGGCTAAAACGGTTCCTAAAGCAGGACACCAATTCACTTCGGTTTCTGCCAAATAAGTCAATCTGTATTTTAAAAGGATATCTTGTTTTTCAACTTCTGAAAAGTCTTGCCATTCTGCAGCAGAGAAGTTTGGTGTGTCTTCATCGCAAGTAGCATTTACATTGGTATTACCTTCAGTTTCAAAAACCTTGATAAGCTCAGCAATATCTTCCGCTTTATTAGACTCGTTATTATACCAAGAGTTAAACAGTTGAATGAAAATCCACTGTGTCCACTTGTAATATTTAGGATCTGAGGTACGGACTTCGCGAGACCAATCGAATGAAAATCCGATTTGGTCTAACTGACGACGGTAGGTTGTTATATTTTCTTCAGTGGTAATGCGTGGGTGCTGACCCGTTTGTATCGCATACTGTTCTGCAGGCAAACCAAAAGAGTCATAGCCTTGAGGATGCAATACGTTAAACCCTTTATGACGCTTGTAACGTGCATAAATATCGCTGGCAATGTAACCTAACGGATGCCCAACATGCAAACCAGCTCCACTTGGGTAAGGAAACATATCTAGTACGTAGTACTTTGGTTTGTCCGAGTTGTTTTCGGCTTTAAATGTTTGGTTTTTTGCCCAGTGATCTTGCCACTTTTTTTCTATGTCGTTGAAATTGTATTTCATCAGTTTTAGTTCCTTGTAATAAAGGCACAAATTTAGTGGTATTACAACAGAATTAAAAACTAAACGTTGTAATGTTCAACTAAAGAAATTTCTTTATTATTTTTACATCTTAAATCCGAATTAATCCATGGCATCATCTTTTGATAAGTACCAAAAGCGAAAATTAATATCTTCATATGTATCTGTAGTTATCAGTATTGCATTGGTCTTGTTTCTTTTGGGATGTTTGGGCTTGTTGGTTATCAATTCTAAAAAAGTAGCTGATCATTTTAGAGAGCAAGTGGTAATGACGATTTACCTGAATGATACGGCCAAGGATGTTGAAGTCAATCAGTTAAAGAAAAGCTTGGCTATGGCTGAGTATACCAAAGAAGCCGAATATGTTTCTAAGGAAGCAGCAGCCGAACTTATGAAAGCCGAAACAGGAGAGGATTTTATGGATTTTGTAGGCTATAATCCGTTGAAGAATTCCATTGATGTGTACTTAAAGGCCGATTACGTAACGACTGAAAAACTTACTGAAATTACCGAGAGTCTTTCTAACAAAAGCTTTATTGAAGAAATACGATACGATAACGATTTGGTAGAATTGATGAATGATAACGTGAAAAAAATCACAGTTTGGGTTCTTATTATAAGTGCTGTATTTACGTTGATTGCAGTATTGCTGATTAACAGTTCTATACGTTTAGCCGTATATTCTAAACGATTTATCATTAAAACCATGCAAATGGTTGGTGCTACAAAGAGTTTTATCCGCAGACCATTTGTTTGGAAAAGTGTTCAATTAGGAATTATTGGTGCTATTGTTGCTTTAATTGGTATGGGAATAGTATTGTATTATTTGGATATAACATTCCCAGAATTAGAATTGCTCAGAAACATGGTGTTAATCGTGGTGCTCTTTGTTGGGATATTCCTTTTAGGAATCGTCATCACTTGGATTAGTACCTTTATCGCGACGCAACGTTTCTTGAATTTGAAAACGGATCAGTTGTATTATTAAATTTAGATTCTCTTAACGCAGAACTTTTAAATAAAACTGTTACTTTGCAATAACAAACTAAACTAGTATGGGCGAACAAAAACGTAAAGAAGCTACAAAGTCTGATTTTATCTTCGGGAAAAAGAACTACAAATTTATGCTGATAGGTTTAGCGATTATTATACTTGGTTTTATTTTAATGTCTGGTGGTGGTAGTGACGATCCTAATGTTTGGAATCCTGATGTTTTTAGTTGGAGACGTATTCGATTGGCACCAACACTTGTGCTTATTGGTTTTGGTATTGAAGTTTATGCTATTCTTTTAAATCCGAATAAAAAATAATAAGTTACCTTTTCGTTTTAGTTGCAAAATCTTTGGCAATTTCGGATAAATATTGCTTTGTGTTTGTTAAGGCATCTTCAAGATTTCTTGCTCTATCGATAACTGATGCACTGTAATCGATTCCCATATTAAGAAGCTCTTTAGGGCTTAAATCTACGCTACCACAAAATGTTGCCACTTTAATCCCTTTTGGTTTTACAGATTTTAAAATACCATCTATTGCTTTTCCTGAAAGTGTTTGGCTATCTAGTTTGCCTTCGCCAGTAATAATCCAATCTGCGTTGTCTATTTTTGTGTTAAAATTAGCTATTTGCTTTACTAATTCTATTCCAGGTGATAGTGTTCCGTTTAAAAAAGTAATACAACCTGCTCCCATTCCCCCAGCTGCTCCTGCTCCTGCAATTTCTTGAATATTTACATTGAAATGGTCTTCTAAAATTTTTGAAAAACTTTGAAGTCCTTGGTTTAAGAATTCAATATCACTATTTGAAGCACCCTTTTGTTTTGCGTAAACATAAGCAGCACCATTAAGTCCATAAAGTGGGTTTGTAACATCACAAGCTATTTGAATTGCTACCGATTTTAATCGCGGATCTACATTAGAATCGTCGATGGTTTTAATCTTAATTAACTCGTTGCCTATTGGTTTAACTTCTGTATTGGTTTCATCTAAAAAACGATAGCCCAAAGCCGTAGCCATACCAATGCCACAGTCGTTCGTAGCACTTCCTCCAATTCCTAGTATAATGTGCTTTGCACCTTTATTAATCGCATCTAAAATTAATTGTCCTGTGCCGAATGTTGAGGTATGTCTACAATTTTGTTCGTGTGATTTTAAAAGTTTTAACCCAGATGCTTCAGCCATTTCTATAAATGCAGTTTTAGAAGCTTGAGCATATAAATAGTTTGCCTTTACCTTATTAAATACTGGATTATTAACTTCGACTTCTATTGTGTCTCCGTTAAGGTAATAATTAACAACTTCTATAGTACTATCACCACCATCTGCTAAAGGTACGTTAAGAACCTCTGCATTGATGGTTTGTTTAAAAATTGGTGCTACGATATTACAAAACTCTATACCTGTCAATGAGCCTTTATATTTATCTGGTGCTAATATAATTTTCATTTCCTAGCTTAAAATATTAGGTAAAAGTGTACTTGCGATTAGAATAAAAATGAAAAAGGAAACAAGGATTATACTCTCTTTTTTAAATAAACCTTTTAAACTAACTATATAGGACATGCCAACTTGTTTTGCAGGTACTTTATGTGTTAACTTACTCACTAGAATTGCTATAAATATGGCTATAATAAATCCTGTTAAATTGTACCAAATCCAAAAAATATCTGGGACATTGCTAAAGCCTAAATTTTCTAATACTAAATGGATAGAAGTTTCTCCTGAATAAAAATGACCTTGACTAAAAAAGTAAACCAATTCTGGTAAATATTTAAAAATTAGGTTAACCGCAACCGATGTTATTATGGCTGCATTCATTCCAATATGATTTACTTTTCTTAGAAAAATGGCAATCACGAATGCTGCTAATATTGGTCCATAAAATAAAGAGGTAATAGCATTGATTAACTCGATAACTGTACTTTGGCTATTACCAAAAAGGTAAGCTGCAAGTATGCAAACTACACCCCAAAATACAACAAGTCCTTTTGATAAAAACATGTACCTTTTTTCGGAAAGTTTGGTTTTACCACTGTTAAAAAAATCTTCTATTGTTACTGCACTTAAAGAATTAATTGTAGAACTTAATGATGACATTGCAGCAGATAAGATACCAACCATTAAAATACCTATTAATCCATTTGGTAAATATTTAGTAATAAATACAGGCATCATTAAATCTGGTTTAATCCCTGAAGCTCCGTATTCTGCAGGATAATGTACACGTGTGGTTTCTTGTATGCTTTGATAAAATTCTGGGATATTACTTACCAAATAACCAATAATTAATCCCATAATACAATACACCAATACTACTGGAAATCGCAATAGTCCGTTAGCCATTAATAGCTTTCTAATAGTACTTTCATCTTTAGCCGATAATAAACGTTGTGCTTGGGTTTGATCTGTACCGTAATAAGACAGATATAAAAACAAACCACCTAAAAGCATTGGCCAGAAGCCATATTCTTCACCTTGAAAAATTCCTAGATTAGACAAATCTATTACTTGAAGTCTTTCGGTATTAAACCCTTTAAAAGTTCCGGTTTCACTCATTAAGGAATAGCCAACGATAAGACAAATAATTAATCCAGAAAAGAGAATGATCATTTGTATAGCATCTCCCCAAACTACAGCTTTCATACCACCTTGATACGAATATATTAATGTTACAATGCTTATAATAATTAACGTCCAATGAAAACTTATGCCTACTACAGCTTGAATAATTAATGCCATAGTAAATACCATAACTCCGGTCCCTAAAGCTCTACTGATTTGAAAAACAACACTAATTAATTTTCGAGTAGATTTAGAAAATCGACACTCTAAATACTCATAAATACTAACAATACCAGATTTGTATAAAGGTGGAATTATGAAAAACATTATGCCAATCATTGCTAAAGGAACACCAAACTCAAAAGTTAACCATTTTAAACCACCGTCTGCTTTTAAGCCTACAAAGGCAGGTGCTGATATAAAGCTTATAGCAGATAATTGGGTCGCCATAGTTGATAAGCTAAGTGGGAACCAACCTAAACTCTTTCCTCCAAGAAAATAATCTTTAGAATCTTTATTTTCTTTAAAGAAATAACCCATAGCTATAAACCCTATGAGATAAACAATTATAATTGTATAATCTAACCAATTCATTAAGGCAATTTATTTAGCGTTCTTAATCTTTTAATAAATCTAGCAACAAAGCTGCACTCCAAGAAAAATTGTTGCCACCATAACCAGCATTTTCTGTAATAGATTTTCTTGCATCAAAATACTCATAAAAACCATAGCGTTTTATAAGCGTAATAGAATCTTCTTTTACGGTCTCTGCTAAATTTTTGTATTTGTAGTTGTTTAAGCCTTTGTAGAGAAGCCAATTTAAGTTGATCCAGATTGGTCCTCTCCAATATTTTTTAGGATTAAATCTATCGCTATCAGGATCAAAAGAAGAGCAAAGGAATTTATCGTTTCCTTTAAATTTGTTGGTTAAGTTTTTCATTAATCTTTCAGCTCTAGCATTATCTGGTATTTGAGCAAAAAGTGGTGTGAATGAAGATGATGATAAAAATTCAATTTGTTTTTCGTTTCTTAAATCGTAATGTACATAACCACCTAATTTTTCATTATAAAGTTTCTCATTAAATCTAGTTATTGCTTTTTCTTGCCATGCTTTTAAAATGTCGATTTTTTCTTTAGAATCTCCTATAATTTCATATAATTCTATTAAAGCTGCATTAGATTTAATAAGTATTGCGTTAAATAAAGGATCTTGGACTAGAAAAGGTGATAACTCAGTAATCTTAGCATCATCGTAATTATATTCTTTGGCAATCTCTATAAGGTTTAGGTAGTAATCATATTCTCTGTTTGTTGGTCTCTGTGCAGCATCTACATGAGTGGTATCCATTCTTTCAAATGTGTAATTAGGAGGGGTAAAAGTATCCCAAATATCATCCCAAATAGGTGAGTTGTCGGTACCCGATTCCCAGTTATGATAAATATAAACTAAGCCTTCTTTGTTTGGGTCTCTGTGAGTATAAAAATGCGCATGGTTATGAAAAACTTTGTCAATATTGTGTTTTATAAAGCTTATCATATCTGCTTTATCCTCAACGATGTCGTAGATCTCCTTTAATACAAACCCTAAAACAGGAGGTTGCGTCATACCAGTTGTCTTATGGGTTTTTGAAGCTAGTGGATGTAAACTGGATTGATGAAAGTCTGCTCCAGGGAAATAGGTGTCGCTATCGTTATGAAAAACAATGTGAGGTAGAAATCCATTTTCCCATTGTGCACTTAATAGCGCTTCTATTTCTCGTTTTGCTTTATTTACATCATAGTGCGCGTAGCCTATAGCTATAAAACCAGAATCCCAGTTCCATTGAAAAGGATATAAACCTTCGCAAGGAATGGTAAATCCTTTATCTTCATTAAAGTTTGCATTAAGCACTTTTTTTGCTTGTTCTTTTAAATCTTTTTGTGTCATAATTATGGTAGAAGTGAAAATTGTATATAAAGAAAGCATTGACACTAATGAGAGGTCAATGCTTTCAGAATCAATCAATCAATCTTAAAAATTAAATGTAGTGGTTAAGAAAAATCTTCGTGGTAAAATAGGGCGCCCATAAAAGAAATCTCCATCGGCAGATTGCCCTGCAATACCTGCTCTAGGATTTCCTTCGGTAAGCCCAATGCTATCAAATAAGTTAAATACAGAGAAACCAACTCTTAAGCTATTATTCCCTTTTGTTTCAAAAGTATAGCCAGCACCTAATCTTGCTATAGTTATAGCATCTAATTCTACATTGTTAGTATCGTCAGTAAACTTTGCTCCTGTATGGTTAAGAGAAAACAGTGCATCAAGTTTTTGGTTATCATAATTTAATCCAAAGGATCCTAAAAAGTTTGGTTGTCTTCCGATTTCATTTCCTTCGTTAATCGTTGTAATGCCACCATTTACTAAATCTTCTGTTTGGTTGGTAGTAATTTCATGATTTTGATAAGTTAGCGTTGCAGATGCAGAGAGTGCATTTGTAAATCTGTAGTTTGCTGTAGCTTCTAAACCTAAAGTTTTTGTAGATTGTTCGCTACGACCTTGATCTACTAACTCGCCGTTTACTATTGCTTGATCTATACGAATACGATCACTTAGACCTACATAGTATGCCGCAACAGAACCAGAGAATTTAGACGTACCAAACTTAGCACCTAACTCACCTTGTATAATAGTTTCTGCATCATAATTAGTATTTCTAATTCCTGGTGTTGGTGCAAAACCACGTTGCTGAGGAAAAAAGAAGCCTCTAGAAAAGTTGGCATATAAGTTTGTGGATTCTGTTAATTCATATAGACCTGCTAAGGATAAAGCCCAGTCCGTTGCTTCAATTTCACCAGTTGTATAAGTACCATCTGTAAATCTTACATTTTGCAAGTCACTAGTTAATTCGGTATCTGTATACACTTGGCTCTCTACCAAATTACCTTTTCTAAATGTCCCTTTAGTTGATTCGATTCTTAGACCTACATCAAAGCGCCATTTATCAAATACCATTTCATCTGTAATATAAAATGCTGTTCTGCTTTGCTCTAAAAAGTTATTGGCTGTCATACCAATTCTATTGTATAAACCGCCTTGAGAATAAATTACATTAGCACCTCCTGCATCAGTATAACTTAAGTTTACTAAACGAGGGTTGTTATTGAATTCCGAAAGTACTCTGTATTGGTAGTTAACATCTTCAGCTTCAGTACGTGCTAAAAATGTACCTACAGTATAGGTATGTATACCATTGTCTGAGTTTAAAATAAGATTTGCCTCACCAGAATAATCTGTCATTGGTCTTAATCTGTCGATATGTAAGTTTTCAATTACCATATCATTACCATTTATTTGAGCACCAGAACCACCTTGGTAATTAGCTATGTAATTAGTGTTTTCTGGAGCAACCGCTTCTACATAGTCTGATAATGCAATTGGGTTTCCATAATTTCCGTTTCCACCAACATAAAGTGCAAAATTGTGCTTATAGTTAGCATATTTTACCTTTGATTTGAATTTTAAATTGTCATCTAAATTGTAATTAAAGTCAGCCAATAAGTAACCACCTTTAGTATAAACTCCATCACCAATAGGACTTTCGTAAACGCCACCTGGTGTTAAAAATGAAGTATTAGCAAGCTCACCAGATAATAATGATTCTACATCATCACCATCGTTCCCAGCAAGTCTATCTCTAGAGCCACCTTGTAATGGTAAAGGCATAAAGAATTGTGCTCTATCATTTATAAATTGACCGTGAATTGTAAGTGAACCATTTTCAAATTTTTGTTTAATATTTGCTCTTAATTGAAACCCACGAGTGTCTAAGCCAGTATCAATAGGACCTTCATCTTTTCTTAAAAAACCAGTAATTGCGTAATAAGTGTTTGAGTCTTCACTACCGAGTTGTCCTCCTGAATAAAACTCTGTTTTCAATCTACCGTCGGTACCATATTCTAAGTTTAGGACATTTTCATCATTAGTGTCACCAGTTTTACTTGTGTAGTTAATTATACCTGCAACAGAACCAGCGCCATATAAAACAGCAGCGCCACCTCTTACAAATTCTACACCTTTAAACCCAATATCTGGTCTTGCATATACATCGTGAGCAGAAGAATTAAGACCAAACGTGCTCATTAATGGCATGCCATCGTACTGTAAAGGGTTAAATACATACTGACCGCCAGAAGGTAATCCTCT
Source organism: Flavobacteriaceae bacterium (assembly GCA_002706045.1). GTDB lineage: Bacteria > Bacteroidota > Bacteroidia > Flavobacteriales > Flavobacteriaceae > Winogradskyella. The sequence goes on from PAJL01000061.1 coordinate 8,855, forward strand.
TACAAAAAGGTTTGTAGCAGTTTCTCCACCACCACCTTCGGCTGTGATACCAGGTATGCTTCTTAATACATCAGCTTGACTGTTAGCAGAGAGCTTAGTTATATCCTTCTGCTTAAGGGAGCTAATAGACATAGGCGTGTCTTTTTGTGATCTAAAGGTAGATGATGCTGTTAGTACCACTGTGTCTAAAGTGTTGCCACCTTCTTTAAGAACCACATTAATAGTAACGATTTCATCATTACAATTAATTTTTTCTTCAAAAGTTTCAAAACCGATGTACGAAACAATAAGTGTTTGTTCTCCGGTTAAACTAGTGTTGAAACTAAAATTTCCATCAAAATCAGTTACAGCTCCCGATGTACTGCCTTTAATGATAACGTTAGCACCAATAATTGGCATATTGGATGCATCTGTAATTTTACCTTTGATTTCTGTTTGCGAAAAAACGGCAAATGCACAGAAAAAAAGTGCATAAGTGAGTAGTGATTTTTTCATTGATTATATATTTTTGTTTTTATTTCGGTAAAAATATTGTTAAATCTTTAATATTAAGATGAAAAAAATATAGAATATTCACTCAAACGTTTGCGGAAACGATTGCATAAATTTTTAATTTTGAAAAAAAGAATTATAACTTTAAAGGAGATAGCAAAAAAATTAAACCTGTCTATTTCTACGGTTTCTAGAGCACTAAATAACCATCCAGATATAAGTGAGGAGACAAAAAAAAAGGTCAATGATTTAGCTACGTCTCTTAATTATATTCCCAATATTTTTGCTAAAGGCTTCAGATCTCATAAGAGTAATATTATAGGCGTTATTGTGCCCAACATAACACATTACTTTACTACTACACTTATAAGAGGTATTATTGAGGAGGCCTCACTGCAAGGGTATAGGGTTATTGTATCTGAGTCTAATAATGATGTAAACAAGCAAACAGAAATGCTTAACACAATGCTGCAATTTGGGGTAGATGGTGTACTAATGTCTATTTCAAAGATGACAAGAGACGTAGACGATATACTTAAAGTACTAAACACAATACCTTTAATTCTTTTTGATAAAGCTTCTAATAAAATTCCTTGCACTCAAGTGGTTATTAATGAAGAAGAAGCCGCATATAATGTGGTTGAACATTTAATAAATACAGGCAAGAAAAGAATAGCTATAATTAAAGAATCTGAATATTCTTATAATTCAGAGAAGAGATATGAAGGATATTTACGAGCTCTAAAAGAAAATAGCATTGAAATTGACGATAAGATTATTTTAAGTGTAGATGACATATCTATGCGTCAAGGTAAAAGAATGACAAATGTATTATTGACTTTAAAAGAAAAGCCAGATGCAATTTTTGCAATAACAGATACGGCAGCAATTGGTGTTATAAAAACCTTAAAAAAAAATAAATATAAAAATCCCTGAAGATATTGCAGTAGTGGGTTTTAGTAACTCTCTAAACTCATTAATAATAGAGCCTAAACTAACTACAGTAGACCAGCCAGGACAGAAAATAGGGTCAACAGCAGTAAAATATTTGATAGAGGAAATTAATAATCCTAACGAAATTCAGGTAAACAAAACTATAGAGATTAAAACCAACTTAATTATTAGAGATTCGAGCTTTAAAATATAACATTCATTTTAGTTACTTTTGTTCACTTTCAATAACTATAAGTTATTTTATCTCATGGAAACTATAGATGCAATTGTTTTAGGAATTATACAAGGCCTAACTGAGTTTTTACCTGTGTCATCAAGTGGTCATTTAGAATTGGGAAAAGCAATTCTTGGTGATAATTCCCTTCCAAAAGAAAGTCTTTTATTTACCGTTGTGCTACACTTTGCAACTGCATTAAGTACTATTGTAATTTTTAGAAAAGATATTCTCGAAATCATAAAAGATGTTCTAAAATTCCAATGGAACGAAAATCTTCAATTTGTAGTTAAGATTATTGTTTCTATGATACCTGCAGCAATTGTGGGTGTATTTTTTGAAGAACAACTAGAACAGCTATTTGGAGGTAATATTGTGTTGGTCGGTTTTATGCTTATCATCACTGCCATTCTACTATTTTTAGCNGATAAAGCTAAGGACACCAATAAAAAAGTNTCATANAAAAATGCTTTTGTTATTGGTNTTGCTCAAGCGATTGCNATGTTACCAGGTATTTCGAGATCTGGTGCTACAATCTCAACTTCAGTGTTATTGGGTAATGATAAATCGAAAGCTGCTAGGTTCTCATTTTTAATGGTTGTTCCACTAATCTTCGGTAAAATTGCTAAAGATATTTTAGGAGGTGAGCTAACCTATGATAGTGCTAATTTTTCAACCTTGGGTATTGGTTTTATTGCCGCTTTTGTATCTGGTTTGTTTGCTTGTACTTGGATGATAAAACTCGTAAAACAAAGCAAATTATCTTACTTTGCTATCTATTGTATTTTGGTAGGAATTACTGCTGTAATTTGGTCATTTCTATAAATGAAAACACTCGAAGATTATAANGAAGGNCANGTTTTGCTTATAGACAAACCATTGCATTGGACATCTTTTCANGCAGTTAATAAACTACGTTGGGAAATNCGTCAAGCTTTCAANATTAAAAAAATAAAAGTGGGTCATGCAGGTACTTTAGATCCTTTAGCAACNGGTCTTTTAGTAATTTGTACTGGTAAAATGACCAAACAAATCAATACGTTTCAAGGTCAGGAAAAAGAATACACAGGAACATTTGTTTTAGGTAGTACCACACCATCGTATGATTTAGAAACTGAAATCGATAATACCTATCCTACAGGTCATATTACCGAGACGCTTATTCACGATACTACAAAGCAATTTATAGGTAAGATAGAACAATTTCCACCAGTGTTTTCAGCCATAAAAAAAGATGGTAAACGCCTTTACGAATTTGCTAGAGCAGGAGAGGAGGTTGAGATAAAGTCTAGACAAGTTGAAATCACTGAGTTTGAAATTACCCAAATAAGTAATCTTGAACTTCAATTTAGAGTGGTTTGTAGTAAAGGAACTTACATTCGTTCTTTAGCTCACGATTTTGGAAAAGCGTTAAATTCTGGTGCACATTTATCAGAATTGAGACGAACCAGAATAGGTGATTTTACAGTTGAAAATGCCCTAACACCAGAAGAATTTATAAAGAATCTTCCCGAAAAACTGTGATTTAACAACGGTTTAAGAGGGTCTTTTAATCTATTTCCTTATTATAGACGTATATAGTAATAGACTCTAAACGAATTGAATTGAATTTTATTGANCAACATAAAGCCGCAATNATCACATTTCTACTTACAGGAATTGTGGTATTAGCTCTGTTTAGTTTTCAATTAAAACAAAAAAGCAAACTNATAGCAGAAAGTTATTANGAGTTAGAANCTGCNGAACCAGAAGAACAAGAAATTAAGGAGGAAGAACTTGAAAAACTTGATGAATTATNAGGTGAAACTTCAGATAAAGCTTTTAATNAAGATCAAGAGTACAAGGAAATGATGCGTAATTTTAAAACCGTTAGCTCAAACGATTTTGAACGNACTACCACAGCCCTTGAAGANGAAAAGCTTAATGAAGAAGAGATNCTCCAAGAGGAAACAAGCATAAATAAGTCTTACATTAATAGCAATGCTTATGCACTCAAATCTGAAGAAACAGAGTCTTATAAAAAGTTACAGGAAGAATTAAATAAACGTAAAGAAAATAAGAAAATAGCAGACGAACATGCTAAATCCCAAAGTACGCTAACCTATTCTTTAAAAGGTAGAGCATTAGAATATTACAAAACGCCACGTTATCTATGTGAATTTGGTGGAAGAATTGTTGTAAACATTAAGGTTAATGGTTCAGGCAATGTTTACGATACCAGTATTAACGGGTCTTCTAGTTCCAAAAATCAATGTCTTATTGATTATGCCATAGAATATGCAGAATCTGTTCAATTTGATGCTTCTACAAANAATAGCCAAATAGGAACAATTACNTTNTTATTNAAAGGAAAGNATTAATCCAAAAGCTTAATTAAATCTTCAATCGTTGATTGCCCCTTATCTTTATTGTACCAACGTTGCAGATCTTCTTTAAACTCTGGAGTTAATTTGCCGTGCTCGGCTTTATAGTCTGTAACCATTTTAGTAGCTACGGTTGGTCTTGGACCAAAAGTGTTAATAACCTCATTGGTTGTATTATCAATCATTATCAATTTAGGAATTGACTTTCCACCATTGGTCAAAAACTGATTCATTAGCGCGTCATTGTCATCTCGGAGTACAATTTTATAATCGATATTATCATTAAGTTCTGCAACTTTATTAATAACAGGCGTTATATGTGCTGCATCTCCACACCAACTTTCAGAAATAACCAACCAAGTTACTTTTTTATTGAAGTTTTTAATCTTGCTTTTCGCTACTTCAGAAACTTTAATGGTTTTATCCCAGCGTTTCATGCGTCGGTCATTTAGTAAAGTATATTCCGCTAAAGCTTCAGTTTTTTCGTTTCCTGTGGTTGATTTTTGTTCAACTAAATCGTTAACAAGGTTGCGGTATGCTGTGTAAGACATGCTGTTTTTCAAGCTATCTGAAATGATATTATTTATCATGTTTAATTCTAATGTTTCCATATAGCAAAAATAGGATTCTAATACGTTTTATTGTGAAACAGTTGTTACATTAGTAGTGCAAAATTAAAATCCTTACAGTATGGAAAAACATAGATGTGGTTGGTGCGTTGGAGATCCGCTTTATGAAGCGTATCATGATGAAGAATGGGGAGTTCCGGTATATGATGATGATACCTTATTTGAATTTTTAATTCTTGAAACTTTTCAAGCAGGTTTAAGTTGGATTACCGTACTTAGGAAGCGTGAAAATTTCAGAAAAGCTTTTGATAAATTTGACTATAAAAAAATAGCTAATTACAAGGAGGATAAAATAGAAGCTTTGTTACAAGATGAAGGTATTATCAGAAATAAATTAAAAGTAAATGCTACTGTAACTAATGCGAAAGCCTTTATGGAAATTCAAGACGAATTTGGATCTTTTTCAAAATATATTTGGGGTTTTGTAGATGGAAAACCTATAAAAAATAGCATTACTGATTATAAAGAAGCTCCAGGTAATACTCCTTTAAGCGACGCTATAAGTAAAGATTTGAAAAAACGAGGTTTTAAGTTTGTGGGTACTACTGTAATCTATGCGCATATGCAAGCTACAGGTATGGTAAATGACCATGAAGTTTCGTGCTTCAGGTATGATGAGGTTTAAAGATATTCAACAAATTCCGTCCTAGAAATATTTCTAGCTCCCAGGCTTTCTAAATGGTTGGTATGCAACTGGCAGTCTATCAATCTATAATTAGAGTTTTGAACAAAAGTTATAAAACCAACTTTACTAGCATTACTTACTTTAGTAAACATACTTTCTCCACAAAACACATTGTTGCCTAGGTCTATACCATAAAGTCCGCCAACCAATTGGTCGTTTTGCCAAACTTCGATAGATTTTGCATAGCCTAGTTGGTGTAGTCTTAAGTAAGCATCAATCATATCTTGTGTTATCCATGTATCATCTTGCCCTACACGTTTGGTTTTAGAGCAACGTTCTATAACACTTTTAAAATCCTTATTTATTGTGACTTCAAAATGGTTCTTTTTCAAGAGTTGTTTCATGGTTTTTGATACATGAAGCTCTTCTGGAAACAAAACAAATCTTGGATCTGGTGACCACCAAAGAATAGGTTCGTCATCCGAGAACCATGGGAAAATACCTTTCTTATATGCGCTTAGCAGCCGTTTGGTAGACAAGTTGCCACCAATGGCTAATAAGCCTTCAAAAGTGGCCTGAGAAACATCAGGGAAATCTGTATTTTCATTAAGAATAATCATAATTACCAACAATTATAACATTTTTTACAGTTAAATAAACTAATGTGTTTTGTTTGTATGAGATTTTTGTAGATATTTGACTAGACCTTTGTGTGATAAATTTTTTTGTTCATCATTGCTTTTTTTTTAAGTTTATTACTAGAGGTCAAACCTAAAACCACAATATTAAGTCCTGATTTAACTATCGGGACTTTTTTGTTATAAAGCAAAAAAAGACCTGTTTAAAAAAACAGGCCTTTTTTAATGTTGTGATATCTTAATTAAAAAGGTAAATCATCATGATCGTCCTCATTAACATCATTTACAGGTTCAAAAGCTTCTGTTGGTGGTACAGGAGGCATATCTCCGTTACCTGCTTCAGCTTGTAATGCTTCTATTCTCCAACCTTGGATAGAGTTAAAATATTTTGTTTCTCCTTGTGGGTTTACCCATTCTCTACCTCTAAGGTTAATATTTATTTTTACTGGTTGACCAACTTGGTAGCTGTTAAGTAAATCTGTTTTATCTTGAACAAACTCAACCATAATGTGCTGCGGATATTGTTCTTCTGTAGTTACAACCACTTCTCTTTTTCTAAAACCATTGTTTCCAAAGGTTTGAGTCTCACCAATCACCTTAATTCGTCCTTGTACTTCCATTTTCGCTTAATCTATTTTATTTTAAATAATCTAATTTTTTGAGGCTACGAAAGTAATAACTTCCAAGCACTTTCTACGTCTCCAAAGCTTAAATAATTTTTTGCTAATTTATGCTTTTCTCTATGCGAAGCATTTTTAATATTAGGATAACGCTCGCTTATTTCATTAATAAATTTATCTACATCTTCTTGATTTGGTAATTTTTCTACATTACCAAGCATACCTAAATTATTTCCTGTTAAAATCATACTGTTTTTAACATCTTCGGGCATGTTATCTACACCAATTCCTAAAGTTTGTATAGGTTTAGGAATTTCGAAAAAGCCTTTTTTAGCTCTACTGTAGTAACTACCACCAGCTCTAGCCACTAAATCTAAAGCTTCTTGATTTACCGTTTCATCATCATTCATGATGTCTTTAGACAGGTGTAGTTTTACAACTTCACAAATCACCAAATTACCAGCACCACCTTCGTTGCCTAGTTTTATAATATCATTGACTTTACATTCTAATTGAATAGGCGATTCCAAAACTCTAAAAGGCTTCACTTCATCTGACTCTAGCATAGTTAAACCAGCTTTGTCAAATTCATTAACACCTTCACCGTACTCAGTACTAGATAATGAGGCTTGCTGAACAAGGTCATAATTCACTACATTAATAACGACTTCCTTTGTAGCTTCTACATTATTAAGGGTATGCTTTGTGGTATTATTCCTAACACGTCTTGCTGGAGAAAATATGAGAATTGGCGGATTAGCACTAAAAACATTAAAGAAACTAAAAGGTGATAAATTGGGATTACCTTCTGTATCTATAGTGCTTGCAAATGCTATTGGTCTTGGTGCAACAGCGCTTAATAAATAGCTGTGCAACTTACCTGTAGTAAGGTCTTTAGGATGTAATGAAATCATTTAGTCAACGGATATTTAACAAAAATAATAATATTCAATTGGTATTAAAAGTATTTTGCAGTCAGTTAAGAACAATAATATCAACATATTTACATTATATTTAAAAAATGTAATTGCACTTACCGATGACCTTGAGTTTTAATAGAAATGTAGTCCGTTGGATTATTATTATTTCTTCATTTATCATTATTTCCCTTATTCTTTGGAATACCTATATCTTCTTTCAAAACTTTAAAGCTGAAGAGCGTAGCAAAATGAGAAATTGGTCTTTTGCTCAGAAAGAGATAAGCATTACAAAAAACCTAAATGATGACTTTGGAGAGTTACCACTTGAAATTATTACAAGTAATACCACTACTCCTATGATAAAAGTTAATGACGATGGAAGCATTGACTATAATAATATAGATGAAGAAAAGGCCAAAGATTCATTGTATTTAGTTGGATTAATAGAGAAATTTAAAAAAGAAAATAGGCCTATTGAAATCAAATATAAAAATAAGGTACTCTCAATGCTTTATTATGGCAATTCACCTTTACTCAATAAGCTAAAATACTACCCATTAGCATTACTTTTAATAATTATTCTGTTTGCAGCTGTAGTGTATTTCTTTTACCGTAGTGCTAAAACGGCTGACCAAAATAAACTTTGGACAGGTATGGCTAAAGAAACAGCACATCAAATAGGAACACCTTTGTCTTCGCTTGTGGGTTGGACAGAAATCTTAAAAACAGAGCAGGTAAATCCAGATTATATTCAAGAAATTGAAAAGGATATCGATAGGTTAAAAACCATAACCGAACGTTTTAGCAAAATAGGTTCTGCACCAACTCTTGAAAAAATGGATATTGTAGAAGCTACAATAGATTCGTATGATTATTTAAAATCAAGATCTTCAAAACTTATAAATTTTGAAATAATTATTCCTGAGCATCAAATTTTTGTTGATTTGAACGAACAGCTTTACAGCTGGACCATTGAAAACTTAGTTAAAAATGCTATCGATGCTATGAAAGGAAAAGGAGATTTAAAAGTAGAACTTTTTCAAGTCGAAAAACAGGTTTTTATAAAAATTACAGATACGGGAAAAGGCATACACAAAAATCAATTTACCAAAATATTTGAACCCGGATTTACTACAAAGAAGCGTGGTTGGGGACTTGGACTCTCGTTAGCTAAACGGATAATTGAAGATTACCATAACGGAAAAATTAAAGTTTTAGAGTCCGAAATTGGTAAAGGCACAACAATTCAAATTACTTTAAAAGTTTTGTCTTAAATTTGTAACATGCTATCGACCAATGATTTTACTTTAAAAGAAGCACGTTTGAGTAACAATTGTCCTGAATGTTACTCTAACGATAGTATGGAAATTGTCTTTAAGCAAAAGCAAAAAGAAAATGTTTTCTACAAGTTTGTATCACCAGAAATCTTTAGTGAAATAACATGCTATAATTGTAATACCAAGATTTTTCCTGTGATGTGGACAGACGATATTGAAAATGTTGTTAGTTATCACAAAAGAGGCATACAGCCACAATCAAAATCTATAAAATTAAAACCCTTTGCCTGGGCTTTTATCATCTTTGATATTCTTTTGGTAACAGGTATTGTTTTATACGTTTCAGGTGTGTTTTCTAAGTAGAAAAACGGATTATATAAAGTTGCTCGAAATTTTTTGAGCTATAGCCTCAAACTCGTCTTTTTCTAATTTTTCTTTATATGTAAAACGCGCATTTTCCATAGTATGAAGTGGAATTAAATGTACGTGAACATGAGGTACTTCTAAACCAATTACAGACATACCAACGCGTTCACATGGAATTGACTTTTCAACGGCAAGTGCTACTCGTCTTGAAAAATTCATTAATCCCATGTAAGTGTCTTCATCAAGATCAAAAATTTTATCCACTTCCTTTTTGGGAATACAAAGTGTATGACCTTTGGAGTTAGGGTTAATATCTAAAAAGGCAAAAAAGTCTTCTGTTTCTGCAATTTTATATGAAGGAATTTCGCCATTTATGATTTTAGTGAAGATTGTAGCCATTGGTATTATTAATTATATTATAAAGATAAAAAAAGATTCCTGTTTCAACTGAAATGACATCAGTATAAAACAGGAATCTCTATTCGTTTTTCTTTTTTCTACTGAAGTTATCTTGATATTTCTAAAATATCAAACTTAATGGTGCCATTAGGTACTTTAATTTCCGCAATATCACCAACGGATTTACCTAACAAACCTTTGCCTATAGGTGAGTTTACAGAGATTTTACCATTTGCTAAATCTGCTTCACTTTCAGCCACCAAAGTGTAGGTCATTTCCATACCGTTCGTCTGGTTTTTTATTTTCACTTTAGATAATGCCAATACTTTTGAAGTGTCTAACTGAGACTCATCAATAACACGAGCATTTGCTAAAGTTTCTTCCATTTTAGAAATTTTCATCTCTAGCATGCCTTGAGCTTCTTTAGCAGCATCATATTCTGCATTTTCACTTAAATCACCTTTATCTCTCGCCTCTGCAATAGCTTGTGAAGCTTTAGGACGTTCAACATCTTTAAGATGGTTTAATTCTTCTCTTAATTTTTTTAATCCTTCAGCAGTGTAGTAAGATACTTTACTCATAATTCATACGTTTAATAGTTGTAACCTCTAGCGCTATTTCAAAAAAGATCCCGAAATAAATTCGGGATTAAATAAAAAATCCCGCGCTAACGAGATTAGAACACAAATATACAAATATTTACTGTATAGTTGAAATAATTGTAACTTGCGAACTAAAAATTTTTAATGAAAAGATTAGTCCTAATACTCTGTCTTACTGTAGTTGTTAGCTGTAGTAAGAGTGATAATACTTACAACTGTAACTTCTTATTTGATGTAAATATTAACTTAACGGTTAATACTAATTTGCCACAGTTTAATCAGTTAAATTTTACAGGAAGTAGTGTTTATGTTGCTGGTTATGGAAATGGAGGCATTTGGTTACATCGTTTAAATTCTAATACGTTATACGCTTGGGATGCATCAGATCCTAACCATGAGCCTGTTTCTTGCTCAACTCTGGGTTCTCTTGATGGTGAGGTTGTAACTTGTGGCTGTGAAGACGAAAACAGGTATAGTTTATCTACTGGTTACGAGTATGCAGAAGAAATAACACAACCCTGTACGCTTAAGCCATACAGGGTTGAGGATATAGGGAACAACACATTTTTAGTTACTGGTAACTAAAATTTTAATGTCGCTCCTAATAAAAAGTTAGTTGTAGCTTGTGGGTAAAAACCAGCACCTTCAATTGTGGTTACAGCATTTGGGTCTGACCACGTATCATCATAAGTGTAGTAATAGCCATTTGAGATATATTTTTCATTGAAAATATTATTCACTAAACCTGTGAATACAATAGAATCAAAAACGGGTTGAGACTCACCGTCGCTTTGGAATGACAAAGTATAACTAATATTAAAATCATTTATAAAATAACTATCTAACTTGGATCTTTCAGCTTCAGTGTTACCCATATATTGGTCTCCAACATATTTGCTTAATAAAGCCATTTGTAAATCTTTTACAGGTTGAAACACTATAGCATTGGCAGCGATTAATTCTGGTGAGAATGAAATATCTGTTTTTCCCAAATTTTGTAGTTCACCATCATATGAAATTACTGTTTCCTTGTTTTTATTAGAGCTTAAGGTCATATTAGGTTGCAATGTTAACATTGGAGTCACAGGTATGATAGCTTCTAACTCTAAACCTAATCTATAACTTTTTCCGCTATTGATTCGTATTGGGTTACCAACATCATCAAGTCTACCAGAAAGTACTAACTGCTCATTATATAGCATGTAATAAGCATTGGCATTAAATGAGAAGTTTCCTTTTTTATGTCTCCAGCCTAATTCAAAGTCATTAAGCTGTTCTGGTTTAATATCATTATTCTCTTCAAACTCTGTTCTGTTAGGTTCTCTATTAGCTCTAGCATAAGAAAAATAGAAGCTGTTTGAGTTGTTTAAATCGTAAGTGACACCTGCTTTTGGATTAAAAAATGTGAAATTCTTATCCACTTCAAAATCTACCAAATCAGATGTATTACCAAATGTTTTATAAGTGACGTTGCGTAACTGTAAATCACCGTATAGACTGAATTTTTCATTAAGTCTGTAATTTGCTTTTGCAAAACCAGATAAATCGTTTTTTAAACTA